>WRMI01000013.1 GCA_009777175.1 Marinilabiliaceae bacterium
ATAACAGGTTCTAACCGAAATGAAAATTTTGAATTTTTTAATTGAAATAAGACAGGTGCTAAACCAAAACCAGCTAATAACCCTGTTGGCTCGCCTACAGAAACTAATTGATCTATATGCCGGCAATAACTTGTAATAGAATGGGCTGCTGAAAAAACATTTTCATCTTGCAAAACATAAATTTTGCCTCTGTAGTTTAAAGAATTAGAATCGGGAACAAAATAACTCGGAACATATTGAGTTACAAGATACTCAACATCTGGTGCCCAATCGAATGTTTGCACTTTTGAAGCATTTACATGAAAATCCAATCGTTTCTTCATTAATTCTGTATTTAAAAATGCCATTTGAGCATCATAAATCAATGAATCAGCAACTATTGCTTTTAATAAATTGTGCCAAAATGAATCGCCGCCTCCTAAATTACCTCGAACATCAATTATTACCTTTTTTAAATCTTTTCCTTTGCCTATTTCTTTTATTTTTTCTACTGTTAAGTTATCAGTTTCATTCATGTTAGGAAGGTAAACGTACAATATTTTATCTTTTTCAAAATACAAAGCTCTCTTTTCTCGTTGAGAAGGATGAGAATTGACTCTAAAGTCTGGGTGGTTTTGGAAAAAAGTTGTATCGCTTACTTGTCGAATATTGTAGCCATAATAGGTACTAGGATTTAAACTAAAAATTGAGCCATCTCCATTTTCTACAATTAAATCACAATCTCTTGAAAAAGAAGAAGTTGGATTGAAATATTGTTTTCGCTTAAAATCCCATTTCATAAAACGATAACCACTTTGTAAAACATAATAATTGTACGGACTATTATTGTATGAAATTATTTTAGCATTTTTCAGTACTATAGTATCTTTGCTATCCCTACTTGTAAGCGTATAATAACCATGTAGATAATAATTACCATCTATATAAGATGGGTTACACGGAAAAAATGACCGATTACCACTTTTTCCTGTTTTTTCAAATGACCATTTTCTGTATTCTGTGTAAATTGTATTTATAGCTATTGTATCTACCGTCCCAAATCTATAATCAAAATAATCCCATACACGATTTGCCATAACAGCGTGAATGTCATACATATATGACAAAGAGTTGTCAAGTAATCTAATAAATTCGAAATATTCTTGAACATCCTCTATTCTAGGTCTTAATGATTTAACAGAATCTAACAAATTAACACCTGTAACAGCCTTTCTGACAGGTAATTGTGGGTTAGCATTTTCGATTATATAAAGAAACTCGTCAAAATCCTCGTACATTTGCTGCTTGGACAATGTAGGGGGAAAAACCTGGGCTGCACTTGCAAAACAATAAAAACAGAGAAGGGAAAAAAAGAGTTTTGTTTTCATTTATGTAAGGTTTAAAGTTTTATAAAATTGTTATTCAATTTCATTTGTGTAAAATATTCTTTCCGTTTTTATAAATAAACTGCAAAAATAATTATTTATTTTATAATACACAACATTTATTATAGTTTTTTTACAAACCTATCCCATTGTTTGCCTGAAATACCCTGAAATTTTAGTATATTTTCAAACTCTTGAAAACTTATTTTTTCTGTTGCTTGAACTTGTTGATAAAAGATGGACAGTAGGTTTGCCCCTACTGATTACTAAATAGATTCCTCACTTTGTTCGGAATGACCCTATTACTATGACAATGTGAGCGAGGGGCGGGTTGCGGCTTGTCGCAACCCGCCCCTCGAACCTCCAAACCATTACAGTCCGTCATTCCGAATGTAACAAAGTGAAATGAGGAATCTATAAGAGTAGGGTTTGGTGCGGAAATGTATGCTGCATTCCGTAAGGAAAGCATCGCTTGGTAGAAAATAGCATAGCAAGTTACATGCATTCCGATAGAATGCATCCTTTTTCATTTGGTAGCATTCTAAAGGAGTGCCCATCTGAAAACTAAAAACCAACAAATATTTCCTGTTCTAAGCCTTTTTTGTGTTTATGAATAGTTTTTATCAATTTCAAAATGGCAATTTCTGAAATATTTTTTGTATCAAACTTAATTTTTTGATTATCATATAAATTCTTATTACCGTAATTTTCAAACAGATAATCAATATTTTCGGGAATAAAAAGAGTTGCTTTGTCGCCAAGGTGTTTTTTATATTCGTTCAAATAAATTGCAATTCCTGCGAAATCGAAATCGCCAAAGTGCAAATAAGTATTTGGTATTGATTGTAACCATTTCAGTAAATCTTTTTTTTGGCTTTGCGGATAACGGCTTATAAATAAAGGCGTTATATTTTTAAACAAATATTTTTGTTTTTCTATTTGGCGGAAATTTTCTGGATTTTCAATGCCAACAATTGTAATATCCTTCGGAATTATAAAGTTTTCAAAATCATAAATAAACTGAAATGTGCCTTCAACGGGATTCAAAACGAATTGTTTTTCATTGACTGAAACCTGAATCTGGTTATAACAATTTATCAAAAAACCTTTGAATGTTCTGATATTCATTAATTTGGAATCACTTGAAATTTTTATTGCCTCGGCTCTCGACAAGTTTCTTTTTTGTAAGGTTTGAATATATCGCTCTAAATTATTGACAGAAAATTTGTTATGTAAATAAATCGACAAAGTGTTTGTGTTTAAAGCAGACAGTTTTTTTTGTATTCTACCTTTGCGTTCAATAATTCTCTCTGCAATCATTTCTTCTATGATTGCGTGTTTTACGGAACTTGCAGGAAGTGTTTTGCCCTGCATAAGTATCAACAATTTCTCTGCAATATGAATGGGAAGTTTCATTTTTTGCTTACAATTCGTTTCACATTGGTTACGTTGTTGCTATCTTTTGCCAACAGGTAAATATAGCGATAATCAAAAGAATTTGTTGGATTTGGCGAACTATTTATTAACAGAATATTTCTGTCGTTAGCAAATTGCAAAATACCTTTTATGTTAGTAGTGTGCAATTTACCGATTTCGTCCATGGTACAATGCAGTCGAAAATCACCTTTGTTTTTCTTGTCTGCCCTTTCTTTAAAAACATTGAGTAACATAATGTTAATGATTGCTTTAACCAAAGTATCAGTACCTTCTGAGCCAACTTTTTTCAGTTTTTCCACCCATCCGCTGTCGTTGTCATTTTCAACAATTTTAAACTGTAATTCAAAAGAATCGGACAACAAAATCTCTTTTTTACTATATTCCAACATTGCTTTAATTAACGATTTTAACAGTTCTATTGCTTTTTCATTTTTTGTGTTTTGTTCGTCAGTCGAAAACAGGCTCTTTTCCCCTAATTCATAAATATTTTCGTTGTTATATTTTGAAATATCAACGAGTAATTGAAATATTGGGTTTGCACTTTCACCTGTGCGCAGTTCCATACTTTTGATTGCGCCGACAAAATTTCTTTCTTTAAAATCTTTATTAATATCGTCAATAACTTTGCTTATTTCTCCTTCTTTTTCAATAAGTTGTTGTGTTTCATTGCCTATTTGTCTGATAATACGGGCAAAACGTTCTTCAAATAGTTTTTTGTATTCTGAAATCAAATCTGTTTCAATAAATTCTTTTAAATTATCGGCAAAATCGAAATAATCTTGTTTTTCAGTAAATTTTACTTTAAATTTGAAAATATTGTTTTCTTGGAAATTACCTGCAAATTTTTGAATAGATTCTTGCAACTCAAGGTAGCGTTTTGTTGCTGTGTTATCGTTGATATTCAATTCATTAATCAACATCGTGCAAGTCAGTTCTGTTTTGTTGTTATCAGAATAGGTTTCGATAAAATTGGAAATTGAGACGTAAATATCTGTTTTTGTGAAATTTTCATATTGCGTTAAATCATTTTCATAATTACTCAAAATAGTACTGAATGACTTAATGTCCGCATTATGTTGAATAATTTCCTGATTAAATTTGTTTTTTTGCTGTTCATACTTCTCTTTTTCTACATTATATTGATTTTCAAGCGTTTGTTTATTATTTTTAAATTCGGCTTCTTTGTCAAAAAGTTCTCGTTTATCTTTATTGTAATCTGCAACTTTATCACGATTATTTTCGATATATGTTAATTCCGCATTTACTTCCGACAGACACAAATCAATCTCTGCAATTCGTTTTGTATCAGCACCTTTTGAGTCTAATTCATTTTTTTGTTGATGTTTGATTTCTCTTTCTTTTTTCTCTTTTTCTCTTTTTTTATCAGCAATTTCAAAATCATATTTTGACAACAAAAGGTTTAAATTTTGCTGTTCGGCTTTGATTTTCAACTCTTTTTCTTTTCTCTTTTTGTTGATATTGATATCAATACTATTATTGATTTTGGCAACTTGTTCCACCATTTTTAATTTCTCTTCCGACAATTTTGAAATTTCATTTTCAATACTCTCCAAAGCCGTTTGTTTGTCTATCTTTGCTTTATTTTCCCATTCGGTTAATTTTACAACAACCTCTTCCAATTTTGTTTTACTTATATTGTGTGTATATTCATTAGTTTGAACAATTTCTTTTTGTTCTTTGATTTTTTTGTGAAATTTTATTCTCAAATTTTCCAAATTTTTGTTCATTTGAGCGTTCAAGTTTGAAATAATTTTTTGGTTTTCAATGATTTGAGTTTGCAAATATTCTTTTTCATTTTCATAATCGGCGACCGTTTTTACAGTTTTATCAATTTCGTTCAGGTCAATTTCAATGCCATAAATGTTGCCAGAATTTTCTAACAAACGAGGATTTAACGACGTATTAAACAACACATTTTGTTCGTCAATAACTTTACCAACCGAGTTTTCCCAATTAGGGTAATTGTCAGATAACCAACCATATAAAGAATTTTTACTATTAACAATATAGTTTTCAATTTCAGCAATCTGGGTTTGTAATTTTGTATGTTTTTCGGTTAGTTTTTCTACTTCTCTTTTGTTTTCTTCGACGATTCCTTTTTCTTCGATTGACCACTCTTTTTTGAAATTTTCTTGTTCTCTTTTTGCTTGATTTATAATATTTTCAGCATTTGAAATTCTATATTTTAATTCGGTTATCTCATTTATACAACTTTCTATTAACTTTTCGTGAAATTTTTTGTTTTTTACTTCTGCACGTTTGATTTTTTGCTCAGTGATTGCTCTTTCTTTCTCTTTTTCAAGCGAATGCGCTGTTTCAAGTTCGGTTTGGAATTGGGTTTTTATATTTTCAAAAATATTTTCATATTGTAAATTCAGACTCTCTTTAAAATTCAAAAAATCTTCGTTTGCTTTATTTTTATCAGTTTGTTTGCTATTTTCAAATTCTTTAAACTGATTTTGCAAATTTTGCAGCAGCGCTTTGTATTTGTTTTCAATTTCGGAAAATGCAGAAGTTAATAATAACTGTTCGTTTGATAAGTTTTTCTTTTCCAACTCTAAGATGTTCTTCTTACTTACTCTCGCAATTATTTCATTGATTTTTAATGTATTATATTCTTTTCTTTTGCTTAAAACTTCTCTTATTTTACTTAAAACTTCACCAATCTGTTTTTGAATTTCATTTTTCTTTTTTTCAAAAACATTATACAATTCTTTAAGTTTTTCTTCATTTTTTTTCTTTTTAAGTTGTTCGGTATTAAGCAATTCCTCTATTTGCGGTTGCTGTTCTTTAACATTATTCAATGCCCATCCTAATTGTGCAGCTAATTCTTCTTTTTCTTTTTCTGAAAATTTAAGCGCTGAATATAATTCAGACACTTTATCGGCTTGTTTTTCAATCTGATTTTCCCCGTTTTTGTTTCTATCTGTCCATTTTTTTATGTCATTGTATTGATTTTCAAAATCTTTCAGATGCGTTTGCGAATAGGTAGATAAGTCAATTTTAATTTCATCTTCATTAAGCGATTTTATGATAGTTTCTTTCACAAATTCAGCGTCAAGTTTGGCATTAAGGAACACATTAGTTATTGTGCGCGGAATGTTCTGATACTGTTTGCTTTCTAACAGGGCATATTTTCTAAATTCGGCGGACATCCCTTTATTGTTGCCATAAAGTATATTGCGGTATTCTTCGTAACTGCTTATTATTCTTGTATAACTGATATTTTTTCCAAGAGAATCTCGAATTTTATCCCACGTTTCATGTACTTTTCCATCATTGTCGAGGAAAAAGTTTTTGTCATAACCCGCATCAAAAAAGCGAAATGCAACCCTGCCTTGCGACTTGAAAGTCAACACACAAAATGAGTTATGTTCTTTTTTCACTTCGTAAACAACATAGGAATTTTGATATGGAAAATAATAGTCATCGTAGGTTTTTTGTCCCGTTTCTATTCCCAATTTTTGTTTGTCTGCATTGTAGAAAAACAAAATTGAACGCAACAACGTACTCTTTCCAACTCCTTGTGTACCAATGAAATGTACGTTGCCATCGAGGTTCGCCTCGGCATATTTCAGCGCTTTATCAGCAGAATTGATAAATATGATTTTATTTAAGTATTTCATTTTTTATTTGTAGCCACTAATTACACTAATTATCACTAATTATTTTATAATCATTTGTATGTATTCACTCATTTGCGCTGCGTATGCCCCGAGTTGCGCTTACGCTAACTCGGGGTTATCTACATATAACTCCTTACGGAGTTAGTCTGCGGAATTTTTATTTATTTCTCATTTTTCTTCAGATCATAGGGAACTAACAATCGAAAACTGACAACTATTTATTCCCGCGTTCCATATCGAAAAACATCTGGCGTGTGTTTAGTATTTCGTTTTCGTTCACCCTTTTTCTGAGATTTTCAATTTCTTGCTGCTCGGTTGAAAATACAAAAGAGAAGTCGCCTTTTTGATAAAATGCTATTACATTATCCTTGTTGTATGCGTCCACTACAAGAAATCTCACTAAAAAGGGAAAATTCATGTCGCAATACACTTTAATTGTGTCCAACAATTGCAATCCAATTCCTCTTCCTGCGAATTCAACCGAAACGCCTAATCTTCCTATTAATATTGCAGGATACGATTGTAATGCCTTTTCGCGTGGTATCAACTCCTTTATCTTTTTGATACGACTTCCGGGCATTAATACTGTTTTCAAACTATCTGCCGATAGTGAAAATGCGCAAACAATTTTGTCAGTATCTTTCAAACAGTGATTAAAAGTTTGTCCTAACCGTTGCCGCTGAAATAACAGTGCATCACGATTGAAAAAATCATTTAAGTCGCTGTCGCCACAGTCAAAATCCGTAATAGGTCTTTCGGGTGTCAATTCCCAAAAATCACAATGCGTTTTTAATTTTATCAAGTTCATGCTTTAATAAATGTTTTTTTATCGCATCTCGCTCTTCTTTTGAAATAGGGCGTTTCAATGGTTCTTGCAACGATTGATGCCATCTTTCGTAAAACTCTATTGCCTCGTCTCCTTCAAGTACAGGGGCAAATCTGATAGGTATTGCCATAATAATTATATGTTAAATTAGCGCGCAAAGATAATAAAATTTTTTGGATAATTATTTTTAGCCACAAATTTCTGCTTCTATGTAACAGGAAAAAAACAAGGAGTTATCTACATGTAGCTCATTTCAATAAAATCAGAACTCCTGACTTGGCGCAAACTCCATTGTCGCATTTTTGCGACATAAAAAAACCTAATTTTTACCTTATTCACTAAACAAAACAACCTCAGTAGAGAATGGTATACCCCGCACGTCATGCTGAACTTGTTTCAGCATCCCCTGATTATTGAGGGGATTGCGTGTCAAGCCCGCAATGACGGGTTGTATTTGATTTGCATTATTGGCTACTGAGGTTGTTTTGTTAGGAAAATATTAGGTGATAATTAGGTTTATTTAGTATAATATGCAACATTTTTTGGAGATACCCCGAGTTGCGCTTGTTGGGCAACCGCAAGGGTACGCCCCTACACGGGGTTATCTACGTTGCACTCGTTCCGAGTGCTGCTGGATATTGAATGCGCTACAGTTTCTTGGGGTATTGGTGTTGCTAAGAGATGCGTTTATGAGTTTGTTCCGATACACATTTCATTCCCACGTAGTTCTATTTTATCTTGGGAATTCCAAATTGTTTACATATTTCATTGCATAAACTGTCCTTGATTTCGCTATGTCTCGGAACTGCTGCTCTTTTTCCTGTTATCAAGTTCATAAAAATAGAATGGTTATTGCCTTCTCTTTTGAAAACACAACTGTGATTATCTAAATGGCTAATAAATTGATTTCGTTTCATTTACAAAGAGATATAAGCGGTATTATTTTTTCTGAAATCTTCCATTTCGTCTTCTAACAAAAGGTATATAGCATCTTTAAGATTTTCTTTTGCTTCTTCAATAGTCTGCCCTTGTGTCAGCGCCCCTTGTATTTGATCACATTGTGCCATGTACCATCCGTCTTCAATTTCTCTTACAACAGCGGTGTATTCCATATTTAATACTCTGCCTACGTATTTTTCTTCAAATACTGTTTCGTGAGGATTTTTCTCTAATTGAAAAAAACCCAACGACAAGAAATAATCCAATGTTTTTTCTGCCATAGGATTTGACTTATCGTAAGTTATAGCGATCGTTTTAGGTCTTTCCATTATTGTTTCTACCATTTTCTTATTTTTAAAAATTTATGCAAAGATACACCTTTTTTTTGAATTCAATGTTATGTAGGCAATTTTTTTCCGAATTAATAAAGTTCTTTGTCTTTCAATCTTCGTTTTCGGACTATTCCCTTTCTCACGAACAACTGCTCTACCACGTCTCGCCCGCATCGCTTAACGGAATGCTACCACTAACCACTAACCACTAACCACTAATATTTATGGTTAAAATCAGGTTTTCCAAATATTTGAATGAAGCCAACACTTTATATTGTTGTATTCGTTCGTTTTCAATTTCCAAAAAATTATCGTCAGTAAGTTGTTTCAACACTTTGTCGAGCATATCTTGTTGAGTCTCTTTGTTTTTGTTTAATGCCTCCAATTTAGTTTCCAATTCGGCATCGGTTTTCAGTCGAACAAGAATTTCAGAGGGCGAGAAACGATAGCCAGAACCAAAGGCATTGTCGTAAGTTTTCAGAAAATCAAGAATATCAATCCATTTGTGTGCAGTTTCTATTTTCTTTTCAATGTCTGTTTTGATTTCGGGACGACTGAAATAAAAATACTCATCGCCTTTTTCTAAAATGAAATTAATATGCCCAAAATAGTCCCTTAAAATTTCGTAATTCTGTTCATTTTCAATTACATTGTATAGTTCCTGAATGGCAGATTTTGAACTGTTAGAACTGATAAATTGTCCTTTACTCAAAATCTTAAATATTTCGGCTGTTTGGTGTGGAATATTCATATTTTCAATTATTTAAAGGATAAACAATGGCAAATTCGGAATTATCTTTTTCCTGATATTTTTCTGAAATATCAAAAATATTTTCGTATTGCGAAATTAATTGGCAAAAAATTGTAACCTTTTCGTCAAACGAAACTGATTTGGCAAAGTTATAATTCAGAACAAAATCGAACAATGTATATCCCGATGCAACAAAACCATTTTTAACTTCTTCGAGATTTATTTGGATTTCTTCTTCTATTTGCGTTTCTAAATATTCTTCTGAAATTTTATCTGCAACGGGACGCAAAATTTTTACGCCCGATTTTACTCTTTTTGATATTTTTTTGATACTTTCAAATGCATCTTCGTTGCTTTGCAAATATTCTAATGATAATTTTAACGGATATTGGGGATTTGGCTCAAAAAGCACAGCATTATTACTATTTAAAACGGCTTTGAAATCAGATAATCTTTCGAGGTCAAATTGGTCTTTCAGATATTTTATTTGTCGCAATTTTTCGATAACATTGCTCTGATATTGAATTTGATTAAGAAAATCAATGATTTGACGTTCTATTTCAATCAAGTTATGTGTGCATTTATGCAATTGTATTTTGAGTTGAACGATAATAGTGCCCAATTCCTCATCTGTTGCGGTTGTAAAAAATGTAACTTCACCTTCGGAGACTAAATTTTCGGTCTGTTCAATAAGTTTGGTAATATCTTTTCTTTTAAGGTCTAAATTAATCAGTTTTGCTCGTTTATTTTTGTAATTAGGCTCGTTTTTGAAAGTATTGTCAATGTTTCGTTTTAAGTCTATTACGTTGCGAAGGGTTGTATTTCCTATATTTCGCAAAGTTGTTTTAATTTTTCGCAGATAATTATACTTGCGTTGTTCGTTGGTTTCATTGAAATAATAATGAATATTTTGCTTTATAGTCTCAAGATTTTCATTGATATACGAGGTATTAATCTCTTCGTTTGTTTCTAAAACTTGCTCAAAAAACTGCAAGAACAAGTCGTCAATTTCGAGATTATTTCCATTTTGACGTATTACAGAACGATTTATCAGTTTTTGCAGACGGTTATCATCATTATCAACTAATTCAAAGGCATAATCATATTTATAGTTGAACGATTTACGTTCCTTAAACATAGCAGAAAGTAGCCTCTCTTCTTTGTGCAAAGAGGATAAAAGTTCTTTTATATTTGAAAAAGCACTCATTATTTTTCTTTATTTGAGAGTGCAAAAATACAATTTTTATTTATTTTATCGTATTTTATTTTTGTCACGAATTTGTTTGTTATTGAACGTATTGGAAATTGTTATTGAGTTTACCGAAATTGTTATTGAGTTTACCGAAATTGTTATTGAGTTTACCGAAATTGTTATTGAGTTTACCGAAATATTGAATTTATTGCAATACACAAAGGAGCACAAAGAAAATTAGTGATAATTTGTGAAATTAGTTGCGAAAAAATATGATACTTTTTTTTCTATCACGAAAAATTCTTAAATTTGCACCCTGAATTAGTAATTATTTTTTTGATGAATATTGTGACAACAATAGAAACAAAGAAAATGGACAAAAACAAAAAGCAATCATCCATCAAAAAGCCCTATTTTCATGGTCGTATTTTTTGGGATATAAACTTGGATAAACTCGACTACGACAAAAGCGCAAATTTTATTATCGAACGTGTTTTTGAACGTGGTGATGTAGAAGATATTAGACAGTGCAGGCGATATTATAATGAAGAAAAAGTTGCAGAAGCGTTACTAAATGCAAAATTTTTGATGTTAAAAACAATTTATTTGGTTTCCGCTGTCGTAGGGAAGCCTTTGGAGGATTTCAGATGTTACAAACAAAGAGTATCAACCCCAGAACATTATCCATACTAAAGGAGTTAATGCAAATGCCCGAACGAACTCCAATCATTTAATTTGGTAAAGTAATTGAAAATATATATTTTTGCATTATGAAACGAAGAATTTCTACATACGGTGGTTATTTCGAAAGATTTATTGCAACTTTAACTGAAAAAGAAATTTTAAAATTAAACTATATAATTTCACTTTTAGAAACCAAGGACAGAATACCATCGAAATTTATTGATTATATAAGGGATGGATTATATGAACTTCGCATAAAATATGAGAGCAATATCTACCGTTTGTTTTTTATTTTCGATGAAGGTCAAATTGTTGTATTGTTTAGCGGATTTAAGAAAAAAACAGAAAAGACACCAAAAAATGAAATAGAAAAAGCATTAAAAATAAAGGAGGCATATTATGCAGACAAACGACCATAAAATACGAGACTATAGTGCTCATTTAGAAGCCAAATACGGGCTACAGGGAACTCCCGAAAGAAACATTTTCGATGAAGATGCGTACGCATTCTACACAAGTCAACTATTATTGGAAACAAGAAAAGAGGCACATTTAACACAAGCCGAACTTGCCAAAAGAATTGGATCTGATAAAGCATATATTTCTGAAGTAGAAAAAGGGATAATTGTGCCTAGCGTAGCTACTTTTTTTCGTATTATTGCTGCGCTAGGACGTTCCATTGAAATTACACAAAAATTATAGAATGTTACTTTTGAATTGTGTAACAAAACTATGAATATTAAAGCGTTAGACATAATTTATAAACTTATGAACCCTGAAACTATAAATATCCGCAGTGACGAAGTAAATGAAATAATGGGCAAAGTTCCGTCATCGCTTGTGCGGTACGGTATAACGGTTATTGCAACAGTAATAATTGCAATAATAGTATTTTCATTCTTTTTTAGGTATCCTGATATAATTTATGGCAACTTTTTTATTCAAACTGCCAATCCGCCCGCATTTTTATTGTCGCGTTCAAGTGGAAAAATTCAATCACTTTTTGTTGATGACCGCGATTCTGTTGACAAAGGAGAACTTCTCGCTATTATCGAAAATCCTGCCGATTTTAAACAGTATCAAAACCTAAAACAATTAATTGAAATTAATCCTAAACCATTGAATGTTACCGATGTATGGGATTCACTTTGTGGAAATTCAAGCCGATTAGGTGATATGCAGATGCCCTTTGCAAACTATCTGAAAGCAATTGACGACTACCAAACTTTTATTGAACTTGCCTCCTACCGAAAAAAACGTGATGATATTACCCGCAAAATTGCTGAATTAGAAGCGCATAAGTTATTATATGAACAGCAAGTTAGCGACGCTCAAACAAACTACCAACTTGCCAAAAACAGCCACGAACGGCATGTTCAGTTGCTTGCAGGCAATTTTATTACAAAAGTTGAATTTGAAATAAATCACAAAGAATATTTGGCACAACGTATGGCACTTACTAACTCCGAAATTTCTCTTTCAAATCTTAAACTTACAATACTTGAAAACGAACAACAACTTACAGAACTATTTTTAAGTGAAAAACAGTCTGAATCTGAACGTATTGCAAATATCAATCAATGTTTTGAAAATCTACAAAGTGCAGTTGCAGAGCATGAAAATAGATATTGTTTGATATCGCCTGTTGCCGGACAGGTTGCATTTTCAGGTATTTGGAAAGAAAATCAGAATGTTGGTCAAGGTCAGCATGTTATGACAATTGTACCTTTCGACAAAACACAAATCATTTGTCGCATCAATATTCCCGTTCATCGTGCAGGCAAAGTACGTGAAAATCAGGAAGTAAACCTCAAATTCATCGATTTCCCCGACAAAGAATATGGTATTGTAGTTGGCAAACTGCATTCACTTTCAACAGTTCCCGATTCGGTTTATGTTGGTACAATATTTTTACCCGATACATTAGTTACAAGTTACGGAAAAACACTACCTTTCAGGCAAAATATGATGGGAATGGCTGAAATTGTAACCGAAGATGTTCGATTAGCCGAAAGATTGATTTATCCACTGAAAGCGATATATAAGAAAAGTATTGAGTAGTGGTTAGTGGTTAGCGGTTAGTGGTTAGTGGGGGCAAATTCGTGTGTTTTCGTGTAATTCGTGGCAAAATATACTTTGTGCGACTTTGTGAAAAATCCTTTATGCGACTTTGTGGTAAAAAAAAGTAGCGGTAAGTGGTTAGCGGGGGGAAATCCTCTGTGAAACTCTGTGTCTTCTCTGTGTAACAAAAAAAATTACTTAGAGAAAATTTGTGTAATTAGCAGCAAAATAAACTTTGTGCGACTTTGTGAAAAAACCTTTGAGCGACTTTGTGGAAAAAAAAAGTAGCGGTTACCTTAATCAACATATCAAGACCATATACAAAAAGTGTAGATAACTTTTTCATTGTCAGTCATACCGTTAGCGGAGCTGTTTTTAAGCATTTTCCAATTCTGGCTCGTCATCGAAAAATCTTTTACCTGCTTCGGTTAAAGAAAAAACGTATACTGATACGCCCATTGCTACTATAAACATACAAGTTATTATTGCCCACATAAGTTTATTTTTTATTAGTTCTTTTTTTATTCTTTTTTTCCCTCATTAATACTACCCCTATTAAGAAAGTAAATGAAATTGTTGCCAAGCCTACTATGTACATCACTGATTTTTGTTCAAAACCGCTTAAAAAAGATGATATTAATACCGCTGTTGCTACATATTTAGCAATATCAAAAAACCATTTTCCAATTTCTTTTTTCATTTTAAAAATTTAATACAAAGATAACGTTTTTTTTTATTCAATATTTTTTTTTCACAAAATTTCGCTAAATAAATTTGTACTGTTTCATTTTGTTGTGGTTAGTGTGTGCAAATTGCAAATTCGTGTGATTTCGTGTAATTCGTGTTTAGAATGCTGCATGTTTTTTGGAGATGCCCCGAATTGCGCTTACGTTCGACCGCAAGGGTACGCCCCTACCGGGTTATCTACGTGGCACTCTACCGAGTGCTGCTGCGTGGGGTGGATGGAGGGTGTGGGGTCTGGTGTTGTTTGCGTTCTCAACTTTGCGACTTTGCGTTTAAATAAAATATAGGAATAATGCAGGCTATGTAAATAAAAAACGCCAAACCAATTTTATTTATTCCAAATAACAACCCTCTGTTAAAATATTTTATATTTTTGTCAAAAATTTTTATCGAAAAAGTCAACATTTTTGTTTGAGAATTAAAATTATTTACAAATTTTTAAGAATTAATAACTTAGCGCAAACAAGCGCTTTATGAGACATATTTAATTGCGTTGAAAGTATTCTTACCATTGAAAATTCGACACTTTCTATGTTTATAAGAATAAGTAATTTACGCTCGCAGTGATGCGGGCTTGATTATTTGTAAACAGGGTCGTCGAATACCTCAATGGCGGATACGAGTAAGTCCGCACTTTTTTATGTCCGAATAAAAATATGACGACATGAAAACTACTGAAAAAACAAAAAAACCAGACAAGGTAGCACCCATTGAGTTAAAACTTACCAAAAAGAGTTTTGAGCAGATTTACAACAAATATTTTACTTCGTTATGCAAATTTGCAAATAAAATTGTTGAAAACAAAGAAGTTAGCGAAAATATTATACAAGAATGCTTTTATATACTCTGGGAAAAACGCAAAACAATTAAAATTAAAACATCGCTAAAAGCATATATACTACAAAGCATTCATAATCAATGTTTAAAGTTTATTAAACACAACGAAGTTATGCGAAAACATAACGAGCACATCCAAAGAGAGAATGAAAGTAATTTTCAAAAATTAAACGAAAATAACCCATTGCACATTTTGATAAAAACGGAAACCGAGTGCGAAGTTAAAAAAGCAATTGATGATTTACCCGCACAATGCCGAGAAATTTTAATATTATGGGATGAGGAGTTAAGCTATGAAGAAATTGCTGCAAAATTAAACCTCGCAATTGGTACAGTTCGCACACAACTAACAAGGGCAAAAGATAAATTGAGAAATCAATTGAAAAATAAATAAATAATATTTTTTTTTCTTTTTGTAATATCTTTTTTATATTTAGTTGTCTTAATAATAGAACGACTTTTAAAAATAAAAATTTTTGAGCCCCGCAAGCTCAAAAAATAAAAGTTTTTTGAAAAAGAAAAAATATTTTGAAACAAAAAAGAAAACAAAGCGTAAAAATGAGAATTGAAAAAAGCAGCCGAAAGGCAAAAAACGTTCTTGATATTTCTTTCGATAAAGAAATTAAGGTATTTGTTCCGAAAGGAATTGTGTGCAATTATTCCGAGTAGAATAATTTGGATTTTTTTTAATTTAGTGTAAACCAGCCGATGCTAAAAAATAGAAAAAGCAGAGGCATAAAACATAATAAAAATGGAAAAGCATAAGTTTGTAATTAGAACAATTGAAGAAGGACGTATGGAAAACGGTGAAATGAAACAAGTGTTAGGTGGTGATATAGGATGTAGTGGAACATTTTTTTGCCCACCCGGGTATGAAGTTGATTTCTGTTTAAACCTTTATAGATACTGTCCTGGAGATTATAGCTATTGTGATGCAATAGCTATGGAATCTTGTTCAGGTGTGTTTAGTATAAAAATACCTTTACCAAATACATAACACAAAAATATTTGTAACATTATCCGTACTCGTGAAGAAAGGGTACGGATGGTGTTATTTTTAATGTTAGTAATTATGAAAATATCAAAATATACAAAACTCCTTTGCAATGATGGAAGTTATTTTATTTACAATTCGTTATCTAATTATTTTTGTCATATTAACGAAGATTTGTACAATTTCTTAGAAAATGTTCAAAACAACAATAGTCTTATACTAAGAAAAGAAATAGACCTAGAAAGCGAGAAGATATTATTAACGAAAAACATAATTACAGAAAATGATGATGATGATATTTTAAAATATATCTCTATAATAAAAAGAAGACGTAACGTAATTAATCCGCTGTTGTTAACTATAGCTCCCACATTGGAGTGTAATTTTTCTTGTCCATATTGTTTTGAAACAAAAGAAAAGGGAAAGATGGATGAAAGTACAATTGATAATATTATTCGGTTTGTAAAACACCAAAAATATTTAGAATCAATTAGCATAACATGGTTCGGTGGCGAGCCGTTATTGTATCCCGATATTATAGAAACAATTACTGAAAGATTGGAAACAGTTTGCCGTTTACCAGTTAGAGGAAAAATAATTACCAACGGATATTTCTTAGATAAAAAAAATATTGAGTTATTGGAAAGATGTAAAGTAAATGAGATACAACTTACTATAGATGGTTTGAATGAAACGCATAACAAAATTAAATTTACCTCAAACGATGTCGATACTTTTGGGACTATTATAAATAATATTGATACTTTTTCCAAGCACAACACTTTTGCAAATTTAATTATCAGGGTAAATATAGATAAAAACAACTTAAATGAGTTTGGCGCGCTTTTTACCCTTTTGACAGACAAGTATCGTAACTACAAAAACATTTTTATAGCTCCAAGTTTTATCATTCAAAACACAAAAAATGCCTGCAAAGATTCTTGTATAATTTCAAATATTGAGAAATTTTCAATAATTAAAGGTTTTTCCACAATAATGAAAAATTTAAATCTGATTTATCCTAGCAATAATATTACGGAATGCTCAGCACGAAATCCATCAACATTGGTAATTGCGCCAAATGGTGATTTATATAAATGTTGGGAAATAATTGGAAATAGGAATTATAAGATAGGCCAATTAACCAAAGACGGTTTAAATATTACTGACAACACACAATTGAACAGATATTTATATGGAGCCGACCCTTTTGAAGATGAGCCATGTAAACAATGTTTTTATTTACCAATTTGCGGAGGTGGTTGTCCCCACAAACGTATTGAAAACAAATTTAACTACAAAAATTATGACTTGTGTATTCATTTTGAAAAAAATATGGAAGATTTTCTATTATTAAGAACTACTTATGAAAATAACATTTAAACTTTTTTATTATGCAAAAAATATTATTTTTTTCTTTTCTGATTTTTTATTGTTTTGTAAGTACAGCTCAGGATTTTCCCCCCACATTATCCAAGCAGCAAATGTATGAAGATTTTGACGAATTTCTCTCTATCATCGAAAATGCTAATCCACAATTACCTGTTAGAAAGGCTGTTACAGGAGTCAATCTTTTAGATTCTATAAAATCATTGAGACCTAGAATAGAGGATGTTCAGGAATATTTCGAATTTATTAGACTTTTAGATATGTCTTTAAGATATATGTATGATATACACGCTGTTATCGCAAATCAGGTTTGGGATTCTTTTGATGACACAACAGGAATAGATACAAAAATAGTTAATAAAATTCGTACTGAATATCGTAAATGGATAAACGAAAGGAATGAAAAGGGTGGAAGCACTGAGATAGCATATTTTCCATGCAACCCCCCATATATTGATGGAAACTACTATTTGCACGGCGTTTACACTCTTACTAATAAGGACTATGATACTTTGGTTCTTAGAAACGCAAAATTAATTTTATATAACGAAAATCCCTACAATGATTATGTTTTGAAAAATAGTCATCGTTTTTTTAATGGAGATGTTCGATGGGATTTTAAGAGAAAACAATACTATTGTGTTTCTTCCGCTTTTTTAAGAGAAGGTGAATTAGTCGTAGAAAATGACGATGGTCAATTACTTAACTTAAATCTAAATTTGTTTTATGGTTTTGACGCACAACAGTTAAGTGATTTTAATCTAAATCAACATCCTGATTTTAAGCACTATATCAATCCTGCAAAGAAAGAAAAGAGAGTTCTGTATTTTGAAAAGGACAAAATTTTGTATATATATCTTCCTGATATGAATGATACTGAAAACTACGTACCTGAAAAAGTAAAAGAATTGGGAAATAACAAAGTGATAAACAAGATAATTATTGATGTTAGAGAAAATTTGGGAGGTAGTGATCTTGTTTGGATTGCTTTATTAAAAGCAATAGTTGCTGATTCGTTGATTTATGATGCTCAAATGGCATTTTTAAATACAGAATTAATGAAGAAACGATTGGATTTTCATGTAAATGCTTCAAAAGTGCAAACATTCGATTGGGCACCTGATGTTGAGTATCTTGTAACTCAATATGTTCCGATTTATTTTGTTCCCGATTCTAATTCTTTAAATTACAGAGGCAAAATTTATGTTTTGCAAGATGAAAATGTTTTTTCGGCAGCCCATTCTATTACAAGTTATTGCCGACATATAGATCAATTAGTTTCTGTAGGCGAGCCAACAGGGTTATTAGCTGGTTTTGGTTTAGCACCTGTCTTATTTCAATTAAAAAATTCAAAATTTTCATTTCGGTTAGAACCTGTTATTGATGTAACAAAGGTAAATAATGCTATTGATATATATCAAGATTTTCCTGAAATTTTAATTGAATTACCTTTTGAAGAAAAACGCAAATATTTAGATTACAAAAAATTTGATATGCAAAATGAAAACAATCTCTACAAATACGACTATTTATTTAAAAAAGTACTGGAGTTGGAATAATTTTTTGCTATTTTTAAAATTTTTTAATGATAAATAGTGGCAATGTGAATCCATGAAACCCTTCCCCAACACCAAGCAACCCGATGCAATGGACTGTGGTCCTGCATGCCTGCAAATGGTGGCAAAATATCATGGTCGGCACTACTCGCTGCAGACTTTGCGAGAGAGATGCCATATCAACCGTGAGGGAGTTTCTATGCTTGGTATCAGTGATGCGGCTGAGAGCATTGGTTTTCGTTCAATGGGAGTAAAATTGGGTTTCGATAAGTTGGCAGAAGAAGTACCAACTCCCTTTATTGCACATTGGAATCAAAATCATTTTGTGGTTGTTTATAAAATTGAAAATTTTAAACGCAAAAGGCGCAAAGTTTTTTCGCAAAGGGCGCAATTTGATGAAAGTCAAGAATATACACCTTCGCGTAGTAGTAAAAAAATAGAAAAAGTTTATGTTTCTGACCCTGCAGGTGCTAAAATTGTTTATACCAAAGAAGAGTTTCTAAAATGTTGGGCAACAACCGTTAAAGATGGCGAGCCACAAGGAGTATGCCTGCTACTTGAGCCAACTCCCGATTTTTATGCCATGGATGGTGAAAAAATCAATAAATCGGGCTTTTCATTTTTGTTTAACTATCTGCGTCCGCACAAAAAGTTTGTAGTTCAGTTAATTTTGGGATTATTGGTGGGTACACTGCTACAATTATTATT
Organism: Marinilabiliaceae bacterium; assembly: GCA_009777175.1. Classification (GTDB taxonomy): domain Bacteria; phylum Bacteroidota; class Bacteroidia; order Bacteroidales; family Marinilabiliaceae; genus WRMI01. The sequence goes on from WRMI01000013.1 coordinate 19,462, forward strand.
CCCATTTCTAACACAAGCGGTTGTAGATGTTGGAATTACAACTCGCAACATAAATTTTATCTATCTTGTGCTTATTGCACAGTTAATATTGTTTATCAGCCGCATGAGTGTAGAGTTTATTCGGTCGTGGATATTGCTACATATCAGTACACGCATAAATATTTCTTTAATAAGCGATTTTTTAATCAAAATGATGCGCTTGCCCATCCGTTTTTTTGATACCAAAATGACAGGCGATATAATGCAACGCATCGGCGACCATTCACGTATCCAAAATTTTCTTACGGGACAAACACTATCAGTACTCTTTTCTATGGTTAATCTGCTGATTTTCGGTGCAGTAATGATGTATTATAATGCCAAAATATTTATGGTATTTTTGGTTGGCAGTTCACTCTATTTTTTGTGGGTATGGATTTTTATGAAACGGCGCCGTGAAATCGACCATAAACGTTTTGCGCAGATGTCGTCAAATCAAAGTAATCTGATACAGTTAGTTACAGGAATGCAAGAAATCAAACTTAACAATTGCGAACGACAAAAACGGTGGGAATGGGAACGAATACAAGCGCGACTTTTCAGAGTCAACGTGCAAAGTCTTGCATTGGGTCAGTATCAGCAACTTGGCGCAATATTCTTTAACGAAACAAAAAACATAATCATAACTATAATGGCAGCAACGGCGGTAGTTTACGGAGATATGACGCTTGGTATGATGCTTTCGGTACAATATATTTTGGGTCAGTTAAACAGTCCCATCGACCAAATGATAGGGTTTATTCACGCTGCGCAAGATGCCAAAATCAGTTTGGAACGTCTTGGCGAAATCCACGGCAAACCCGATGAGGAAGACCCCGCTGCAGAACATTTAAACGAAATTACAGGAAAAAATGAACTTACAATCGAAAACTTAACATTTCAATATGATGGTCCACACTCCCCAAAAGTGTTAGATTCTGTTACAATTCATATTCCCGAAAGCAAAGTAACAGCAATAGTTGGCGCAAGTGGTAGCGGCAAAACTACATTTATAAAAATGCTTCTTGGATTTTACGATCCCGTTGAGGGTGAAATAAAAGCGGGCGAAACAAGTTTAAAAAACATAAATGTAAATTGGTGGCGCAGTCGTTGCGGAGTTGTTATGCAGGATGGCTTTATTTTTTCTGATACCATTGCCCGCAATATTTCCGTAAGTGACGAAATAATTGACAAAAAACGTTTGCTTTATGCCGTTAATGTTGCAAATATTCGCGAGTTTATTGAGGCATTGCCACTTGGTTATAACACTAAAATCGGTCAGGAAGGCAGCGGAATAAGTCAAGGGCAAAAACAGAGGATATTAATCGCCCGTGCTGTTTACAAAAATCCTGATTTTATCTTTTTAGACGAGGCAACTAATGCCTTAGATGCAAACAATGAGCGAGTTATAATGGAAAATCTGAATAAATTTTTTGAGGGCAGGACTGTCGTAGTTGTTGCGCATCGTCTTAGTACCGTCAAGAATGCAGATAATATAATAGTTTTAGAAAAAGGAAAAATAATAGAGAGCGGCACCCACGAAGAGTTAGCAAAATTGCAAGGAGCCTATTTTAATTTGGTAAAAAATCAGTTGGAGTTGGGGGAGTAATGGGTAGTGATTAGTGATTAGTGATTAGTGGTTAGTGAGAACTCCTGACTTTGTAGTTATTATTTTCTTAAATTACAAAGGATTACGAAAATGATACCGCAAACTAAAAATGTCGCATTTTTTGGATATACTCCGAATTGCGCCATTTGGGCGACCGCAAGGGTATGCCCTTACACGGGGTTATCTACGTTGCACTCGTATCGAGTGCAACTGTGTGGGATGTCCTGAGGGCTGTAATTTTGTTAGAAAATTTGTTTTAAGATTTTATTATAACGTCAATTATAGTCCCAACGATTCCAATTAAAATGCCAAATATAAACGACCCCAAAATAAATGAGAGAAGTGCCTTTATATAACTTTTCGCTTTTTTTCTGTCAAAAAATTGCCCAATCGCCCACGTGAAATAAAATATTCCAATATAAGTTGAAATTTGTATCAGACTGATATGCGTTATTCCTTGAATAATTGCGGCAATAGAAATAAATAGATTTGTTATTCCTGTAACAAAACACAAGAGAATAAAAATTTCATAAATATTATAAGACGCTTTTTTGAAACATAATTTTACACAAAACGCTACAAAAAATCCTGTTATCAGATTAGCATACCCTACATATTCTATTAACATCCAATTTATAATAAGACCTGCTGTGGAGCCTACCAACTCGTCAGATTGCTGGTAATAATCGTTAGCGCTAATGTTAAAGATGTAGTTTACAAGCGTGTAAATCAATGAAGTAATAACGACAAAAGTAATGGGTTTTACAAACCGATACCTATCTTCTGTAATAAAGCGCCTTACACTATCTCCGGGATTGAGAAGCATTTTATTTATTGTGTATAACATTCCTCTACTTGCAAAAAAAAAGTCGACAATTTCATTAATAAGATATTGACCGTCAATTTTTTTCAATTTTGAGGGGTATCCGCAATTGGAACAATAATTCCCAATAACTTGCTCGTTACATTTTTTACAACTAATCATCTCGTTTTCAATATTTTTGTATAAATTTATTTGTTGTCGGTATGTAGCCTAAAAAGTCGGAAACGCTACTAAATTTTTTCTTTGCAAAATTAGATAAAATTTTTGAATTGCAAATATTAAATAGATAAAATTTTATATAAATTTTCTTGCCCACTTGCGTTTCTGTTCCTCGGACAATCTGTCGTATTGTAACTTTTTTTATATTTTTTTACATAAATTTTTATTTTTTCTTAAATTTTATCTACTTTTGCACTTTATTTTAATATGAAATTTTTATTACAAAAAATTTGGGTACTTACCTAAATGATTATGTTTCAAATAATTAGTGTTCGTTCGTGTAATTCGTGGCTAAAATAACCGATGAAAAAAAACATTTTTTTTATTTTATTAGTGATGTTTTCTCTTGCATCTCTCTATTCTTGCAAAGAACGTCCTCCAAGCGTTAGGAATATTGACGTAGATTTCAAATTAATTCCTTTTTACGAAGATCTCTTTTCTATTGAACCATACTTTCAAAATATTGGAAATGAGAAACAAAGGTTAATTGAGCAATATGGAGATTATTTCGAAACATACTGCACAAGAATAATAGGGACAAGTCCGTTAGATGACGAAGATTTTGTGAAAAATATGGCATTCTTTTTGAGTTATGAGGCAAATCAGGAAGTTGCAGACACATGCAAAAAATATTTTAGCAACCTGAATAAACTAGAAAAAGAAATCAAACAGGCATTCAAATATTATAAATATTATTTCCCCGAAACAATTATACCCGATGTTTACCTTCATATTTCGGGTTTTAATCAGCAGGCAATAGCAGTTGATTCCTTTTGGGTGTCGGTTAGTATTGAAAGTTATTTGGGAAAAGATTGTGTTTTTTATGAATGGCTTGGTATCTATCAATATATGCGTACAAAAATGACGCCCGAAAAAATTGTCCCCGACATTATGAAAGGTTTAGCAATGACCGACTACGAATATAACGATTCTATTGATGATTTACTTAGTAGAATGATTTACAGTGGAATGATTCTTTATTTTGTAAAAAAAACAAACCCAAAACTTGACGAAGAATTCTTAATGGATATGACATCAAAAGAGCTGAAATGGTGCAAAAAATTTGAAAGAGCAATGTGGGCATCAATTGTAGAAAAAAAACATCTTTATAGCACCGACAGGATGATTATGCAAAAATATGTGTACGATGCACCTTTTTCTTACTATTTTGGGCAAGATTCTCCCGGAAGAGCAGCCCATTTTGTTGGTCTCAAAATTATAGAATCTTATTTAAAAAGAAACCCCGATGTAACTCTTTCGCAGTTGATGACAAGAAACGACTATCATAAAATTTTTTTAGAATCAGGATATAGACCCTAATAAAAAAACTTAAAAATTTTTAAAAAAATTAGTAAGATATACAATAATATACAATAAAATTAGTTATATGATTTTTAATATACAATAAAATTTTTGATAATATTTAATACATTTTCATTATGAATATTTTTGATAACATGAGGCTGAAAACCAAACTAAACATTGGTTTTCGTGGTTTAATAATTTTTGTGGCATTGACCGGTATTACGACTTTTTTTACGATGCAGTTACTTAAGAGCCTTAATACCAGATTGATTGATATCCACTCCCTACGGTCTGTCTTTGAGGAGTCTCGACATGGAACTACGCATATAAGAGGTACGAGAGACCTTGCCACGCTTCCTCAGACCAATGAAAACATCGCTTACACGATAGCTACTTTGAACATGTTTGCCGAAAATTTGGCATCCGAAAAGAACAAAGATATGGTAAACGAGGGAATAAAAGAGATGATTAATTTTCAAGAGGCTCTTTCCCAAATTGCGAAAAAGATTGTCGAAATAGACAAAAACGTCGAAATCTTTGCGCAATATACAAGCGAAATTGAAACAATGTTAGAAAGAACAGCAACAACACGCGCACCATTTCTTGCTTGTTCTGAAATCTCTAAAGCAAATAATACTTTAAGCCGATACGTATGTTCTTATGGTAAACCTGAATATGAAAGAGATGTGGAAAAATTTTTAAATAAATTCAGGGATATTGTTACAGGACAAAGAATTACAGAATTGGAAAAATATGTTGACTTATTTGGTAATTTATGGAAAGAAATCAAAAATAATGTCGAAGAAGAAAATCAACTTTATCAATCGTTAATAACGAGTTCTCAAAAATGTGTCGTTTTTACAGAAAAAACTTTTAACGGCGTTAGTGCTGCTTTGATACGTATAATTAACCTGTTTATCGGGTTGGCGGCTATTGTTACAATAAGTATTGTTGTATTAGGAATAATTTTTTCAAATTTAATTATGCGGTCAATAATGATTGCCATAAGGAAATGCCTTACTGCAATTACAAAAGTAGCCAATGGAGACCTTACCATACAATTCGATGCTGACTCCCTAAAAAGAAAAGATGAGTTTGGCCAATTACTTAACGCTTTAGACAATATGGTGTCCACAAATCGAAGTTTAATAACTGAAATAATCGATTCGGTAGCAATCATCAAAGATGCAGGAAATATTATGAACGTTAATTCTCAAATTCTTTCAGAAGGAGCAAATGAACAAGCTTCTTCAATCGAGGAAGTTTCTAGCTCAATGGAGGAGATGGCAGCAAATATTCAACAAAATAGTGAAAATGCACAACACTCCAACACTATTGCAAGCAGAATAACAGAAGGATTGAACAAAGTTACGGTTGCTTCACGTGATAATCACCGTCAAATGAAAGAAGTATCAGGAAAAATCACTATTATCAATGAAATAGCATCACAAACCAATATCCTTGCGTTAAATGCAGCCGTTGAAGCCGCACGTGCGGGAGAGCATGGACGTGGTTTCGCTGTTGTTGCATCTGAAGTTAGAAAGCTTGCTGAACGAAGTAAATCAGCCGCCGACGAAATTATTGCACTCGCAAACGGAGCCGTTAATGTTGCTGAAGTTTCCGGCGGACTCCTGAATGCAACATTACCTGACATCGACAAAACAATTGAACTTGTTAAAGAAATTGCTTCAGCAAGTTACGAACAAAATTTAGGCGCAAGTCAAATTAATAATGCAATACAACAACTTAATAATATTGCACAGCAAAATGCTGCTTCAAGCGAAGAATTGGCAAGTAATGCAAATATTCTGAGCGAACAAGCAGATATTTTGAATCAATCTGTCAGTATCTTTTTAATTGACCAAAGAGAAGCCGGAAAAAAAGGGCTGAGAAAGTAGAATTAATAAATGTTTTTTAATAATAACAATAAAAATTGTAAAATGAAAAAATTTGATGATTTATCACTTAAGGTAAAATTGCCCCTTGTGGTAGGATTTGCGGGGCTTTTTGTGTTCACTGTACTCTGTGTTATTTTAGTATTTACAGAGCGGCAACAGATTTATGAAACTGTTACCAAGGATGTAAAGTTATCAACTCATCTTGCAGCCGAAAATCTTGCCGATTATATCAATTCAGCAGGAAAGGTACCACGCACTTATGCGTTCCTTACCGCAGCAGTAATCCAATCAAACGATATTCCTCAAAGGGAAAAACGTCAAAGATTACTACAAGAGTTACAAATATTTGCTGATTCAGAAAAGCAAATTGATAATTTATGGGCAATATTCGAAAGTAATGCCGTTGACGGATTAGATGACATCTTTGCCGACCAAATTGGAAACAACTCAGAAGGTGTATTTATGCCTTGGATGCACGAAGGTAAACTAAGGACAATGTCGGATAGCAGAGCAAAAAATTTGCTTGATTTCATTAAGACAATTGGACAGGAATGCTTTTCTGACCCTTATTTGTACAATCTAAGTGGAAAAGAAGAGCATTTTTTAAGTCTCTGTATCCCCGTTAAAGTAGACGGACGAATTGTTGGCGTTGTAGGAAGAGATTTTTCTGTCGCCCTGTTAGAGAAAATCGCTAATAGCATGAACGATACAGGACGCGGACGACTTGTTTCATCCGAAGGAGTTATTGTTGTTCATGCTAATCCTGCAAGAGTTGGTGCTATTGTTGGAGACGGACATCAAGCGACTCTCGTCGAACTGAAAAAAGGAAAAGATTTTGATTTAATGGTTTTTTTCCAAGGCAACCACGAATATCAAGCTTTTTCGTGCATAAAATTGGCAGAGTGCCAGAAAAATTGGTTCTTTGGAATTTCAATTCCCGCAAATGAAATTTTCCAACCTTTACGCGATAAAATGGCTTTTTTAATTGTAATGGCAATCTTTGCAATTGCTTTTATTGCATTAGCAGGTTTAGTAATGATAAGATGGATGCTAAAAGATTTAAAAACAATTAATTATACTTCCGAACAAGTTGCTGACGGAAACCTTATGATAACTTTTGACGAAAATATACTTAAAAAGAGAGACGAATTAGGACAATTCGCGAATAGCATGAGCAATATGGTTTCAAAAATTCGTAATTTTGTGGTAGAAGTCAAAGATAGTGTAGATACTATTAAAGATGCCGGTGATACTGTAAATAATAGTTCTCAAATGCTTTCAGAAGGTGCCAGCGAACAAGCGTCATCAATTGAGGAAGTTTCTAGTTCTATGGAAGAAATGTCGGCAAATATTCAGCAAAACACTGAAAATGCTCAAAATACAAATACTATTGCGAGTAGGATAACAGAAGGAGTGAACAAAGTAACCGTTGCCGCTCAAGATAATCATCGTCAAATTAAAGAGGTATCAGATAAAATAACTATTATCAATGAAATAGCCTCTCAAACAAATATACTTGCATTGAACGCAGCTGTTGAAGCAGCACGAGCAGGCGAACATGGTAGAGGATTTGCTGTTGTTGCATCCGAAGTACGCAAATTAGCCGAACGTAGTAAATCAGCAGCCGACGAAATTATTGCATTATCAAATGGTGCCGTTAACGTCGTTGAACTTGCTGGCGGATATTTAGCCGAAACATTACCCGACATTGACAAAACAATAGAACTCGTAAAGGAAATTGCATCTTCAAGCATGGAGCAAAACCTTGGCGCAAACCAAATAAATAGCGCAATACAACAACTTAATCAGGTTGCACAACAAAACGCTGCCTCAAGCGAAGAACTTGCAAGTAACGCTACACTACTGAGCCAACAAGCAGATTCTCTTGAAAAAGTCGTTGCATTCTTTAGAATCGAAGAACGTCAAAAGAAAAATATTAAAACTCAAAATGTGCAAAAAAACGTTCCTCATAAAAAAGAAAAACCAGCTTTAAGCAATAAAGCAGTGCCAAGCAACAAAAGTATGCCTGCTAAAGAATTTGTTTTCAAAGGTTTTGATAGCAAAGATAACGATTACGAACAATTTTAAGAATAGAGAGGCTTGTTTAATCCGAAATAAGCCTCTTTTTTTTTCTGATTAGTGATATTTCGTGGCTAAGTTTGGTAAAAACATATTTTGAGCACCAATGACAAAAATATTAGTGATTATTTAACTGATTATGAGAAATATTAAAATAGCCGGATTGATAGCTTTAGTGTTTCTAATTGTTTTAATCTGCTTATTTGTAAAATTAGCGATTATTCCAGAAATAACAAGTGAAAGAAAAGTTTTGTATTATACGGTTGATAGTATTTATACTGAACCATTAAGTCCAAATGATATCATATTTACTTCAAAAAAAGATAGCATACAAATGTATATTAACAGAGGGCTGGAAGAACATAAATTAGATTATTTTATTTCTAGTCTACTTAATAAGCCTGCTTGTTACAAAGTTAACCACTACCAATCTGGGAGCGGCAAAATTATGGAAATATCACGTGATAGTGTCATTATTTATAAGTCACGTAATCAATAAGGCATTAGATTGCTTTTTATGAAAATAAGAAAGGTATATGGAAATAAAAAATGAAGAAGAAATCGCTAAAAAATTAGAAACAATCATATTGAGCATTGATGAAAATTTACCGAATAAGTAGAATAGTGTCACATTATTTTTTTCAGATAGGTAATTTATTATAAGCAAAATAATAGATATTAGTAGATAGTGAATAATAATTAATATAAATAAAATAAATCGGCTACATATTACGAAGCTATTTCACGCAATTGCGGCATTATCACGCAGCGTGTATTGTAAAAATTTGAAAGGGTGTATCCCGCTCGAAAATCAGTGATAGAAGCAACTGTAGGTGAATCCGCCAAAACGTAATTAGTGGCTAAATATAAACTCATGAAAATAGCTATCGTTGGAATAAGCGGCGCAGTAGGGCAAGAACTTCTGCGAATTTTGGAAGAAAGAAATTTTCCCACCAATAAATTAGTTTTATTCGGTTCGGCAAGAAGTAAAGAAACTAAATATCAGTTCAGAGGAGTTACTTTTTCTGTTAAAGAACTGAAACACAATGATGATTTCAAAAATATTGATATTGCTTTTGTTTCGGCTGGTGCTGCAACATCAAAAGAATTTGCTACTACAATCACAAAACATGGAACATTGATGATTGACAATTCGAGTGCATTCAGAATGGATGATGACGTTCCGTTGATTGTGCCCGAAGTAAATCCACTTGAAGCCAAAAAAACTCCAAAAAGAATCATTGCAAATCCAAACTGCTCTACAATTCAAATGGTTGTTGCACTCAATGTCATTGAAAAAATAAGTCATATAAAAACAGTACATGTTTCAACATATCAATCGGCAAGCGGTGCGGGTGCAGGTGGTATGGCAGAACTTGAAAATCAGATGAAAAGTATTGTCAAAGGTGAAAAACCAGAAGTATCTAAGTTTCAACATCAAATAGCAATGAACATAATTCCGCATATTGATGTTTTTACAGATAACGGTTTTACCAAAGAAGAGATGAAAATGCACCACGAAACCCGCAAAATAATGAACTCCGACATTGATGTTTGCGCAACTTGTGTTCGTATTCCAATTTTAAGAGCTCATTCAGAATCAATATGGATTGAAACGGAAAACCCTGTTTCTGTTGAGGAAGCAAATAGAGCCTTTTACACGGCTGACGGAATAGTTTTAACAAGTTATCCAAAATATCCGATGCCGTTATTCGTTTCGGGACGAGATGAAGTATTCGTTGGTCGCGTTAGAAAAGATTTTTCAAACAAATGCGGACTCACTTTTTGGGTAGTTGCCGACCAACTAAGAAAAGGCGCAGCACTGAATGCAGTGCAAATTGCGGAACTATTAGTTTAAAAATAGTGGTCGAAATTTGAAAATAAGATTGTACATTCTCAGGTTTAATGTTAAATAACTAAGTGATGAAAAATAAGTTACATATAAGGGTTTGCAATTTTCTGCACTTATATCCCTAACAGAATGCAGGTTGCTTGATGGACATTGTGTTCTACCGAGCGATGCATTCCCAACGGAATGCAAAAAAGCACTAAATCTGAAATTATTTGTTCCGCGTACTATATTTTTGGTTGCCCGACGTAGTAACTCCTTCAATCATTATATCTCCTTCTTTAATTTTTACCCTTCGAGAGTTTTTTGTGCCTTCTGCTTCTAAACTGCCCGAATTAGAGCTAATGTCGTAACTTAACGTTTTTGGTTGATTTAAGAACTCCATTTCAATTGCCCCATTTTCAGATTCAAAGGAACTATTTCCTGTTATTTTTATAGAATTTCCTTTAATGGCTCCTTTTGTAGATTCAGCTTTTATTTCGCCAACAATATCCACAAGCCTAATTTGTCCCGTTGTAGTCGAAACGTCAACATTTCCTTTAACATCAACCACTTCAATCCTCCCTGTAGTAGCGGATGTTGTTACATCTGAATTTATTCCCGAAATTAATTGCGAGCCAGATGTAGAAATAATATTAACTTCTTCTTTGACTTTGTCTAAATTTATTGTACCAGATGTGCCATTAATAGTTGCAAATCCTTTAATATCTTTGGCTGAAATGTTTCCACTTTTGGTTTCTACTGTCAGGTCACCGTTTATAGATTGACAATTAATTGAGCCTGTTGTTGTTGTGAAAACAGCATTACACGGAATATTATTGGCATTAATCGTTCCTGCTGTTGTCATTAATGTAACTGTTTCATTACCAATACCATCAATGATAATATTGCCGAATGTATTTTCAACAGTTAGTGTAATATCGCTCGGTGCGGTAAATCTCAGAAATCCTTTTATTTGTCCTACAATATGCGGAGGCATTTCTACCCATACTTCTAATTTATTTCCTTTTTGACGGTGATAAATTAAGAGCTCATCATAAGGATTAATTGCCCTTATTTCACCATCTAAAATTACTGCCGACGATGCCCCTTTTTTAAATTCAACCGAACAAAAAACACCTTTTACATAGATGGAATTTACGTCCGAAAATGTTTTATCAGACGAATCAATCAAAAATTGTGAACTTACAATAATCGGGAAAAAACTGATTATGAAACAAATAAAAACTTTAAAATTTTTCATTTATATAATAATTTGGTAAAACTTAACACTTCTTTAATTTTAAAATTAATTACAAAGATATTTCCTTTTTTTTATTTCACAAAATTTTTAACAAAAATATTCTGACAAATAATTCTTACAAAACAACCTTAGTAGAAAATAAGAACATAACAAACCGCCCTTATTACTTTATTTTCAATGCATTAATTAATAAGATAATACGAGATTAATTGTGATGGAGTATATCATCTACTAAGGTTGTTTAGTAGGAAAAATAAGGTTTGAATAAGGTTATCTACATGTCCGATTTTCTATTAAGGGTGCTTTTTGAAAATAAGGGTTATTCTGCATTTTTCAGATTCACTGAATTATTTACGGTTGCTGATCTAGAATAACCATTCTTTAATCCTAATATTGATTTACTCATTTTTTTTGTGTAAACCTATTTTAGGACAAGACAACTTCAAAATTTTTCCGAAAATTGTTTTAATTTTTTTCAATTCAAAAAATTTATCTACTTTTGCAAAAAATTTTTAAGAGAAAATTACTATATTATCAACATTGGATACAAACAGAGATATTATTCACGACTATACCGAAGATACCATTCGGACGTTAGATACTCATCTTCATATTCGGCATCGTCCGGGAATGTATATCGGAAAATTAGGCGATGGCACATTTTCAGATGACGGAATTTATGTACTTCTTAAAGAAGTAATGGACAATTCGATTGATGAATTTATGATGGGTTTTGGGAAAAAAATTGAAATCACACTAAACGAAGGAGTCCTTTCAATTAGAGATTATGGTCGCGGCATTCCTTTGGGAAAAGTTGTTGATGCCGTCTCTAAAATGAATACAAGCGCAAAATTTGACAGTAAAGTTTTTAAAAAATCTGTCGGATTGAACGGCGTAGGACTGAAAGGAGTAAATGCACTTTCGGATAGTTTTGTTGTTCAGGCATTTAGGGAAGGTATTTGTAAAAAAGCACATTTCAGCAAAGGAGTATTGCTCGACGAATTTCCCGAAGAACAATTAAAAGAGAAAAACGGTACACTTATTACATTTAAACCTGACATAGAAATTTTCGAAAACTACGCTTTCAGAGATGAATTTATCGAAAATATGCTCAAAAATTACGCATACCTGAATGGCGGACTCACAATTGTGTTTAACGGAAAAATAATTCAATCGAAAAATGGAATTATTGATATGTTAGACGAGAGAATGACCGAACCCGGACTTTATCCTTACATTCATTTGAAAGACAATGACTTAGAAATTGCTTTTACACATACAAGTCAGTATGGTGAAGATTATTATACTTTTGTAAATGGGCAGCACACAACGCAAGGAGGTACACATCAGACAGCATTTCGAGAAGCGTTTGTAAAAACAATTCGCGAACATTACAATAAAAATTTTGACGTTGCAGATATACGTCAAGGAATTGTTGCTATTGTTAGTATAAAAGTAGAAGAGCCTGTTTTTGAGTCACAGACCAAAACTCGTCTTGGTTCAAAAGATATGGAACCTAACGGCGTTTCAGTACGCAACTACATTCACGATTTTTTGAAACAGCATCTCGATAATTATTTGCATAAACACTCAAATGTTAAAGATGTTATACATAAAAAAATCATTGAATCAGAAAAAGAACGTAAGGCAATTTCGGGTATTCAAAAATTGGCAAAAGAGAGGGCAAAAAAAGTTAGCCTTCACAACAAAAAATTGCGTGATTGCCGCATTCACTACAATTCTAACGATGAGCGAAAATTAGAATCATCTATATTTATTACTGAGGGCGATTCTGCAAGTGGCTCAATTACAAAAGCACGAGATGTGTCATCTCAAGCAGTATTTAGTTTGCGCGGAAAACCACTTAATACCCACGGACTTACTCGCAAAGTTGTTTATGAAAATGAAGAATTTAATTTACTCCAAGCTGCACTTAACATCGAAGAAGGTTTAGAAACATTAAGATACAACCACGTTATTATCGCAACAGATGCAGACGTTGATGGAATGCACATTAGGTTGCTATTAATAACATTTTTCTTGCAATTTTTCCCCGAATTAGTCAAAAATGGACACCTGTATATTTTACAAACACCACTTTTCAGAGTTAGAAATAAAAAGAAAACAGTTTATTGTTATACAGAAGAGGAACGACAAAAAGCAATTAAAGATTTAGGTCCAAATCCTGAAATTACACGTTTTAAGGGATTGGGAGAAATATCACCTGACGAATTTAAAGGTTTTATAGACAAAAACATACGACTCGAACACGTAAGAATGAAAAAAGAAGATGCCGCAAAAGAACTGCTCGATTTTTATATGGGCAAAAATACACCCAATAGACAAAATTTTATTATTGATAATTTGGTTGTTGAAGATATAACAACTACTTAATGAAATAATTACATAAATATATGAAAAATAAACCATTAATATTAATAACTAATGATGACGGAGTAAAATCTGGCGGAATAAGCGCATTGATAGAAGCCGTTAGACCTTACGGAGATTTGTTAGTAGTTGCGCCCGATAGTTCCAAGTCGGGTATGTCTCACGCAATGACTGTAAAAGTACCTCTCTATCTTTCACAAGTATCACAAGAAGAGGGACTTACAATATATAAATCCAACGGCACACCCGCGGATTGCGTAAAAATGGCACTCGGCGAAATATTGGACAAAAAACCCGATTATGTTTTATCGGGAATAAACCACGGCACCAATAGTTCTATTAGTGCATTTTATTCAGGAACCGTTGCTGGCGCACGCGAAGGTGCTTTTAATTCTATTCCATCCATTGCATTCTCTTTGTGTGATTACAATTTAGATGCCGATTTTTCAGAAGCCGCGAACATTTGCCGACAAATATTTTTATCAGTTTTAGAAAATGGAATGAAACCGAACGATTATTTCAATGTAAATATCCCAAAGGGAGACTTAGTCAAAGAGATAAAAATTTGTAGGCACGCAAAAGGCAAATGGGTAGAACAATTTGACAAACGTAAAGACCCATACGAAAGATCATATTATTGGCTTACAGGATATTTCGAAAATTCTGAAAAAGAGGCGACCGACACAGACGAATGGGCATTAAATAACGGATTTGCATCATTAGTTCCATGTTCTATCGATGCCACTTACCACAATAGATTGAAAGAGATGAAAGATAGTTTTCGTTTTTTATAATCTTGAGTCCACCCCGAAAAGCCTTATTATTGTACCACAAGGGTCACAAAGAGATTTGGTTATTGAATCCATTGAAATTGTTATTGAGTTTACCGAAATACACAAAGGACACAAAGTATTAAATATCAACATATAACAACTTGTGCTCTTTGTGCATTTTTTGATAGAAAACGCTTTTCGGTGTGGACTCAAATTTTGTTATGAATATGTAGTTTGCGGTATTATTTTCGTAATGTTTTGTGTTTTAATGAAATAGCAAATACCAAGTCAGGAGTACTGAAATTCCAAAAATGATGTTATGATGTCAGTTAAATTCCAAAAATAAAAGAATTCTGAATTCTCTATTTCCCTATACAAAAGTTCTTAAAAATATTTTCAAGTATGTCGTCAGTAAAAATATCTCCTGTTATGCTGCCAATGAAATGCAATGCTTCTCGAATGTCTTGTGATAGAAGATCACCGGAGGTACCGTTAATAATTTCAGTTTCAACACGTTTTAGACTTATCAGGGCATTTGTCAACGCTTCATAATGACGTAGATTAGAAACAATGGTTTCATTTACACCGATGGTACTATTATTCACTGAATTTAAGAGGTTAGAAATCAGTTTATCTATATTAATATTATTTTTTGCCGAGATGGGAATAATATCATTTTTGTTGATTGGCAGTTTAAGTTTAGATATCTTTTCTTCAATTTCAAAATCATCGGCGAGGTCTGTTTTATTAAGTAGAATTATCAATTTTTGATGTTGAGGGTCTAAAATTTTCAAAATTTCGTCCGCTTCCTTAGTAATTTTGCTGTTATCGTCAAAAATTTCAACTACTAATGCAACAATAGATGCTTTTTTAATTTTATTAAAAGTTATTGAAATACCTATTTTTTCTATTTTATCTTCAGTTGCTCTAATACCCGCTGTGTCGATAAACCGAAATATAATTCCATCAATATTCATTACTTCTTCTATGGCATCTCGAGTCGTTCCGTGAAAATCAGAAACAATTGCACGTTCTTCGTTAATAAGTCGGTTTAACAGTGTACTTTTTCCTGTATTTGTATTTCCAACAATAGCAACGGGAATACCATTTTTTATTGCATTTCCCAAAGAAAATGAATCGACCAACTTTTGAATATGTTCAATAATTTCTTTTATTAATAAAAGTAGTTGGTTACGGTCTGCAAATTCAACATCTTCTTCGCTAAAATCTAATTCTAATTCTATCAGCGAAATAAAATCTAACATTCTATTGCGAAGTGTACCTAATTCAGTAGAAAAACCTCCCCGCATTTGCTGAAATGCTATTCGGTTTGCTGTTTCAGTTTTGGATGCAATAATGTCTGCAACTGCTTCAGCTTGGCTTAAGTCGATTTTTCCATTTAAAAATGCTCGAAGAGTAAATTCACCCGGTAAGGCTAAACGACAACCGTTAGAAATCAATTGTTGGACAATTTGTTGCTGAATATATTGCGAGCCGTGACAAGATATTTCAACAATATTCTCACCCGTAAAAGAGTGAGGTGCACGAAAAACTGAAACCAATACTTCGTCAAAATTGTTTATAATTCCTAACTGAATAGTGCTATGTGCCTGTTCTTTAATTCTTTGACCTTTTTTCCGGGGTGTAAAAATTTTATCAACAATTTCTAATGAATCTTCTCCTGTAAGGCGTACAATAGCAATAGCTCCAATACCCGAAGGAGTAGAGATAGCACAAATTGTGTCATTATGAAGTATCTCACAAGGGGAGGAGGTTGATATAATGTTTAAATCTTTATGTTTCATAAGTTTATTTTTAGCCACGAATTACACTAATTTTTTGCTACTAAGGTTGTTTTGTTGAAAAAAATAAGGTTTTGTCTCATTCTCTTATTCACCCATTTACTCATTCACTCATTTACTTATTCACTCATTCACTACAAGGTGGACGACCGCAAGGGTGCGCCCCTACACTCATTCACTCATTTACTTATTTACTCATTCACTACAAGGTGGACGACCGCAAGGGTGCGCCCCTACACTCATTCACTCATTTACTTATTCACTCATTCACTACAAGGTGGACGACCGCAAGGGTGCGCCCCTACACTCATTTACTATCTTTTCAATTTGTAGGAAACTTAACTGAATACAAGAGAGATTCAACTTGCCACACGTGGTTTCTTTTGTTAAGTTTTTGAGGTGCGTAAACGTAGCCTTCTGTAATAATTATTCTTTTGTTAATCTTGTCTAAATGAGCAAATTGAACAAAGGGACCGCCCATAAAATCGCCTTCTGTTTTCCACAAACCGCGAAGTTCGGCAGTTTCATGTCCATTTACAGTAAGTGTTTTGTATGAAATAGGAAAATTTGTTTCGGTTGCCATATAAGAGCCTTCGAAGGAACCTTGAATATTTTCTTTAAGAGCAGAATCTCGCTTAAAAATTAGATTTTCTTTTGAAAAACTATTTTCGTCAATATAATCAAAGGTATAAATTAGCAACCCTTCGCTATATGCGGGTGCTTCGTTTGAAAACCATTTAAAATTAATGCCCGATTTGGGTTTCGCAGCCCTAAAACCGCCCGGAATAACCATATTAATTCCCATTGTGCTATTTACTTGTTGCATCAATTCAATGTTTCTGTTTTTCGTATGAAAACTTAAAATTCGTTTTCGTTCCGCAGATACAAAAAAACTTAAAATTTTGATTTCATAATGTTCGACAATTTCTCTAAAACTTTCAAGGTCATGTGCCTCGATAAACATCAATGCTTGATCTTTTGCCCATGCGTTGTCTGTAAGATATTTAACTCCTTCTTGTTCAATGTTGGGAGAAATATTTATAATGACAATATTTCGAAACATTTTCATAACATCTGATAGCGCATTTGGTGGAATTACAGAAACAGAAAAGAGACTTTCAACTTGCGGAAGTCCTGTCATTTCTTGCCGAAACATTTCTAAAAGGTATTTGCCACCTTCGGATGTTTTTGTTTTATCTGTCATTACAATCATTACCTCACCTAAGCTGCCTGTAATGTTTGATTTTAAACTGCCCGCATCGTTGCAGCCAGCAACTATTAAAGCCGTTAACAACGGCAAATAAACTATTTTTTTCATTTTTTATATATTTTTTTAGCCACTAATTACACGGTTCTTTTTAACGCAAAGTTGCAAAGTTGAGAACGCAAAGGACGCAATCTACTAATCACTAATCACTAATCACTAACCATTAACCACTCATTTACTCATTTACTCATTCACTATAAAATTAAAAATAACGTCTCAAAAATATCGAAGCTGTTACTATATTTGGAAACAGTTGATTTGTTTTATCCATTTTTAAATTATCTTTTTTTCCTCCGATTTCACGCTGAAATTTATTCGAAAGAGAGGTAAATACAGAAGATTTACAACCAATTGAAGATTTACTTCCTAACATAAAATCGAATGAAAGGTCAAGATTTAATCCAAGCATATGAGAATAAATATTATACTCCTCAAATTCTAAAAGACCATAACTTTGATATAACGCATAGCCGACTCCCGCTAACATTGACAACGAATAACGTGTTGAATATGTGTTAATTCCACCTGTTTGAAGTGCAAAATACATAATATTCACATTATCAGATACTCTTAGTCCCTCTTCTATCACATAATTTGCTGCCGTTCCCATCAAGTCGCATCTTACTCCCAAGATGCCTCGGTCATTAAAAATGTAATTCGCTTGTAAATAAACAATTGAGCCGCTATTGTAATTTGCTCTATGATGAACTCCCCAAGGGGAAAGATTTTGACCCATAACAAAATTGCTTTTCCCGAAACCAGCTTCATGCATAAATTTTGTTGCGGGGTCACTTGCGTTCTGTGCTTTCGAAACACTTGTAAAACTAATTATTGTTGAAAGAACAATAATATAAACTACTGTTTTTCTCATATTTTATTAAATGTATATTAAATTTTGCAACTATAACGAAATAATAGAAAAAATATTTTACTTTTTCTTTTTTACTTTTTTTTCTTTTTTCAAATTATAGCCATCATCAATATAAAAATTCATCGGTACTACATAATAGACATCGGCAGGTTTGCCATTTTTTATTCCTGGTTTCCATTTACCTTCTGTGCGCTTTACAACCCGCACAGCTTCAAAGTCTAACAACGGGTGAACACCTTGTACAACTGCAACATCTTTTATTTTACCATCTTCAGCAACAACAAAACTTACTACAACTTTTCCCTGAATTCCACTTTCCAATGGTTGTATTGGATACCTTAATTCTTGAGCGATAAAATTCAATAATCCATGGTCTCCACCTTCAAATTCAGGAGGCATTTCCAAAAAATCTGAGTCTATTTCATCCAATTCTTCGTCGTCATCAACTTGCAAAGCAAAATATATTGGAATTGTAAAAAGAAAATTAACCGCTTTGCCGTCTTGAAAGCCGGGTTTCCAATTTTCATCGGTTAATTTGACAACCCGTTCGGCTTCTTCGTCTAAAAGGGGGTGTACACTTCGTACAGTTCTCACATTACGTACCCTTCCCTCTGAAGTAATGACAAACTGAACTATTACCCTTCCTTGAATGCCATCATTTTGTGCATCAATTGGATAAATAATTTTAGAAACGATAAACTTCATTAACTCTTCGGGGTTGCCCTTAAATTCGGGTGGTTCCTCTACAAAGAGAAGTGCGGTTTCTTGCAATTCCTCACAAAAATCTTTTTCAATAATTTGTTTTTGACCGATTTGATTTTTATTCATAATAAGTTTTACGTTCTTTTCATCATAAGATAATTTTTTCAAGTGGTGATTACCGCTGATATCTAATTCCGTAAAAATATTTTTATTGCAATACAGTATCTCTAAAGTTGGATTGTGACTTATATCCAAATTTGTTAATTTATTATTTGAGCAATACAATTCTTTCAAAAGAATATTATGCTTTAAATTTAAAACTGTCAGTTGATTAATAGAACAATCCAATGCTTTTAAAGCTAAATATTTGCTTACATCCAAATCAATTAACCCGAGAGCAGAACAGTCCAAAAAAGTTATGTTTTCGCCGGTTATGTTTATTGTACGGGTGGGAAAAACGACATTACTATATGTAAAATTATAATATGTAATAGTCTCATTTTCACCACTTTCTGCAAGGTCATAAATTGTAATATCTGTATCCGTGCAGCCCCAATCAATTATTATCTTACCACTGCCTGCAGCCCCTATTTTAACATTGTTTTGGTCACCCCCCAAAGTCATTGTGATTATCTCTGTGGCTGATGTTTTGATACATGATGCGATATATATCCACAAAAACAATAAAAGGCTTCTCAATATTTTTGTTTTTAATTGCATAATTTTCTATTTATTCATTGTATAATTCTATCTTTAACATTTCGTAAATATTTTGCCTTCATTATCTTTGTCCCCCATTTCTGTAGCAAATTTCGTAAATGTCATTTAAGGCATAAAGAACATTATCTGTGTGCAATGCCCACCAATGTTTATTTAAAAAATCCCAACCACCATATTTTTTTAAGTAGAACCATGCCTCCTGAACATTCATTTTATAAGCATCGGCAAACATTGGGATAATAAAACTGATAAAACTTACTTTATCACTCGTTTCTTTGTCTAATTTATATTCATTCTTAATTATTGTGTCCACGATTATTTAATTTAAGAAAAATAAAAAATATATTATAACACTTAATTGCATCCCGTTAGGAATGCAAAAAACCAAATTGTGGGACATTTAGTTTCCGCCGCAAAGGTAACATTTCTCCATTTAACCACAAAAAAATTTTTTGATATCTGGAATTTTGATATTCAAAAACAAATTCGTGGTTAATAAAAAAAAATAGAGAACAATATTTTTAAAAATTAGAACCTTGTTTAAAAAAAATAATTAATTTTGTAAAATATTTCAGAACAAGAAAATAGAATTTAATTTACAGATGTTTTAAAAAAATATGGTGAAAAATCAAGAATTAAGAATTGGATGCATTCCTAACGGAATGCGGGTGTCGGGATTGATTATTTTCTACCAAGCGATGCATTCCTAACGAAATGCTGAAAACTGATAACTGATAACTAACAACTAAAAACTAATAACATGTCAGACGATAAAAAAATAATTTTCAGCATGGTAGGAGTGGGAAAGACGTTCCCTCCTCAAAAAAAGGTATTAAACAATATTTATCTCTCTTTTTTTTACGGTGCTAAAATAGGAATCATCGGATTGAACGGTTCAGGAAAATCAACTTTGCTCAAAATAATTGCAGGAAAAGAGAAAAATTTTGAGGGTCAAGTTGTTTTTTCACCCGGCTTTTCGGTTGGGCTTTTAGAACAAGACCCCGTTTTAGACCCTTCAAAAACTGTACGTCAAATAGTTGAAGAAGGAGTTCAAGAAGTTGTTGACACTTTAAAAGCCTTCGAACTTGTCAATGAACGTTTTGCGGACCCCGATATTTTGGAAGACCCTGATAAAATGGACAAATTATTGGACCAGCAAGCAAAATTGCAAGAAAAAATTGACCAATTTGATGCTTGGAATTTGGATACGCGATTAGAACGTGCTATGGATGCTTTGAGGTGTCCTCCCGAAGATCAACCTGTTGAGCAGTTATCAGGCGGCGAAAAAAGACGTGTCGCACTTTGCCGACTCCTGCTCAGCGAACCTGATATACTTCTTTTAGACGAACCTACAAACCACCTTGATGCCGAATCAGTCGACTGGCTCGAAATGCACCTTAAGCAATATAAAGGAACGGTTATTGCAATTACCCACGACCGTTATTTCCTCGATAATGTTGCAGGGTGGATACTCGAACTTGATAGAGGTGAAGGTATTCCTTGGAAAGGAAATTATTCGTCGTGGTTAGACCAAAAAACAAAACGTTTAGAACAAGAAGAGAAACAAGCTTCAAAACGCCGTTTGACCTTAGAACGGGAATTGGAATGGGTACGTATGGCACCAAAAGCGCGCCACGCAAAATCAAAAGCACGACTCGCCGCCTACGAAAACCTCATGAACGAAGACGTTAAGCAAAAAGAGGAAAAATTAGAAATATTTATCCCTAACGGTCCCAGATTAGGCGAGAAAGTTATCGAAGCCAAAAATGTTTCAAAAGCATTCGGCGAACGATTATTGTTCGAAAATTTAGACTTTTCACTACCCAGAAACGGAATTGTTGGTATTATCGGTCCAAATGGTGCCGGAAAAACCACGCTTTTCAGAATGATAATGAAACAAGAAAGTATTAATAGCGGCACTTTTGATATCGGCGACACAGTCAAAATTGGTTATGTTGACCAATCTCATGCCGACATCGATCCTGAAAAGACTGTTTATCAGGTCGTTTCGCAAGGAAATGAGTTTATAAAAGTTGGTGGACGCGAAATTAATGCACGGGCATTCTTATCTCGATTTAACTTTTCAGGTGCCGACCAAGAAAAAAAGTGCGCTATCCTCTCTGGCGGCGAACGAAATAGGTTACACCTCACTTTAACATTAAAAGAAGAAGCAAACGTTTTACTTTTAGACGAACCTACTAACGATATTGATGTCAATACTTTGCGGGCATTAGAAGAAGGATTAGAATCTTTTGCAGGGTGCGCAGTTATTATTTCACACGATAGATGGTTTTTAGATAGAGTCGCTACTCATATTTTAGCATTTGAAGGAGACTCAAACGTTTCATTTTTTGAAGGTAGCTATTCTGAATACGAAGAAAACAAAAAAAGAAGACTCGGCGATAACGCACCAAGTAGGATTAGATATAGGAAATTGCAATAACTTCGGGGAGTTATTAAATCATTTATACTAATGCCAACAATAAAAATGAAATAACTATTGACGTTGCTTACCTTCAAAGTGACATCTGTTTTTTGAAAATAAAAAAGATTATCAAATAGTTGTAAAGAAGTTTGTAAAGGTGTGAATAAGGTATTAGGGTAGTTAATTCAAACAAAAGCAAAAAAAGTAAATGCTAATTTTTTGTCTGTCAGTAGTGTTTTTTCATTTTTTTATCGCAAAGTCGCAAAGTGATTTCACAAAAAACACAATACGTTAAATATCAAAATATATCAACTTGTGTTCTTTGTGAATTCTTTGTGTTCTTTGTGGTAAAGAACATTTTTCTGAAAGAGTTCATAGCATAATCCTCAAAAATTTCATCTATCTTTGCAAATAAAAAATTATTTGATATGGACAAAAAATGTTACAAAACTCAAATTCCCGAGTGGCTTAGTCGGACAGAACTTTTAATTGGGCAAGAAAAAGTTGCTAAACTTCAAAATGCGCATGTTTTGGTTGTTGGACTTGGCGGAGTAGGTGCTTTTGCTGCTGAAATGCTCGCGCGTGCGGGAGTTGGTACTCTTACAATAGTTGATAGCGATGTAATCAAACCATCTAACAGAAACAGACAGATTTTAGCCCTGAAAAGTACTGAAAATAAACATAAAGTAAAACTTATGAAAGAGCGGTTATTGGATATTAATCCTGAAATTTCTATAAATACCGTTCAACAATTTTTAAACAGAAATAATATAACAGACTTATTGACTGAAAGATACGACTACGTTATTGATGCCATTGACACACTATCACCAAAACTGTTTTTGATAGTAAACACAATAAAAAACAACTATCCATTAATTTCGAGTATGGGTGCTGGCGGCAAGATTGACCCTTTCAAAGTGAAAATAGACGATATTTCAAAATCTTATAATTGTATGTTGGCAAGAATGATTCGCAAAAAACTTAATAAATTTGGAATAAAAAGAGGTTTTGATGTTGTTTTTAGTACAGAATTAGTAAATAAGTCGGCGGTGATTTTTGTGGAAGACGAGCCAAACAAAAAAACAACCGTAGGTACATTGAGTTATATGCCTGCAATTTTTGGAATTTTTGCCGCCTCAAAAGTAATTAGAGAATTAATAAAAAATGATTAATTTTCGTATTGTTTAATATTTTTGACGGGATTTGCATACATTTCGAGCAAACTTGTCTGAATAAAATCTTTATCCTCTTGTGCAGTTAAGTTGCAGCGGTTAATATGGTCGGCAACATAGTCGTTGAAATTGGTTATATCTTGCGGAGTATATTTGTCCGAGTACTCTTTTTTGCCGTTTAAAATGTCCCATGCGATATAATTTCCGGGCCAAAGTTTATAATTAAGGTGTACATTTTTGTCAATAATTTCGGCTAATGCGGAAAACCTTTCGTTTTTGTCATTAATATTTTCGAGTATATTAAGTTCATTTTCGATTGGTTTTCCGAAACAAAAATCAATTCTTTCTTTGCGTCCTTTGAGACCCGTTCCCATGTGCGTCATATCGTCTTCGTAGGTTTTTTGATAGTCTCCGTCTTTTTTTTTCTTAAGAAATTCTAATGCTTTGAGGTAGTCGCATGGGTCTCGCTCATAAGAGATAGAAACGGGAACAATTTTTAGTTCTTTAAAATTTTTGATACATGATTTAGTTCCGCTCATATTCAGCATCTTAAGCAGGCTAATTTGAGTTTGGTCGTTGCCATCTTTTGACCTTCCTTCGCGCTGCGCAATCCAAATACTTGTTTTCTTTTTAGTGATTTTGTATCTGATATAGTTTGATAACCGAGAGAAACTTTCGAGCGTCTGTTTAAGTGGCAGATTCCTATTAACGATAAAAGTTCTGTTCAATTTGACCAAATCAGTAATCCAAGGATAAATAAGTAAATTGTCGCCAATTGCAATTTCGGTAGTATCAAAACCGTTATCAACGAGGACTACGTTCAAAATAGCAGGATCTAGTAAAATATCACGATGATTTGAAATATACAGGTATGATTCCTTTGGACTTAAACTTTCCAACCCCGTTGCAGTAACTCCTTTTGATGTATCATCAATCACTACTTTCACATAATCAGAAATAATATCATTCTGAAATTGCCTAATAGTAGTCATATTTGACACTTTATTCATAAAAAACGAATGAGTGGAATCAGGAAAAAGAAAACGAAGCAGTTGCTGAAACGCTTCTTCTTTAATCAGCCTGTCAAAAACCTCTTTAATATCGCTATCCTCGTAAGGTTTTATTGAATCGAAATCAGATATTTTATACTTTTTCATTTCAAATAAGAACGTTTTTTTTATTAAAAAATTACAAAATTATAAAAAAATTTGTTTCACAAATAAAAAAGTTGTACTTTTGTAAAAATTTTTATTCATCAAAAATCATATAAAAAATATTTTCAATGATAAAGCGTATTATAGTTCCAGTTGATTTTTCCGAGATTTCGGTAAACGCTATTGATTTAAGCGTAGAACTTGCGAACAGGATGCAGGCAAACCTTAGATTAATGCATGTCCGAACGGGGAAAAGATTATTTCCCGAATTTGCCATGAAAAACCCTGATTTACTTCTGGCTGATTTGGATATTACATACATGAATGACTTGTTAAAACGGGCATTATCGAAATCTACTGTTCCAAATCGAGAATTTGATTTCAAAATCAGAGAAGGTAATGTTGTCCGAGAAATCACTAATCAGGCACATTATGACGATGCTGCGCTGATTGTTATTGGTACTCATGGTATTTCAGGTTTTGAAGACCGCTGGGTAGGCAGTAATGCTTATCGGCTGACCTCACATGCCCCATGTCCCGTTCTTACTGTCCGCAAGGAAGTGCCTATAACAGATGAATTTAAAATCCTTTTGCCCATTGACCATAGCAAATTTAGTCGCAGAATAGTTTCCCGAGTAGCACGTTTTGCTCAATCAGTTGGCATAAAAATATACCTGCTTGGCGTTAACGAAAATAGCCGCTGGTTTAAGCCCGGTAGCCTCGGATACCTGCAACGACAAATAGAAGGATATCTCCAAAAAAAGATTAATATACAGTTTGAGTCCGTTTCAATGGGAGGTACTTTGACTCCGCAGCAAACATTAGAATATGCGGAAGAAAACAATATCACGTTCATTGCATTACCCGTCAGAAAAAGTTTAAATCCTTTTGACTCATTCTTTAATCCTTTTGCAAATGAACTGCTCAACATTTCTACACTACCCGTTTTGGTTGTACCCGAAAAGAATTTTTAAATCAAAATATGGAGGTTTTATGAAAAAGATATTGTTTTTATTGTTGATTTTATCTTTTTGTAACAACTTTTTTTCGCAAGAAAAAAGAAATGTTTTTGCTACAATAAGAAAATCTGAGGCATCGCAGGGTAAAGTTGAAATAACTCAACATAACGAAATTGAACAACTGATGCTCACCTATATTACTTACAACAGTAAAAAACAGGGCATTGAAGGATATCGGATTCAAGTCTATTCAGAAACGGGAGGTACAAAAGCGCGACAGGGTGCTGAAAATGCTCGTACAAAACTCACAAACGATTTTCCGTATGAAAAAATTTCCCTAGATTATGACGAGCCTTATTGGAAAGTGAGAATTGGATACTTCAGAAATAAACATGAAGCAATTCCTTTTTTACATAAAATAAAACCCCATTTTCCTCAAAGCCACATCGTTAAAACAGCAAACATTAAACCTGAATATTTTTAATCATTCGGTTTTATTAATATTAAAAAAATGGCTCAAAAACCAAGCATACCAAAGGGAACACGTGACTTTACTC
Organism: Marinilabiliaceae bacterium; assembly: GCA_009777175.1. Lineage (GTDB taxonomy): Bacteria > Bacteroidota > Bacteroidia > Bacteroidales > Marinilabiliaceae > WRMI01. The sequence goes on from WRMI01000013.1 coordinate 45,301, forward strand.
CCGACGAAACAGTCAAAAGAAACTATATTTTCGACACTATTACAGATGTTTTTAGGCTATATGGTTATATGCCCATCGAAACGCCTGCAATGGAAAATCTGAATACTTTGCTCGGAAAATACGGCGAAGAGGGCGATAAACTCTTGTTCCGTATCCTTAATTCAGGCGATTTTCTTTCGAATACTGACGCTCAAACGCTGTCTAACAGAGACTTAAACCAGATTTCACGGCAAATTTGCGAAAAAGGTTTGCGTTACGACTTAACTGTTCCTTTTGCACGTTTTGTCGTACAACATCAAAATGAACTTACGTTTCCTTTTAAAAGATACCAAATACAGCCCGTTTGGCGCGCCGACAGGCCTCAAAAAGGAAGATACCGCGAATTTTTCCAATGCGACGTAGACGTAATAGGGAGTGATAGCCTCTTAAACGAAGTGGAATTGTTACAAATTATTGACGAAGTTTTCAGAAGACTTAATATTAATGTTGTTATCAAATTAAATAATCGAAAAGTTCTCGCAGCAATTGCTGAAATAATTGGCGAAAGCGACAAAATAGTGGATATTACTATTGCCATCGACAAAATAGAAAAAATTGGTCTGCAAAAAGTTAATGAAGAACTTAAAGAACGTGGATTAGACAACAACGCAATAGAAAAATTACAGCCCATTTTTACTATTTCAGGAAATAATGAAGATAAATTGAACCAATTAACAGAAATTTTTAAAAATTCCTCAATTGGTACAAAAGGAATTGAAGAACTTTCTACTATTATTTCTGTTGTCAACGACCTCGAAATGAATACGAAAGTAGAATTAGATCTTACTCTCGCACGTGGGTTGAGCTATTATACGGGAGCTATTTTTGAAGTTAAAGCAATTGATACTGAAATTGGAAGCATTACAGGCGGCGGTAGATATGACGACCTTACGGGTATTTTTGGGTTAAACCAAATGTCTGGTGTGGGCATCTCTTTTGGCGCTGACAGAATTTTTGATGTGATGACCGCACTTAATATTTTCCCCGAAAAAGTTAATTCTACAACTGATTTTCTTTTTGTTAATTTTGGTAAAAATGAAGCATTACATTGTTTGAAACTTGCGAAAATTCTGAGAAACAGAGGTCTGAAGACAGAAGTTTATCCCGATAGCGATAAAATAAAAAAACAGATGAGTTATGCCGACAAAAAGAATATTCCTTTTGTGGCAATTGTTGGGGAAGAGGAAATGAAAAATAATATTGTAACAATCAAAAATATGAAAACGGGAGAACAAATAAGTGTTGTGACAGAAGATTTCAGATTGTTGGAGAGAATAGTAGTGAGTAGTGAGTGGTGTGTAGTGGGTAGTGAGTAGTGAGTAATGAGTGTAGGGGCGCACCCTTGCGGTCGCCCTCCTTGTAAAAATATGAGTGTAGGGGCGCACCCTTGCGGTCGCCCTCCTTGGAAAAATATGAGTGTAGGGGCGCACCCTTGCGGTCGCCCTCCTTGGAAAAATATGAGAGTAGGGGCGCACCCTTGCGGTCGCCCTCCTTGTATAAAAATGAGTAAATGGGTGAATGAGTAAATAAGTAAATAAGAAACAAAAACCCTTATTTTTATAAGTCCCTTAGTAGCCATTATGAAAATTGAGGAAACGCTAAAAAAACTGAAAATCGCATTTAAACGGTAGATTATAAGTAACATGAAAAGTTTTGATTAAGCAGATTTTAAACATTTAATTTTTTAGTATATATGAAAATTTTAAAAGTAATTGTGATATTGTTGGTCTTATTGATAGCTGATTTGATTGTTTCGTCATGTATTAGATGTCCTGAAACATTTTCCTTTGAATATTCGTTCACTTCATTGGTTCTTCATCCGATTGATAATGAAGAAATAATGTCTATAATGGGGTGTAATGTAGGTGATGCTGATGCAAATCCGCACATATTCAGAAAAGATTTCGGAATAACTATCGAATTTAAAACGAGTGTAACTAAATTGGCACAGCACAAACAAGTTAGTTCTTTCATTGTTCAGACTGCTTATGCATTGGACTGTGAAGAAGATAAATATTATGCCAAAGAAAATATTGTTTCCATTGGTGTTTTTTCTGACAAGGATTTTGGAGAAACACATCCTGCCGGAACTAATATTGCGGACTTTTTTCAGATACGAGAATATTTTGGAAATATTGATGAATTCGGTCCATTTCCATGGCTTGTATCTTTTGACGATTATTTTAATCGTCCGCAACAAGAATATGATTATGTTTCATTTAACCATTCCTATACATGTTTGATTACTGCCACCGATGTAGAAACGGGCGAATATGAGTTCAATTTTGTGGTCAAATTGTCCGATGATCGTATACTCGAACAATCAATCACGGCAATTTTAAAATAAGCAAAATAAATTCGAATTTCGATATATTCAATATTTCAATCACTAACAAATTCGTGGCTAATTAAAAACCAATTCGTGTTAATTCGTGAAATTCGTGGCTACATAAAAATAAATTCATGGCAAACAAAAGCAATAAAAGAACAGGTTCTGGTGGAATTGTATTTAGTACTAATCCAAATTTTGATTTTGGAAATACTTATGATTTACCCGTTGAAACCGTTCCTCCTGAAAAACAGAAACTTATAGTTATTTTAGATAAGAAACATCGAAAAGGAAAAATAGTTACGCTAATAACAGGTTTTGTTGGCGATGACAATGCTCTTAAAGAACTTGAAAAGAAACTGAAAACTCTTTGCGGCAGCGGTGGCAGCTCAAAAGATAGCGAAATATTAATACAAGGCGACTTCAAGCAAAAAATTTTAGACTATTTGTTGAAAAATGGATATAATGTCAAATAAACTATACATTCAGGATAATTATTTAAAATAGAATTATTGATATCAATAAACAATGTACCTGTTAATAGTGCAGTTTGAAAGTCTTTTTTTTGGTAATTTAAATACCCAAAATAAAATTTCCTATTCAAGTTTGCAATCATTAGGCTTTGTAATATTTCTTTATTGTTTCTAACTAAGTTTGAGGAAAAAGTGGCTCATCAATGCTTCAAAGCCGCAACCCGTTTCACGTATCAATTGACAAGCTAATAAAGTCATTCCTAACGAAGTGAGGAATCTTTTTTGCTTTTATTATATTGTTTCAACCCCCAAATATGGTATTAATACTTTCGGAATTTTAATGCCCTCTTTCGACTGATTGTTTTCTAATAGTGCTGCAACGATGCGTGGCAGTGCTAATGCGCTACCGTTAAGTGTGTGTGTGAGTTCACTTTTTTTCATGGTATCGTCTTTGAAACGCAATTTAAGCCTGTTCGACTGAAATGTTTCAAAATTACTGACCGAACTAACTTCAAGCCACCGTTCTTGTGCGGCAGAATAAACTTCAAAATCATAAGTTAATGCGGAGTGAAAACTCATGTCTCCACCGCATAGCCTAATTTTTCGCCATGGAAGTTCAAGTTTTTCGAGAAGTGATTGAACGTGTTCTGTCATTTTTTCCAAAACGTTATAAGATTGTTCGGGGTGCGCTATTTGAACAATTTCAACTTTGTCGAATTGGTGCAATCTGTTTAAGCCTCTAACTTCCTTGCCATAAGAACCTGCTTCGCGCCTAAAACATGCTGAATATGCACAATTTTTTATTGGCAGTTGCGCAGCAGTTAAAATCACATCTCTGTATAAGTTGGTAATAGTAACTTCTGCCGTTGGAATAAGGAACAAATTGTCGACAGTAACGTGATACATTTGACCTTCTTTGTCGGGGAGTTGCCCAGTTCCGAAGGCAGATGCTTCATTGACCATAAGCGGCGGCATAACTTCTTTGTACCCTCCTTTTATTGCTTCGTCCAAAAAGAATGAAATAAGCGCTCTATGAAGTTTTGCGCCAATTCCTTTGTAAACGGGAAAACCAGCACCTGTAATTTTATTTCCAAGTTCAAAATCAATCAAATCATAATTTTTTGCTAAATCCCAGTGAGGAAGCGGATCCTGAAGTGTTGGAATAGTACCACCGCTACTTATTTCGATATTATCATCGGCTGTTTTACCTTCTTGGACTGAATGGTGTGGCGGATTTGGAATTTGAACCAAAAGAGCAAACAATTCTGTTTCAATTTGTGTATGTTTGTCGTTCAAAATTTTTATATCATCTTTTAAAGATGCCGTTTTCACTTTAGCTAAATTTGCTTCTTCGTTTTTACCGATTTTAAACAGTTCACCGATGGATTTTGAGAGGCTGTTCATTTCGGCTTGTTTGTTGTCTAATTCGGCTTGAGTAGATTTTCGCAAATTATCGTGCAAAATAATTTCATCAATAATGCGAGAAGCGTCAAAATGTTTGATTTTAAGTCGATTAATTAAATCGGCTTTGTTTTCCTGAATAAGTTTTAAAGTAACCATATTAAAAAATAATTAAAAAAACTCCTGAATTTGTCTTTAAATAAACAAAAACAGGAGTTCAATAAAAAAAAGCAATGAAAAATTATACAGCTAGTACCGGTTCTACAGAAATAAAAGATTTATCATTTTTCTTTTTTCTGAATACTACGGTTCCATCTATTAGAGCAAACAAAGTATGGTCTTTCCCCATTCCGACGTTTTGGTCGGCGTGGTGTTGTGTTCCTCGTTGTCGGACAATAATATTACCTGCTTTGGCAAATTGTCCGCCAAAAATTTTTACTCCTAATCGTTTACTTTCCGATTCTCTTCCGTTACGGGAGCTTCCTACTCCTTTCTTGTGTGCCATGATAAAATTTCTTTAATGTTATCCTACAATAATTTTTTCGATTTGAATTTGGCTTAAATACTGGCGGTGTCCCCTTTTCTTTTTAAAGCCTTTCCTTCTTTTTTTCTTAAAAACGATAATTTTATCGCCTTTTACGTGTTCTAAAACTTTTGCCGTTATACGAACTCCCTCTACGTGAGGTGTTCCAACTTTGATGTCGCCGTTGTTGTCGGTTAATAATACTTCCTCAAAAACTACATCGTCGCCTTCTTCGGCTTCTAATTGATCTACATAAATTTTTCGACCCTCTTCTATTTTGAATTGGTGCCCTGCAATTTCAACTATTGCGTACATTTTATAAATATATTTTTTAGTATTCATCCTGAAGGTGAGCAAATATTATCTACTTTGCTGCTTATAATACCCGCAGAATTTTTATTTTATTGCGCCGCAAAGATAGTGCTTTTTTTTATTTCCAAAAAATTTTTATTAAAATTTGTGATTTATTTTTGTAAAAAAACAATTTTTCATCTATTTTTGTAATCTAAATTTATAATAATTATGCAATACAAAAGAATACTGTTAAAGTTAAGCGGCGAGTCGCTTGCCGCAGGAGAGGGACACGGAATAAATTCTTCTCGTTTAAAAGAATATGCCGAACAGATTGCCGAAATTAGCAGATTAGGTTTTGAGATAGGAATTGTTATCGGCGGAGGTAATATTTTTCGCGGATTAAGCGGCTCAGCCAAAGGTTTCGACCGATACAAAGGCGACCAAATGGGTATGTTAGCCACTGTTATAAATAGTTTGGCATTGGCATCGGCAATTGAAAAGGAAGGCACGACTGCAAAAGTGATGACCGCAATCCGTATGGAACCAATTGGTGAACTCTATTCCAAGCCCAAAGCAATTGAATCACTTAAAAATGGCGAGGTCGTTATTTTTTCATGCGGAACGGGAAACCCATACTTTACAACCGACACTGCTGCTACTTTGCGTGGCATCGAAATTGAAGCCGATGTTATGTTAAAAGGAACAAGAGTTGACGGTGTGTATACCGCTGACCCCGAAAAAGACCCCAACGCTATTAAATTTGACTCAATTTCCTTCGCCGAAGTTTACAAAAAAGGACTGAAAATTATGGACCTTACCGCTACAACCATGTGTATGGAAAATAATTTGCCAATTTTAGTCTTTAACATGGACAAAAAAGGAAATTTGAAAAAAGTTTTGTCAGGCGAAAAAATTGGAACTATTGTTACATAACTTAAATAAGGAACGCTGACAAAATAATATACTCAATTCGTGTTCTCTGCCTGTTTGTTATTGAGGAAGTTATTTTTTTCATATTCCTTATGATTTTTTTTAAAAAAAGTTGTTGGTATAAATAACTTTTGTACTTTTGTATTTTATTTTAAAAATATTTTTTATGAATCGAGTAATTTTTATGATTATTGTTTCGGCAATAATATTATCAGGATGTTGTACTTCAGGTACACAAGAGTCAAAAACAGAAATAGTTAAAGAACCAGTTACACCTATGGAACTAAATTCTTTTGAAACAATTAAATTGCAGGCTCCCAATTTAGAATGCGGAGTAGCATTGATGACAGCCGCCAAAGACCGCATGTCTTTTAGAGAATTTGAAGAAACGAATTTATCTTTAAAACATTTGTCGGAGTTATTATGGATGGCAAACGGCGTAAATCGTGAGGATGGCAAACGTACCGTTCCCTCGGCAAGAGCACTTTATCCGCTCGAACTTTACGCAGTATTGGCTAACGGAATCTATTTTTACGACCCCGTTGAGCATGAACTCCAACCGATTGTGGAAGGAGATTACAGAAATTTGTCGGGCTTGCAGCCTTTTGTAGACAATGCACCACTTAATCTCGTGTTTATTGCTAACTACGAGAAATACATCGAACTAAATATGCCCGAATCAAAATGGCTATATTTAGCAGCATTAGATGCCGGTCATTGTACACAAAACATCTACCTTTATTGCGCATCCGAAGGCTTAAAAAGCGTTGTTCGTGCAGGCGCAAAAGAAGAAGAACTGCTTGAAGTGCTAAAACTCGGCGAAAATTACCAATTTGTTGTAGCACATACGGTAGGATATTGAGTATGAGTAAGATAATAATTCTTCTTATAACTCTTTTTTTTGGGGCAACGGTTATACAAACCGATGAAGTAGAAAGCACCCCAAAATCGCATCCCGGAGAACCTGAGATGGTTCACGTATATGGAGCAACGTTTACAATGGGGTGCACGAACGAGCACGTAAGTAATTGTGATAGCGACGAAAAACCTACGCATCAAGTAACGGTCAGCAGTTTTGATATTAGTAAATATCCTATTACGCAAGGTCAGTGGAAAGCCGTTATGGGAACAACAATTCAAGACCAGCGCGACAAGGTAAATCCAAAAAATCCCCTTAAAGGAGAAGGTGATAATTTTCCTATGTATTATGTTAGTTATGACGATGCTCAAGAGTTTATTGTGCGACTAAATGAACTAACAGGAAAGAACTATCGCCTTCCAACCGAAGCAGAATGGGAATTTGCTGCACGGGGAGGTGTCAAAACGAACGCTCATAAATATAGCGGAGACAACTTTTTGAATAACGTTGCTTGGAGCAAAGATAAAAGCGGAGGAACAACACATCCCGTGGGTACTAAGAAACCCAATCAGTTAGAAATTTTTGATTTGAGCGGGAACGTTTGGGAATGGTGCAGTGATTGGTATGGTAATTATAGTACTGCTGCGAAACTTGACCCTCAAGGTGCTACATCTGGTTTTCGGCGTGTTGCGCGGGGAGGTAGTTGGAATAGTCCAGCAACCGACTGTCGTACATCGAAACGAGGCTTCGGAAATCCAGACCAACGAAATGATACATTCGGTTTTAGGATTGTGCTTTAGCTTGTATTTTCCGCTAATTAAAGATGTTGCATTTTAGGAGATCCACCGAATTGTGCTTTTTGGGCGACCGCAAGGATACGCCCCTACCGGTTATCTACATTGCACCCGTACCGAGTGCTGCTGCGTGGGATGAATGGATATAGTGAGGTTTGTTTTGTTTGAGAGCAAATAGGCTTAGGGCATGGATACGCGACAATCGATTTGGTGCCAAGTCAGGAGTTCTGAAATTAAACAAAACTTTATGCGGGGCTACACCACCGCTTGCGCTAAATGATATATTGAACTTGTTAAAATACCGTTTCGTTACGTGTAGTGTATTTTTTACCATGGTTCAATCTGAAATGAATTATTTTGCTTTACATCACAAACGACTGCAATTTTTTTGTAACATTTTTTATTGTGAAATTTTTAACCCTAAAAAAATTGTCAAATTATATTAAACAAAAAAATTTGTACTATCTTTGCATTTTTTTAAAATAAATTTATGAAAGCAGTTTTTAGAATTTTATTACGAATAATACTGATTTCAACAGTTTTAACTTATTTTTCGTCTTGCGAGAGGAAAAATAATGATATAATAATTTTCGAAGCAGGAATGCTTTTAGAAGAATTTCCCGATAGTGTTTTAAGCATTTTAGACGAACTTGACGAACGAAAACTATCTGATTATCAAAAAGCAAAGGTTTCGTTACTGAAATTTGAGGCAAAAGATAAGTTAGACATAGATATTTCAGAATTTTCGCAAATTTTTGATGATATCATAATTTTAGATAAAAAAGGGTCTATTGAAGAGCAATCAAAAGGTTACCAATTTGCAGGTAGGTTGTATAGGGAAAAAGGTGAGTATGATAACGCTTTGGATTATGCTATTAAATCAAAAAATTTATCCGAAAAATCCGATGATAATACACTTAAAGGTATGATTATAGCTGATATAGCATGGCTATATTATTTAGGAAACAATATTGATACGGCAATTGTAAATTATCAAAAAGCGTATTCCTATTTAAGCATTTCAAGTACAAATCAGTATAGATTGTCTGCATTAAAAAAGATGATTGGAAACTGTTATCTTGTTTTAGAAAATAAAGATAGTGCTTTATACTTTTATTATGAATCTTTACGAATTGCTGAAGAAATAGAAGCACACGAAATGGTTACAGATATTCAAATCAATTTGGGTGTATTTTACATTTATTACGGTGATTATTATGAATCTTTACAAATGTTCGAAAAAGCACTTTCTAAATCTAAAAGCGACAAGGATTCGTTATATATTTATTTAAACATGGCAGAAGCATTTTTTTCTATTAATGACTTAAATTCAGCAACTTATTACATTGACAAAACTTTTGTTTTTTTGGAAAATAAACAGAATAAATATAATCCTAACACCTATCTTGCTGCATATCAAATTTTAGCATTAATAGAGGAAGAAAAAGGAAATTTAAAAGATGCCCTAAAAATCAAAGATAGACGCATTGAATTGACGGATTCAATTTATTCAGAATTGTCTCAACTTAACCTTTTGGAAATACAAGAAAAATACAACTATGAAAAGATAGAAAATTTGAGTAACAAAAATAAATTGGATAAAAGAAATAGATTTTTATGGGCATTAATTATAATATTTGTTATAATGACATTATTTACAGTAATTTACTTTCTTTATCGAAAGAGAACTATAACGGAAAAAAGATTAAAAGTTACTCAACAAAATCTCGAAAAACACGAAAAGTTAAAAGAAAAAAGAGAAAAGATTAATAATGATATTGTTCACAGTATATTTTTAGAAATCCAAAAATCAAAATCAGGTGATCAAGATTTTTCTTTTCAACAAACAATTTCGGAAATAAGAAATTCAATAGAAAAACTAAATTTTAATCTAAGTGATAATGAAATCACTATTTGTGCTTTTATATATCTGGGTTATGATACAAACAATATTTTATATTTTCTTAATACCTCAAAAGGTAGTTATCAAACAAGGTGTTCTGAAATAAGGACCAAATTTAGAATAAAAAAACGAGGAAATATTTATGAATTTTTGGTAAATAAAATAAACTGACACACGAAATTTTTATTACAAACGACTTACAAATTTTAGCTGTAAATGTTTGACATACAACTTAATAAAAAAATATTTTATCACTAACAACTTACACACCCTTTTTTATCGTCGAAAAGAAAGATTTTTGATTTACCTTTGCAAAAAATTTTTAAAGAATAGCAGTATGAAAAAACGAATTATTATCCTTTTGATTTTGTTAATGGGAGTGCTGATTGTCTCTGGAAATATCATTTTGACAGGGAAATTAGTATCAGGTACCATAAAATCGGGTGTTCATCCCACCTTAGAGGTTTACTTACAAGGAAACGATGTTACCGTAAACTTTTTAGAGTGTTTGGGAACATTGGATGTTTCCGTTGAAAGTAGCAGCGGGCAAACAGTTTATCAAAGTACGATAAACAGTTGCGCCGAAAACACCCTTCTAATTGATACAAATAATTGGAATGCAGGTTGGTATAAAATTATGATTACCGACATTTATGGAGGATATGTGGAGGGATGGTTTGAGATTTAAAAAATTCTCTTTTTATGAGAAAGAGAAAAAACGGCAAATCATAAATCTGAAAAAATAATTTAAAAATGGGTTTAAAATGAGAGTGAGTGGCAAACATATCAATATTTTATTTGCAAAAGTTTTGCAAATAATATTGTTTTGCCCTCTTTTGCCGTTAATAAACATCAAGGCTGTGCACAAAAAATATTTTTTGGCAAGCTTAACAAAAATTTTTAGTACTAATTTTAGGTATGGTTTTTGCAGAACCAAAGGAGTTAGAGTACAAAATTTTTTGATTGATGAAGTTAAATGGATGGAATGGCGATTGGTGTTTTTTTAGCTGCCTTTGGGCAGGTAAAATGAAAATAACTTTCCCAATATTTCATCGTGAAAAAAGATTGGGCGTATCCGGCGGCAGGTTGCGTCAAAAAAATTGCAGCGACAGAAACACACAAAGAGTGTTTGAGAAATTTTAAACATACATTATAAAAAATTAAAAATATGAAGAAATTATTAATAGCAATGGTATTCATTGCAATGGGATGGCAAGTTTTTTGCCAAATAGATTTAAGTTCTACCAACAATGTTGGTATAGGAGTAACAGCAAATTCAACCGACAAGTTGAAGGTTGAAGGTAAAACCTTTTTAAACGGAAATGTGGGACTTGGAGTAGCTGCTGATGGAAATCATCGGCTCAAAGTAACAGGCACTACTTTATTTTCAGACAATGTTGGAATCGGAACATACGATTCGAACCATAAATTAAATGTAGTGGGCAAAGGTTATTTTTCTGATAATGTTGGAATTGGTATAACAGCAAGTGCAACTGACAAGTTGCACGTAGTAGGCACAACATTTTTAAATGGAAATGTGGGTCTTGGTACTGCAAGTAATCCAGCTTATCGATTGAATGTTTCTGGAAACAGCTTGTTTTCTGGAAATGGATATATTACCGGCAATGTAGGTATTGGTGTTGCACCACATGGAACGCATAAACTATATGTATCAGGTACTAGTTTGTTTACGGGAAACACTACTTTTAACTCAAATGTAGGTATAGGCATAACAAATCCATCTATTAAATTGCACGTAATAGGTGATGCTAGTTTAATCGGAAATGTGGTTATTGGTACTTCAACCCCAACCAATCAATTAAATGTTTTGGGTAGCAGTTTATTTACTCATACTTTTTATGGATATACCAATTATCCTCTGGGTATTAAATCTAAAGTAATTGACCAAAATGCAGGAACAATTCTGCCCTACGGTGAAGCGATAGGTATTATAAGTGAGGTACAAAGGTGCAGTAGTTGTGCGTTAGCAGGTGCCGGAATAGGTGTTTATGCATCATCCGATAGACATTTATTAAATATTGGAGTACTTGCCGAATTTTTTGATGTAAATGCCAATGGAGTTGGGATTATGGGACGTGCTAATTCGCTTGCTGGACCCATTGCAGGACGCTATGCAGGATACTTTGTAGGAAATGTTTATGTAACAGGATCTATCAATAGTAATTACTTATCTCCTTCTGATATTATCTACAAGCAGGACATTTCAGAAATAGAAAATGGTGAATCATTAGACCGATTAATGTTGATTAATCCGATTACGTACAGATTTAAACAAAGATATGTAGAGAGTTTGGAAATAAACGAAGAGCAAAAAGAACCATATCAAGTTCCTTTTTATGATGAAGATTCAGACTTATTTAGGAAAACACATTTCGGATTGATAGCACAAGAACTAAAGGAAATATACCCGGACTTGGTTTATACCAACGAAGAAGGTTATCTTTCGGTAAATTATGTGGAATTGATACCTATTTTGATTGATGCCGTTAAAGAACTGAATGTTCGTGTTATGGAATTAGAAAAAATGCCACCTGCGGTGAAAAATAATGATGAAAACGATACTATGCCCGACGTTGGAAAAGAAAATAAGAATAGTACTTTGCATTTTAATCTTGATGATTCTGCTAATTTTGAGCAAATGATTCTCTATCAAAACGCACCAAATCCTTTTGACAAAAATACAACTATCCGTTGTTTCATTCCGAAAGGTATGGGTAATGTACAATTATGCGTTTACAATATG
>WRMI01000014.1 GCA_009777175.1 Marinilabiliaceae bacterium
CTGCGGCAGCGCCGCAGCGGAAACATGCCACATTAAAGGAATGAAATGGTCATTCCGAGCGTAGCGAGGAATCTTGGTCTGCGTCATTTTACACATAACTTTACAGTAGTTACTTTTTCATTTAAATTAAAAACAAAATATTGCGAAAAAAACAAGCAAACTAAAGATGTCTCATATTTGGAGATACTCAGACTATTAGAATTGGAAATTTTAAAAATTTTGTACAAACAAGGGCAAAAGCTTATGAATAAAAAAATTAGAAAAATCAAAATTCCTTTATCCCCATTATCTCTCTTACTTCTTTTATTGTTTTTGCTGCGCTGACTTTTGCTTTTTCTTTTCCATTTTCTACAACTTTTTTTAAATAGTCATTATTTTGAGATAAATCTAAAATTTTTTCTCTAATAGGTTGAGTATAAGCAATAATATCTTCTGCAAGTTGTTTTTTCAAATCACCGTATTTGATAGTACAATTTGCATATTGTTCTTTAAAAAACTGTAATGTATCACTTTTAGAAACGGCAGCCATTAAAGTAAAAAGATTATTAACGGGTTCAGAAACAGTGGAGTTAGGTTCCGTTGGGCCCGAATCAGTAACCGCACGTTTCACTTTTTTTCTGATAGTAGCGGGGTCATCGATGAGGAAAATGCCGTTATTTTCTGATTTTCCCATTTTTCCACTACCGTCTAAGCCGGGTATTTTAAGAAGTTCTTCGCCGAAATTGAAAGGTTCGGGTATTGGGAAATATTCCTTATTATATATACGATTGAAACGTGCGGCAAAATTTCTTGTCATTTCGAGGTGTTGTTGTTGGTCTTTGCCAACGGGTACTTTATTTGCGTGATGAATTAAAATATCAGCAGCTTGTAGGACAGGATATGTCAAAAGACCTGCGTTAACGTTTTCGGGTTGTTGGCGGGCTTTTTCTTTAAAAGATGTTGTTCTTTCTAATTCACCCAAATATGCATGCATACTCAACAATAATGCGAGTTCTGCAACTTCGGGAAGGTCGCTTTGTATATAAATTGTAGATTTTTCAGGATCTAAACCCGACGCTAAATAATCAACTAATACATTTTTTACGTTGTGGTGTAAAATTTTAGGGTCTGGATGTGTTGTTAAAGAATGATAATCGGCAATAAAAAAGAAACATTTATTAGTTTCTTGCATCTTTACAAAATTCTTAACTGCTCCGAAATAATTGCCAAGATGTAAATTGCCCGTAGGTCTAATTCCGCTTAATACTATCATTTTGTGTATATTAATTATTAATAAAAAATATCTTTAAAATCAATTTCATATCCTCCGAGTGCTTTAACGGGTATTTTTCCGCCATCATATTTTGTTCCGTTGTCGTATTTTCCGTTTTGTTGCAGTAAAAATACTTCGATGCCTTCATCTTTGGGATAAACTATCCAATATTCGGGGACTCCAGCCGCTTCATACAAATTAAATTTTTCGGTCATATCATATCTTGCTGTTGAAAAAGATTGTATTTCAGCAATAAAATCCGGCGCACCGAAACACCCTCTCTTATCTAATTTTGTGTTGTCGCAAATAATGCAAATATCGGGTTGTACAACGTTATAAATTTGATTATCAGATTTTTCACCGTTAATAGGAAGTCGCACATCAAACGGAGCGGCAAAAACTTTACATTTGCCTTTATTTTTCATAATATATCCCTGCAAATTGGCTCCAATGTTAATACTCACTCTTTGATGATCCGTACCCGGAGCGGGGGCCCCAATCTTAACTATTCCGTCTATAAGTTCGCGCATTTTATTATCTGCCCATGTCAAATAATCGGCGTAACTGTAACGTTTTGTGAGGTCTAATGCTATTTCCATAACTTAAATTTTAGGGTGCAAAGATATAAAATGTTTTTTTATTATAAATTGTTTTAGAAAATTATTCATAAATTACTGTAGGCTAAAGCCCGTAGTTAATAAAAAGAAGTCCCTAAAGTGACTGATTTTGAATGTCATACAAAAAAAATTATTATTAAATTAGTGTAAATTCGTGAAATTCGTGGCTAAATAAAAATAAATCAGTACAATTACTGAAAAAATAAATATTGAGCAGCCGCAATTGTCGAAAATCCAATTCCGACAATAATAGCGAAAATAATTGAAATTTTCTTTATTATTTTTTGCCATATTGTGTTACTAAGACCAATTGTTTGAAACCCTGACCATATTCCATGTGATAGATGCAACCCTAATGCTAAACTTGCTGTAATATAAATGATTACAATCCAAAAATTTGAAAAGGTTAAATTTATTAACGCGTAAACATTTTCGACTTGAGTTGGTACTCCGCCAATATCAATAGTTATATAATTAAGGAGTTCGCTTCCTGTAAATTTCATTTTCAGCCAAAAATGGTATAAATGCAATAGCAGAAAAGCAAAAATCATTACCCCCAAAATAAACATATTTTTTGATGCCCATAAAACATTTTTAGACTTGCTGACAACTGCATATCTCTCATTACCTCTCGCTTTACGATTTTGAATTGTAAGAATAATTCCCATAAAAATATGAACTATAAAACCAATCGCTAAAAGTGGTTCAATAATTTTCACAAAAGGATTTGTAGCCATAAAATGCGCGCCAGTATTAAACATCTTGCCATTATCGGATATCAATAAAAAAGAGTTAAGTAGCAAATGTATCATCAAAAACAGGAAAAGGAACAAACCCGATGTTCCCATTACGAACTTTTTACCTATTGATGATTTTAAGAATCCTTTCATTTATTCGGTTAAAATTATTGCACGAAAATCATAAAACAGGAGTATAAATTAATTGAAAATAGATTTTTGGGATGTATTAATCCTCTGTTTCATTTTTCTTTTCTACTATCGCTCTTAGCAAAGCTATTTGGTCATCTTTGCTTTTAATTAGTTTTTCATAAGCTTCTTTACATTCCTGATAAAGATTTTCAACTTGTTGTTGAGAAATAGCCGTTACAGTTTGGTTATTATAAATATTTTGCTTAAATGTTTTTGGCTCTATTTTTAATAAATCCTCTATTTTTACTTCTAAAATATCAGCAATTTTGTACAACCTGTCGAGAGTCAATTTTGTTTTATTATTTTCCATGTTGGTGTAAGCTGTTTGTGATATACCAAGACTCATGCCCATTGCTTCGTGAGAATAGCCTTTTTTTTCTCTGATGAATTTTATGTTATCTAATATTTCCATAATTTATTAAATATTATTAAAAATTTTGTAAAAGTAATTAAAAATTACTATTACGCATAATAACGAAAAAAATTTGCAAATATTTTTGCGTTCGAATTATTTTTTTGAGAAAAAAATTGAATATTTATAAAGATATATGTATTTTACTAACAAATTGAAAAGTATGAAACTATTATTAAGTAGAAATTTAGTAGTAACATCAATACAAAACAATTTTTAGTCCAATAATTCTGCACAGGGCAATGCCTTGGGGAATAAAATAAAAACGAAATATAAAATTAAATAAATTATATAATTCAAGTAATTAAATATGAAAAATTTAAATGTTAATTTAGAGAAGTGCATAATTGAGATGCACGAAAATGGGAGAAATGAACAAAACTATTCATTACAGGCGAGTAAAGCGCTCAACCTCTTAAAGAAAATGAGAATTTTTGTGGTGTTAATTGCCCTGATGTGTTTTATAGTAAAAGTGCGGGCTACTGATTACGGGATAATAACATTTTCCACGACGTATAACGCATCTATAACAAGCAGTAATACTTCAGACAGTTATACTGTTGTTTTGCCAAAACCGGGCAAATTAGATTTGCGTTTAACAAGCCCCGGCGGAACAGCGGCATTGCCCGACAATATGGCTGACGTAAAATGGATTAATGCCAGCAACAATGAGGTACTTCGAACCACAAACGGAGGTTTTACCTTTCCGCACAACGATTATATGGACGTTGAAGCAGGTAATTATATTATCGAAGTGGTTCAAATATCCGGACTCCCCGGTAATACTGGAAATTATAGTATTCGTATAGTTTGTTCGGTTGATGAGGTAGAACCAAACAATACTATGGCAACTGCACAAGTCTTACCATGGGGTTATACCGTGAATGGTACCATAACTTCTTCGGACATTGATGTTTATAAATACATATTAACGGAACCTGGTAGTATGACTATGAATGTAACAAGAGGAACATTGACTGATATGTATGTACGATGGTATGATGCTGACGGCAATCAAATTCATAGTACAAATTTTTGGACGGGCACTTACAACCAATCTATGAATTTAGAACCCGATACTTATTACGTAGCGATCACTCCATATAATTCCAACAATTCTGGAACTTATAATTTATATGGTAGTTTTGTGCGAGCAGGAAACAATGAAATTGAGCCAAACGAAACTTTTTTAAACTCACAATTATTAACATCGGCTCAAACCGCAATAGGTTTCATAAGCTATCAAGATAGAAAGGATACCTACCGGTTTGAGTTGCAGGAACCCGGCATAATGACTGTGAATGTAACAAGGGGAACCTTGACTGATATGTATGTGCGGTGGTATAATTCAGACGGCGATCAAATTCATAGTACAAATTATTGGACGGGTACTTACAACCAATCTATGAATTTAGAACCTGATACTTATTATGTTGAAATCACTCCGTATTCTTCTGGCAATTCTGGAACTTATAACTTAAGTGTAAATTTTACCTCTGCAGGAAACAATGAAATAGAGCCAAACGAAACACGCGCTAACGCTCAATTTCTTGAATCAGGGCAAACGGTAAAAGGTTTTATAAGCCATCAAGATAGAAAGGACATGTATAGATATGAGTTAGCAGATATGAACATGACGGTTAATGTAATTCGTTTGGGATTGACTGATATGTATGTACGATGGTATGATGCTGACGGCAATCAAATTCATAGTACAAATTATTGGACGGGTACTTACAACCAATCTATGAATTTAGTACCTGGTACTTATTATGTGGAAATAACTCCGTATTCTTCTGGCTATTCTGGAACGTACAATTTGACTATTTTTACTAATACGGCACCTACCGTTTCAGTAGAAAGCGTAAACGTTACACCATCAAACTTCATTACTCAAAATGGATTCACGCAAACCTTTACTGCCACTGTAACAGGAATAAATGTCGGCTCCTCGCAGGGTGTAACTTGGTCAGTAACAGGCAATAATACTAGCGAAACAACGATTTCCAATTCAGGTGCGTTAACAATCGCAACAGATGAAACAGCAACATCGCTTACTGTTATAGCAACTTCAACCGTAAACACAAGTATATCTGGATCAGCAAACGTAATAGTAAAAAGTCCACCCATAATCATCTTACAGCCAACAGACGGTGTGGTAGATGGAGATGGCATTCTCGACTTATCAGTAACGGCGACAGGTGCTGCTCCTTTGACTTATCAGTGGTATCGCGCAACTAATCCGAACAACAACGGCGGAACAGCGGTTGGTACAAACTCATCTACATTTAGCGTTCCAACAACCACAGCAGGTACGTTCTATTATTATGTAACAATATCCAATAGTGATGGTTCGGTTACAAGCAGACCTGCCACAATAACAGTAACAGGAGATGTAGGAATTTGGCATTTAACAAACGAAACAAATTCAATTATTATCTATCCTAATCCTGCAAATAATGTATTATATGTTAAATTTTCATCGGATAAAGAAATAGACTATACTATTTACAATTTGGTAGGTAATGCGGTAATTCAAGGCAGATTTCGGGACGGCGAGACAATCAACATTGAGCAGTTACCAAGCGGAGTATATGGTTTGCACACAGATGAAGGTATGGTTAGGTTTGTGAAACTATAAATAATAAATAATTAATAAAAATAATTTAGAAGTTGCGCCCGACACGAATTAGGGATATTAAAATGGTACTATTAAAAATATTAAGCAGATGTAAAACAATGTGGTCTAATGACCATTCGAAAAAATGGACAAGTTCGAAAAACTCAAAAAAAGGAAAAAACTTTTATAAAAAATCAGTTCTTTTTCTAATACTTGCCGGATTCATTTTTTTTAGGTGTGATTTTTTGAACAACGATGAAAACAATGAGAACAACGAAACCAACGAAACCAACGAAGTTAACGAAGTTAAATTGCTTGAAATAAAAAATTTAGATGATGGCAGTTTTTCCAAGTATGAATATGATGAACAATTACGACTCGTTCAAATTTCGAAGTTCGGAAACGAAGGCAACCACCAAAGTACACACACACTAATTTATCACGAAGAAAAATCAATTGACTTGATTTTCGAAGATTTAAGCAATCCTCAATTAGGTTGGACACGTGAGTTCACAAAAATAGAAAATGAAATCGCTGTCAAAGAAACACTTAAAAATGGTGATGTTAGTACATCAAAAATAGAATTGGACAATTACGAACTGCCAATTAAATGGGAAAAAGTAAATGTTTGGTTTATTGATTACCTTATTTTTGAAGAAAATCTTTTAGAACATAAGTTAGGTTTTTATGAGTCAGAATACTATCCAAGTGAATATTCTTATGATAATAATAAGTCTCCGTTTTATAACTGCAAAACTCCAAAATGGTTTATGTTTTGTTGGTTTGAAGAAAATGGTAGTAAAAACAACGTTACAGAAAAAAAATGGACAGAAGAATACTGTGATGTTATTACAAAATACGAATATATTTATGATAGCGACAATTTTCCTACAAAGTGCACAATTACGAATTCAATGTATGAAATGGATAACCCCGAAGAAGTAGGAAATACATGGATAAATACAGTTGAGTATAAATATAAATAATATAAATAATATAAATAATATGAAACAGAAAATTTTAAAATTAGTGCTATGTTTAGCCTTATTAATACAGACATCAGCAATGTTTTATTCTTGCGACTTGGATGAAGAAGACGATGAAACAGGCAATGACGAAAACACAGAGGAAGTCTATTTGTTGGTAGAAATATCTGATAACGGTGGTGAGCGAACGGTTTTCGATTACGATAATGAAAACCGTATTTCAAAAATCACTTATTATAAACCTAATAATGAAGTATCCTCAGAAGAGGCATTCACATATAACAACGTAAGGGATTTAGTTTTGAAAAGTGAAACAAACTATACTTATAATTTTGCAGGTGAAACTACATATAACAAAAATGGTAATAGAATTGAAATTTTTAAAAACTATCAAACAGGAGGTTATATTGGCGAAGAAGTAGAACTGAACGACGATGGTCTTCCAATAAAATATTTTGAAGAATGGTCTGACGTTCCGTATTTTTACCGTGATTTTAGTATTTATCAATATGAGAACGGAGTTGTTATGCGTGTTGATTTTGAATGTGAACGTAGTCAAATGAACAACACTGAATATGAGCCATACGGTTCAATTGCCTACACGTATGATAATAAAAAGTCACCTTTTATTCATTGTAAAACGCCAAAATGGTACTTAATTGTAGGAAATGGTGGTTATAATGATGACTACCGCTCATATAAAAACAATGTACTAACCATAGAAAGGGTTGATAACGATGGTAAACGTACAACCGAATCATATACATATACTTATAACGATGACGGTTTTCCCTTGACACGAAAAACTACTGCACACAATGGATACGAAATTATCGAAACTTTCAAATACGAGAAAAAATAATAAATTCATTATTAATTAAAACCTCGCGAAGTATAGGCTAATCGCTTAAATTTATATACATGAAAAAAGTAATATTAAATATTTTGGCAATAAAAGCCGCAAACCATTCAAAAAATCGTGCAAGGGAAACCGAAATCTATGTAAAACACGGCGTGGGTTTAAAAAGTCTGAAAATGTGTAGAGGAAACATTTCATTATTAATAACATGTACTGTAGTGATGTTTCTTACGTTCTCCACTACTTCTTGTTTGTCAGATAATAATAAAGCATCATCAATGTATTCGTCTAACAATAAACTAATTGGTGTTTGGGAATCGGAAACAAAAGATAGGGATGGGATCATTGATAGGCTTGCTTTCTTTGCAGATGGCAGATATTATACGGATAGGTTTGGTTCCAAAGAGAAGGTCATTCTTCGTGGGACTGCATCTTCGGGTGTTTACTCAGTTAATGATAATATATTATTGATTGACAATCGTCTATGTACTTTCGAAGTTAGTGGCGATATTCTAACATTGGGTGCTTTTGGAATTAGTGATAACGGCGTTATTTTCATAAAAGTAAAATAGATTGCAGGCAGAAATTAATGGATTTCAGTTGAAGTGTTGTTCGAAAAAAATCTTAACCACAAAGGAACACCAAGGTTTCACAAAGGAACACAAAGAAATTCGTGATAATTAGTGTATTTCGGAAAACTCAATAACAATTTCGGAAAACTCAATAACAATTTCGGAAAACTCAATAACAATTTCGGAAAACTCAATAACAATTTCAATATATTCAATATTTCGGTAAACTCAATAACAAACAAATTAGTGGCTAAATTCTTATTTTCGAATAATAAAAGCTGCCTCACTTGCGGGGTGGCTTTTTTGTGCGACTTCGTGGTAAAAAAATTGATAAAATTTTCATACAAAAACTCAATTTTTATTAAAATTCAACTTTGAGACTTTGGGTTAAAAATAAAGATTTATATTATTTAGCCGAAAAAGTATTATCTTTGCAAAAAAATTTTTTGTGAAAAAGAGTTCATTACTTGCACTTTACAAAAGGCATCCATTATTTGAGGAGATAAAAAATTCTTTTGAAAAAAAAGATAAGAACTTATTTTTGAAAGGGTTGTCGGGGTCTTCTGTTTCATTACTTTCGGCGGCGATGAAAGATATTTCTCCTCAAATGTTTATTGCTCAAGATAAAGAAGAGGCAACGTTCCTGTATTATGATATAGTTCAGTTGGTTGGTAGGGAAACTGTTTTTTTTCTACCATCAACTTATAAACGTTCGCCAGAATTTGGTCAACCCGAAAGTACGCAGATGATAATGAGAACAGAAACTCTTCGAATTATCAGTAATGCAAAGCCGTTTCAATTTTTTGTTTCGTATCCCGAAGCATTGATGGAACGTGTTCCAAATGAAAAAACTATTGAAAATCAGACATTAAAAATTTCCAAAGGAGAGAAAATTGATATGCTTTTTGTGATTGATTTTCTTAATACTCTCGGCTTTGAGCGGGCTGATTTTGTTTTCGAACCGGGTCAATATTCACAACGAGGCTCCATTTTAGACCTTTATAGTTACTCCTTTGAAGATCCCTATCGTATTGATTTTTTTGGAGATGAAATAGAGAGCATCCGCTCTTTCGATATCGAAACACAACTTTCGAAATCGCTTTTTAAGGAGGTTTTTGTAGTCCCAAACCTATCTAAATCAGAAGTTGTTGATACTATTCCTATTACGGAATTTATGTCGGAAAATATAAAAATTTGGATAAATAGTCCTGCTGTTGTAATCGGGAAAATGAACAAGATTTTTGACAGGTTGCGAATTCAGGCAATAGAAGTCGACAATGAACGTGAAGTGCCATCGCATCTTCATTTTATTGACGGTCATTTTTTCAAAAAAGCATTGAAACAAAAAAGTTTAATTATTTACGGAAATTGTGAAAAATTTAATCGCGATTTGACAATAGAATTTTCATTTTCTCCGCAACCTCTATTTCGTAAACAGTTTGATTTGTTGGAAACAAACATTCGTGAAAAATCTAATACGGGCTACGAGATTTATATATTGTCTGACAATGAAAAACAACTTGAACGATTGCGGCAAATTTTTTATGATAGAGATTCAAAATTGGAATATAAGGAAATACCTCACGCTTTGCATGAAGGCTTTATCGATCATCATTTAAAATTGTGTATATATACCGATCATCAAATTTTTGACAGGTATCACAAATATTCTTTGCGTTCAGAAAGGGTAAAATCGGCTCGTCAGGCAATTTCCATCAAAGAACTTTCTCGTTTGAATCCGGGCGATTATGTTGTTCATATAGATCATGGAATTGGTCGTTTTGGAGGATTAGTTACTACTGAAACCAACGGTAGAAAACAAGAAGCGGTGCGTTTAGTTTACCGAGACAATGATGTTTTGTTGGTAAATATACATTCTTTGCATCGTATCAGTAAATTCAAAGGACAGGAAGGCGAGCCGCCAAAAATTAACAAATTAGGATCAAGTGCTTGGCAAAAACTTAAAGAAAGAGCAAAAGAGAGGGTCAAAGATATTGCACGTGAACTAATTATGCTATATGCCAAACGAAAAAACGAACCCGGATTTGCTTTTACTCCTGATTCATACCTACAAACTGAGTTGGAAGCATCTTTTATGTACGAAGATACTCCCGACCAACTAAAAGCCACAATAGCAATTAAGAAGGATATGGAGGCAATAAATCCAATGGATAGATTAGTTTGTGGTGATGTGGGTTTCGGTAAAACTGAAATTGCTATTCGTGCGGCATTCAAAGCAGCTGCTGACAATAAACAAACAGCAATACTCGTTCCAACAACGATTTTGGCTTTACAGCATTTTCATACCTTTTCAGAAAGATTAAAAGATTTCCCCTGCAAAGTGGAATATATTAGTCGTTTGAGAAAACAATCTGATATTTCCAAAATTTTAGAAAACCTTAAAACCGGAAAAGTAGATATTTTGATTGGAACTCATCGTATCATTGGTAAAGACGTGATATTTAAAGATTTAGGGCTACTGATAATTGATGAAGAACAGCGTTTCGGAGTTACGGCAAAAGAAAAGTTAAAACATCTTAAAATCAATGTTGATACACTAACATTGACCGCTACTCCTATTCCTCGTACACTTCAATTTTCTCTGATGGGCGCACGTGACCTTTCAATTTTGAATACTCCGCCACCAAATCGGCATCCAATTATCACTGAACTACATACATACAACGAAGATATTATCAAAGAGGCTATTTTATATGAAGTAGAACGTGGGGGACAAGTCTTTTTTATCAATAATCGGATTCAAAATATTGACGAGATTGAAGCGATGATAAACAGAATTTTGCCTGATATAAAAACCGTTGTTGCGCACGGACAAATGGAAGGCAACAAGCTGGAGAAAGTTATGCTTGATTTTATTTCAGGCGATTACGATGTTTTGGTTTCTACTACAATAATTGAGTCGGGACTTGATATTCCTAACGCTAATACTATCATTATCAACAATGCACATCTATTTGGTTTAAGCGAATTGCACCAATTGCGCGGAAGAGTTGGTCGCTCAAATAAAAAGGCTTTTTGTTACATGATTGCACCACCCGCAACAATTATCACTAGTGATGCCCGTAAAAGATTGAAAATTTTAGAAGAATATTCGGAACTCGGCAGCGGAATGAATATCGCTATGCAAGATTTGGATATTCGCGGTGCAGGTAACATTCTCGGTGCTGAACAAAGTGGTTTTATTGAAGATATTGGCTACGAAACATATCATAGAATATTAAAAGAAGCACTGTTAGAACTGCGTGAAACTGAATATGCAAAATCAAATATCAGTTCTGATAATCAGTCTGATGAACCTAAAATATATGTAACTGATTGTCAAATTGAGACCGATTTAGAGTTGCGTTTCCCCGAAGATTATATCGAAAATATTACAGAACGTATGGACTTATACCGCGAATTAGATTTAATTGAGAATTTTGAAACAATTGAATCATTTCGCACTAACATTAGAGACCGTTTCGGCGAATTACCCGATACTGCAGAAAGATTGTTGGAAGCAGTTCACGTACGCATTATCGCTAAAAAACTTGGAATTGAAAAAATTATATACAAAAACAGTCTTTTGAAACTCTATTTTGTAGGTAATCCTTCCTCAACGTTCTATCAATCAGACATTTTCGGCACAATTTTGCAATGGGTACAATCTAACTCAAAACTTGCCCGTTTCGAAGAAAAAAATCTAAAACTTTCGATGATAATAAGTGGTATTAAAGCATTAAGCGGAATAAAGGATGTGCTTTCTAAGATTGAGCGGCAACATAAAAAAAATCAGCGGATGAGTACTAACCTATAACTAATCTCATAACTCCTGACTTGTCGCAAACTGGATTGTCGTAACTTTGCGACTTAATAACCTAATTTTTACCTAATAAATATATAGTTTTAAAAAAAATCACTACTGACCGACAAAAAGATAGCATCATCCTATTAATGAAACGTACAGTTTGAATAAATACCCTTTTTTACCTTATTTATACCTTATTTTTCCTACAAGACAATGGTTCGACATGGCTCACTAACCACCTTAATAGATGATGAAATCTCCTACATGTCATGCTGAACTTGTTTCAGCATCCCCTTTGTTTTTAGGGGATTGCGGGTCAAGCCCGCAATGACAGGTCGGGTTGTCATATTCTTTTTCTATTAAGGTGGTTAGTGAGCCATGTCGAACCATTGTTCTGTTAAAAAAATAAGGTAAGAATAAGGTTACTTTTTGAAAAGGTTAAATTTAAATCATAACATATTGAAATCCAACTATATAAATATTGAATAAAGATTTAATCGGTCAGTTGTGAAAAAAAATAAAAAAAAATATTACAATTATTGTCAAAATAAAAAAAAATAGTAATTTTGCACCCGATTATTATCCGAAAAATGAAGTTATTTGTATCTATTTCAGATAGTTAAGTAAAAATTTAATATAAAATAATTGTGATAAAATTAAGTTATAGAACAGAATCGGCAAAACCGTCAACTATTCAAAAAGAATGGTTGGTTATAGACGCTACCGATAAAATATTAGGCAGATTGGGGTCAGAGACCGCAAAACTTTTAAGAGGCAAACATAAGCCTAACTACACTCCACACATGGACTGCGGCGACTATGTCATTATAATCAACGCCGAAAAAGTAAAACTGACGGGCAATAAATGGAGTGACCGAGTATTCTTTTACCATAGCGGTTATCCGGGAGGACAAAAAGAGGTAACTCCCAAAATGCTTTTTGATAAAAGTCCCGAAAAATTAGTCCAACGTACCGTCAAAGGAATGTTGCCTAAAACAAAATTAGGAAGACAACTTTTTAGGAATCTTTATGTTTACAAAGGTTCAGAACACAAACATCAAGCACAACAACCCAAAGTTTTAGATTTAAATACCATTAAATAATAAGTATGGAAGTAGTAAACACCATAGGAAGAAGAAAAGCAGCAGTCGCTAGAATTTACGTCAGTGAAGGCAAAGGGCAAATCACCATCAACAAACGCAATTTCGATAACTATTTTTCAGCCGCTACATTGCAATATATTGCAACCCAACCACTTAACCTGATTGGAGTTGCCGATAGTTACGATATTAAAGTTAATTTAATTGGCGGAGGAATTACGGGTCAAGCAGAAGCACTTCGACTCGCTATTGCACGAGCATTAGTGAAGATTAATCCCGAAAATAAAACAGTCATGCGAGCAAAAGGACTACTGACACGCGATTCGAGAGTTGTTGAAAGGAAAAAGCCCGGAAGACCGAAGGCACGTAAAAGATTCCAATTCAGCAAACGTTAAAATCCGCTGCGAGCGTTT
The DNA here is from genome assembly GCA_009777175.1 of Marinilabiliaceae bacterium. Classification (GTDB taxonomy): domain Bacteria; phylum Bacteroidota; class Bacteroidia; order Bacteroidales; family Marinilabiliaceae; genus WRMI01. The sequence continues at coordinate 13,569 of WRMI01000014.1, forward strand.
AGTATCTAAATCAGAAAGATTTTCACTCCCGAAACTACTTTTTGATTGAGTAAAATTAAGAATGTAAACGACTTAAATTAATATTATATGTCAAAAACAAATTTTCAAGAACTATTAGATGCCGGTGTTCACTTTGGACACCTCAAAAGAAAATGGAATCCCGCAATGGCACCATATATTTTTATGGAAAAAAACGGAATTCACATTTTAGATTTGCATAAAACAGCCGTAAAAATTGATGAGGCAGCAAATGCAATCAAACAAATAACAAAATCGGGAAGGAAAATTCTTTTCGTTGCTACCAAAAAACAAGCGAAAGAAATTATCGCCGAAAAAGCAAAAGCAGTTAATATGCCCTACGTGGTAGAACGGTGGCCCGGTGGAATGTTAACAAATTTTCCTACAATTAGGAAAGCTGTCAAAAAAATGACAACAATAGACAGAATGATGGGCGAATCAAGCTGGAAAAACCTGTCTAAAAGAGAAAAACTGCAAATATCACGACAAAGAGCAAAACTAGAAAAAAACTTAGGCAGTATCGTAGATATGAACAAGTTGCCCGCAGCAATGTTCGTCGTAGATGTTATGAAAGAGCACATTGCAGTTAAAGAAGCCATCAAATTGAGCATTCCTCTTTTTGGTATTGTGGACACAAATTCTGACCCTACTAATATTGATTTTGTGATACCCGCAAACGACGACGCCACTAAATCAATAGAACTAATCGTCGGAATAATGACCGATGCTATCAAAGAAGGATATTCGGAACGTAAAGTAGATACTCACGAACCAGCTCCAACTCCGAGAGTAGATAATGATCAGAAAAAAACTGTTAAAGGCGAAAAACGTGCAAGATTGAAAGCGCGTAGAGAAGAATCTGCCCGAAAAGAACGAGAAGCAGAAACACCCGCTGATAATAATATTTCAGAAATTAAAACTGAAACCATCGGAGAAGTAGAGACACCCAAAGTGGAAAAAGCGGAAAAAGCGGAAAAACCGAAAACGAGAAAAACCGAAAAAGCAAGAGCAGAAGAAAAACCAAAAAAAGAAGTAGTTACCAAAGAAGTATCTTCTGAAAAAACTACCGAAAAAAAACCTAAAAAAGAGGTTAAAGAGGTTAAAGAAATTGAAGAAGTTAAAGAAGTAAAAGAGGTTAAAGAGGTTAAAGAAGTTAAAGAAGTTGAAGAATTAAAAGTTCAAGAAATTACTCCAGAACCGATAACCGAAGAAAATAATAATAACTAAAAAAAGATAAAAATTTATGGCAATAAGTGCAGCAGACGTAAGCAAATTACGCAAAATAACAGGCGCAGGTATGATGGACTGCAAAAAAGCGTTAGAAGAAGCCGAAGGCAACTTTGACAACGCAATCGATATTATCCGAAAAAAAGGACAAGCAATAGCAAATAAAAGAGCCGACAGAGAAGCCTCAGAAGGAGTAGTTTTGTCGAAAGTTGACGACAGCAAAAAATGGGGTGCTATCGTGGTACTTAACTGCGAAACAGATTTTGTTGCTAAAAACGAAAGCTTTATCGCATTAACACAATCAATACTCGACCTAGGATTGAATAGCAAAGTTAAAACTCTCGAAGAACTTAAATCTTTGAAATTGAACAACATTACAGTCGCAGAAACTGTGGTTGAACAAATTGGAGTCATCGGCGAAAAATTAGACCTTCCATATTTTGATGTTATTGAAGCAGAATATGTTGTTTCATACATTCATCCCGGTAACAAATTGGCAACAATGGTAGGTTTTAATTTACCCGACATTGAATATCAAGTGGCACGAGACGTTGCAATGCAAGTCGCAGCGATGAGCCCCGTAGCAATTGATGCTAAATCTGTTCCGCAATCTGTTATTGACAAAGAACTTGAAATTGGTAAAGAACAAGCACGAAACGAAGGAAAACCCGAAGCAATGTTAGATAGAATTGCTCAAGGAAGACTTTCAAAATTCTTTGCAGAAAGTACTCTGCTTCAACAAGCATTCGTTAAAGATAACAAAATTACTATTAACGACTATCTGAAACAGCACAATAAAGAATTGACAGTTACTGATTTCAAAAGGTATTCGCTTAGTAATTGAATACTTAATAATATGAAACACACTTTCTTATTCGCCTTCGCTTTGGTTATCAGTAGTTTCCAACTTTTTGGGCAAAAAGAATTTGTGAGATATAGCGAATTTGGTGGTAAAGCAGGATGGTCTCCAATTAACAACGTCTCTTTTGTAGGACTAAAAAAACCTTTGGTTTTTAATAATTCTGTTATTGGAGTCCGTTTTTTGCACGCAGAAGAAAAATATGCAGGTTTGATTGCGGAAGTAAACTACAACAAAAGCATGACAACTTATGAGGGAGTATTTTATTCTTATGATTTTATTCAAACACCACTCATTGCTCATTTTTTTATACCAGTTAAAAAGAGTGCAATAGGCATTAATGTTGGATCCTATTTGCAATTTATAACTGACCAAAATAGTCAAAATATTTTACTTGAAAGAAATCTACTCTTTGGTTTAGTTGGTGGATTAAGCTTTACTGTTCCCGTTAATAACATATCTTTGACCCTCGAATCACGAATTAATTATAATCTGTTTTCAAACAGCAAAAAAGATTACACAAAATTAGGCAATTGGTTTGAGTTTTCAGTAGCTGCTTGCTATCGAAAATGGTGGAAACATTGAGATTATTTGTCTCAATGTGCGGTCTCAATAATATTCATCGCTACCTTCGCTATCTCTTCATCTGCATTAGGTTTTGCAAATTCTATTATATTTTTTCTTAATTTTTCTTGAATTGTTTCGTTATTAATCAATTCTAAAGTCTGTGGTAATAATTTTTCTTTTGTTTCGCTATCTTTAACTAAAATTGCGGCGTTTTTATTGACTAATCTCATTGCGTTTTTTGTTTGATGATCTTCGGCAACATTTGGTGATGGCACTAAAATAGTTGCTTTCCTTAATAAAGCTAATTCACTGATTGTCCCTGCCCCAGCACGAGAAACAACTACATCGGCAATTTGATATGCTAAATCCATACATCTAATAAAAGGTAAGACTTTTATATTTTTGATTTTCAATGTTTTGACAATATGTTTCATTTCTTCGATGTAATTATTTCCTGTTTGCCAAATCATTTGTATGTCGCTATCTTTAAGCAGGTTAATATTTTCTTTAATTCCTTCATTGATGCTTTTAGCACCAAGGCTACCTCCCAAAACCAAAATTGTCTTTTTATTAGGGTCTAAACGAAATTCGCTGTATGCTTTTTCTTTGTCTACTTTGTTAAGCAAAATTTTTCTAATAGGATTTCCCGTAAAAATAATTTTTTCTTTTGCGAAAAAACGTTCCATTTCAGGATATGCAACACATATTTTAATTGCTTTTTTTGACAAAAGTTTATTCGTTATTCCGGGATAGCTATTTTGTTCTTGTATCATTGTAGGGATTTTCCTTTTTGCTGCCGCTCTCATAATTGGACCGCTTGCATAGCCGCCAACTCCAATAACTATTGCAGGCTTATATTGTTTAATAATCTTTTTTGCTAAAAACAAACAGATTGGCAACTTATATAGTGCGACAAAATTCTTAATAATATTACCGAATGATAATTTTCGTTGGAATCCAGCAACGGGGAGTCCAACAATTTTATAACCAGCTTCGGGTATTCGAATCATTTCCATACGTCCTTTTGCGCCAACAAATAGGATTTCGATTTCAGGTTTCAGCAATTTAATTGCGTCAGCGATGGCGAGGGCAGGGAAAATGTGTCCTCCTGTTCCGCCGCCTGAAATAATTATTTTTTCTACATTGCTCTTTATTAAAGAGTTAGATTTATTATTTTCTGTTTTATAATTAGTTACACTGTTCATATAAATTTTTTTAATTATTTTTTCAAAAAATCTGAAACTTTTTGAGCGGATATTTCTCCGTCAATTGCTGATGACACAATTCCTCCTGCATATCCTGCTCCTTCTCCGCATGGAAATAAACCTTCAATTTGAATATGTTGAAATGTATCATTGTTTCGTGGAATGCGGACAGGAGATGAGGTTCTTGTTTCAACCCCAACAACAACGGCATCTTCGGTAAGAAAACCTTTTGCCCATTTACCGAACAAAAGAAATGCCCCTTTTAATCTTTTATAAATATCTACGGGCAAAATTTTGTGAACGGGTGCTGACACTACTCCGGGTAGATAGGAACAATCGGGTAAGTCGTTAGAAATATGCCCTTTAACAAAATCGGTAAGTCGCTGGGCGGGTGCAATAATACTCTTTTTACCTATTTGAAAACAACTCTTTTCTAATTTTTTTTGATAAAATAAACCCGCCAATGCTCCATGTTCCTGATAATTAGGCATATCTTCTAACCTAATTTCCACTACAAAACCGCTATTTGCAAAAGGAGAGTTTCGATTTGCGGGAGACATTCCATTTACAACTATTTCTGATGCATTTGTCATCGAAGGAACAATAAAACCACCGGGACACATACAAAACGAATAAACTCCTCTTTCTCGTATTTGTGTTGTAAAAGAGTAAGTTGCAGGTGGTAAAAATTTGCCTCTACCATCGGGATTGTGGTATTGAATTTGGTCAATTAATTTTTGAGGATGTTCGACTCTAACGCCCATTGCAAAAGGTTTTGCTTCAATGGTAATTCCTTTGTGGTGTAATAATTTATAAACGTCTTGTGCCGAGTGACCTGTAGCCAAAATCACAGCTTTACTCCTAATTATTTCGCCCTTTTGGGTAATAATTCCTTCGATTTTATCTTTTTTAACGATTAAATCTTCCATTTTGGTATTAAACCTGATTTCACCTCCGCAGTCGGTAATTGTTTTACGGATGTTTTCGATAACAATTGGTAACTTATCGCTGCCAATATGAGGCTGGGCCTCAATAGTGATTTTTTCGTCAGCGCCGTGAAAGCAAAATATATGTAGAATTCGATTCACATTTCCTCTTTTTTTGCTTCTGGTATTTAACTTTCCGTCCGAAAAAGCACCAGCACCACCTTCTCCGAAGGCATAATTTGATTCGGAATTAATTGGATTATTTTTATTAAGTAACGCAAGGTCTTTTTTTCGTTCGTGAACATCTTTGCCTCGTTCAATAACAATGGGTTTCAGTCCTAATTCGATTAATCTTAGTGCCGCAAATAAACCACAAGGACCCGCACCGACTATAATTACTTCAGGGGAATTCGTTACATTTGAGTAGTTTAATTGAATAATCACTTTTGGTGCAAGTTTTTCTTTTCCGACTGATACTTCTATCTGTAATTGTATTAAAACGGGATTCTTACGAGCATCTATTGAACTCCGTTTTATTCTAAAATCAGAAATGTCATCGGTTGATATATTTAAACTTTCTGAAAGCAATGATTTGATTTTGTTTTCATTGCAAGAATCTTCCGGCGATATTCGTATTATTATCTCTTTGTTCATAAAAAATATGATATTAAAAATTTTTGCAAAAATATATAATTATTTTAATTTTCACATCATATTATCTGACTTCGCAATAAAATATCTGTTTGTGTAACCAGAAGTAGTATCTACAGTAATATTAATTTGTTGATCATATTTGTAATAATCATAATACTCTTTTAAACCACAAAACATACTTATAATATGTTTCTTCATACAAATTGTGCAAGGTGATTGAAAATTTATTCTCGGCAACTTTGTTCATCCTTGTTGCATCGGGAGTCCAATTGTTCATTGTGCCTGCAAGATAAACTTCGGCATTATTTTGAGTTCCGTAAGGTACAGTTACATAATTTTTTTTACTATTTTACAGCCCTACCAAAAATATATATGCAAGAATCCTTCCAATGCGTTTATCACTTTCCCGACATTCCCGACATATTCCCGACATATTCCCGACATACCCGACATATTCCCGACAAATCAAATTCGATAGTAGGTCTTTTTTCCGTCACCTTCTCTTTTGAAAATGTTTTTGTTCATCAATTCTTCAATATCTCGCAGTGCTGTTCTGTCAATGGTGTCATTTAACTCTTGATATTCTTTATTCGTGATTTTTCCATTTTTACGAACATACAAAACTGCTTTCATCTGCCTTTCATTCAGCCCTAACTTGCTTAAATCTTCTTTGTTGTACAAAATTTTTTGGAAAATAGTCCAAAAATCGTTACCTTTGCACGAAAAATGAGGAACAGGAATGTTAGCATCTATACAGAGATTTTTCATTTTGTCTTTGCCAATGTAGATTTTATCGCCCTGCGCATTAGCAAAGCCGCATATCCAATCTAAATATTCCTCGTGCCAAGAGGTCTTGTACTCTATGTTTTGTTGTTCGGGCATAATGCAAATTTTACGTCATTATCCTATTCGTTTTATTTTTGAATTATTTGATAATTCCATTTTTTTTTAATTTTTCGTGCAAAAACATTTATTAAAACGTAAATATATAAATTATGTTTCATTTTTATCTACATTACATTATTTGTTCATATCCCCTATTTTTCGCTATTCATCATCGCTCTTATTTCTTTATCTGATTTTTCGACAAGATCACTACTCACTACTCACTACCCAACAATATATTAGAAACAGCATAAATTGGGTAAATATCAATTTTTCCAATTTTTCCAAAATTTTCTAATGAAGTTCTAAATCCTTTATCAACATTTTTTTCATCAATAAATCGGTATAAACTTTGCATTGCACCTCTTGTGCCTGCTTTCACTTCCAAAGGAACTATTTTAGTACCATTTTCAATCAAGTAATCCACTTCTGCTTGGCATCCTTTCTGTTCTCGTTGCCAATAAAAAAGTTGTGCGTGAGCGTCGCAGGGCATTTTTTTGAGTATTTCGAGACCAACAAACATTTCAACTATTGCTCCTTTGTTGATTGATTCAAGCGTCTCGCCCAGAAGTAATTTAGAGATATCCAATTTCAAAATTTGTTGCATTATTCCTGTATCAAGGGCAATGATTTTTTGGTGTTTATGATTAAGTTCTGCCGCCAATGGAACACCATTTGCAGCACTATGAGTAATAGTATGTGCTAAACCAGCCATTATCAATAGTTCAACTGCCGTTTTAATGCTTTCGTGTTTTGTGTTTTCTGCCGCTCTTGAATATACAAATTTACTGCCCGTTTGTTCCATAATTGAAATGAAAACTTCTCGTAATCTGGAAGTTGGCACTCTTCTTTTGTATTTTGCAAAATCATCTGTGTAAGTCATAACTAAATCGTTAAGTATTTGTTGGCATTCCTGCAAACTACCACCCGATACAAAAGTAGATACTACTTCGGGCATTCCTCCGATTGCAATAAATCGAGTTAGATGCTTTAAGCATTCTTTATGAAGTGGCTCAGACAAAGGATTTTGAGGAGTCGAAACTGCAATTTTATCTACTAACCTACTTAAATTCAGTGAATTCAAATACTCATCAAACGATAATGGATACATAAACATCGAGCGAATACGACCAACACCAAACATTGGCAATTCCTGTAACGCAAATTCTAATAAAGAACCAGCAGCAATTACGTGCAGGTCGGGCATTTCTTCATAAAAATAGCGTAAAGATGAAATTGCATCAGGACAACTTTGAATTTCATCCATAAATATTAATGTTTTCCCTGAAACAATGAAAGTCCCAAACATTGCATATAGTTCGTCTATTATTGGTTTTGGAGAAGAATATTTTTCAAAAATTTTTTTTACATCTTGGTGTTCTTTTTTTTCAAAATTAATTTCCAAAAAATGTTCAAATGTTTTGCCTAATTCTCTTACAGACGAAGATTTACCAACTTGTCTTGCGCCACGCAGTAGCAATGGTTTGAGTTTTTTTGAGTATTTCCAATCTAATAATTGTTTGTCAATGTTCCTTTTTATATACATATTGTGATAATTGTGATAATATAAATTTTTGCAAAAATAGGTAATTTTTTTATATTTCAACGCTTATTTTTTAATAAATATTTTTATAAAGGTAAAAAAATGCCACCGAACAAATGTTGGAAAGGTAAAAAAATGCCACCGAACAAACGTTGGAAAGGTAAAAAAAGCGACCCGAACAAACGCTGAAAAAGTAGAAATATGTTTCAGCATATCATAGCGGGCGAACGTAATGTCGCTCCCCTGCACTTATTTGTTCATTTTTCAAATATTGCATTAGAAAGAACTTCTCTAACTCTATTTTCATCATCTACTTTTGCGAGAAAGGTAATTTGGTCCCAACCGTGTAAAATAGTGTCGCCGGATGGTGAAATCACGTGCCAAATATCATTTTCTTCATTATTGATATAATCTTTTTCGTTCCTTTTGACAAAACAGAAACAGGCACAATGCTATAAGGCAACAAAGCCAATAAAGGATAAAAATTTTTATAGTTATTCCTTAAACAATTTCATTTCCAAAACCTGATATACCTCAAAAGTATTAACATCATAAATAAATGCAACTATTGAAATATTTTCTGGTTTCCACTCTTTTTCAGAAATATCAAAGGTTTTCGTTATTTCTAAAACTTCTTCTTCTAATAATGTAATCTCTTCGCCCCACGTTCCGTTTATTGCATCTCGGAAAACATGTTTGTGAACATATTCTCTATTAATACCCGTAGGTGTCGCTTGTGCGGCTACAATATCGCTTTCAGTGATCCACAAAAGCAAATTTATATCTGAAATATTTTGGGTACTTGTTATAGTTGTATTAACAAAAATATATTCAATTCTTTCATCAAAACCGCAAATCATTTGCATTTCAATTTCTGTTTCTTCTTTTGTTCTTCTGTTTATAGCACCTTCCCAAAAATCAGAAGTTAATATATTGTCGCCATCAATTGAAGCGCTTGGATGAAAATTAGCCTCAAAATGAGCGTTATATTCTCTTCCTTTATCTGTTACCAAATTCATTGCGGCAGTTGGATTGGGGTGAGAATGAATAGTAACAATTACGAGAGTATCACCGCGTAAAGTTTTTAATGAATCAAGAAATACCGAAGATGCTGGGCAATTTACGCATGTTTGGTCGGTAAAATAAGCAACCAAAACATTTTTAGTTACAATGGTAGAATCTGTGGGAGTGCTATCGTCAATTATTTGTTTAGTCCAATTCGATTCGGGAATAATATCACAGCTTACAATTCCCAGAATAGACACGATAATTCCCAGAAAAAATGTTATCTTTTTCATATCAAAAAAATATTAAAAATTATAGTTGTAATTTAATAAAAAGCCTTTGCTTGCGGGAACGGTGCGGCAAATGCCTCCCGAACAGTCGTAACCTGCACGAGTACGACCGTAACCCGCCTGAATCAAATGAGATTTATGCGTATATGTTAATAATGCCTTATAATAGTGTAAATCAGTCTCTCCCGGATTGTACATATCGGCAATTGTTATCATAAATTTCGATAAAATTGACAATTCGATGGTAGCAGCACACCAATCGCCTTGATCTTCTTTTGTGTTAAGATATTGAATTTCAGTACGTAAAGTAAATAATAAACTTTGTTGATATTTTCCTTCGGCTACAAAAATATTTGCCTTTAAATAAGGCTCTGTAACTGTTTCATGCGCTCTGATAACCCATTCGTTTGATAATAGGTTCATATACATAAGATTAAGCCTGAAATTAGATGTTATTCTTTTATCTAAAGCAATGTTAATATCTTGATAATATTTTTCTTTTCCCATTTTAAAGAAAGAAGATGTGTAACCTTCAGTACCATATAATAATCTTGTGGGGTCGCTGTATTCGGTATAATCGATAACATATTCCTTATCAATAGCCCTAATGTGCGATGCGTTTATTTTGATGTTTGTTCCATATTGTCCGCCTAATATTGTGTTTCTTTGGAAAGTGTACGAAAAAACACCTTGGAACGCCCATTCGCCATCTGGTTGTGTAGCATAAGGATACAATGTAGCCAACGAATAAGAGTGTTGCATGGAAAATGGCGGCAAATGATTTATAAAAGATGCTGCCGTAGAATTATCTTTGCAATAACTTCTGAAACTCATGTTGTCGCTCCGTTTTGCTTGCAATAATATACTCATTCCTCTTTGTGCGTAAGAGGATGAAAACAACCAAGCCGTTCCGTTTTTGTAAATATAATTATTATCAAACGACGGGTCGTTGATTTTCGTTGCATATTCTAACAAAAACGAGTATTTGCCCTTTTGCATACGTGCGCGAATATCATAAGCCGCAACATCTTCAGGGAAATTAAGTCGATTTAAACCAGAGGGAGTATAAATTTCAATATATGGCTCTTTTTCTTCTTCATGTTTTGTTATAAAAGAACCACCGAGCATAAAAAAAGTATTACTTTCGCACATTTTTGTAAACCATTGCTCAAAATTAAGTTCTAAGTCCCCACCAAGAATATAACTAGGGTTATGTTCAAAATAACGTCTCTGCTGACCACCTAATGCTTTGATATTTATGCCTTTATAAGGCTCAACAGATAATCGTCCTCCACGAATGGCATTGTCAATTCCGAGACTTCTTTCTTGATATGCTCTGAAAATCAGTCCACTACCAAATTGGTCATAAAAATCACCTACTGTTAAACGAATTTTTTTATAGTGCCCTGTTATATATAGATAAGGCACTCCCCACCCTGCAAAATCAGGCTCATAGCCAGGTAGAGGGTATTTTAAATATTCAAAACGTCCCCCCGCATTAACATATTGGCTCATTATATTCAAATCCAAATAAGTGTTTGTAAGAGCCGTTAGTGCGGGAACATCTTCAAATCCTATATCAGCACCAATATCTTTATCTTTTTCAGGGAAAAGTATGTTCGAATGGATACTACCATTAACTGAAATAGGAAATTTTTTCTCATTCTCATCCTCATTTGCTTGTAAAGACAAACAAAATAGAAGACAGAATATTGTTAAAAGATTATATTTCATATATTTATTAAAAATCATTTTTCTTTTTTGCACACAGATGACACAGATTAAACGAGATTTTTACAGATTTTCTTCTTTTCTAATCTCTTATTTTTAAAGACTCCCTTAGTAGAAAGAAATGTTAAGCCATATCCAATATGCGCAAAAATATTTAATAAAACGTAAATAAAAAAAATATATTGCAAAAAATTACTCTTCGATCATTCTCAAAAGTATTTTATTTCTGATAAAGTTATTTGTTTCAATATCTAAATTGTCAAATTCATCTGAATAATTTTTTAAAGCGTACTCGTTTCTAATACTTTCGACTGCTCTCTTAAATTCGTTTAAAACAAACATGTAATGCTCAAATATTGTCTCATCATCAACTTTGAACCGAAGTAAATAGTTTTCACTTATTTCAATTTGATGTTTGATTTTAAAATAGAAATCTTTTGTAGAACAAATTGTATCGTTTATTTTTAAAACGTCATTAACATAACAAACAGTTATCAGTTCAAATTCCTCTAAATTAAGATTTTTATACTCTTTTTTGTCTATTAATCGCCATAAAGAAAAATAGTTTGAATAAAAACGTTTGTCAAATTCTCTATTTTTGGGAATAACTCCGTAGGCTACATTTAAAAATCCTACATCTATTATCATCTCTTTAATACGATTGACATGTTCCGTTTTTATTGATTTATCAATGTACAATGGTAGGAAAGTCGTATTTTGATTAAAAAATGCAAACTCCATCGAAAGTAGCAAATTTTGCTTTAAATCATCCATGGACAATTCTTCTCCCTCAAATATGAATAATGGATTATTATCTTCCACTGTATCTGATTGTTGCTTAGCAATATATATTTCGTATAGATACAATAAAGAAGAATAAACTCTCTCATTTTTTTCTATTTCTACCAATTCTAAATTATATTTAAGTGGGACATTATGTTCCAAGTAAATTTGATTAATTTTCTGATAATCAATTAGATTAATTCTTGAAAGCCCAAAAGATAAAACAGAAATAATTGCCGCAGAAAACAACATCCATTTAAAAGATTTTCGTTTATAAATGCGTCTTATAGAAACCCAAGTTTGTAAAAATAAGACTATTATAATAAGGACAGAAATGTAGTTGTATTCAGGATAAAAACTAAAAACATAAAATCCGCTAATTGACATCATCATCCCTAAAGCATAGATAGTTGTTAATCTGGTAAACCAACTAAAGAAATAGATGTTAAGATTTTTTTGGTCGTTAATTATTACTGATTTATGTATGTTTCTTTTTTCAAAAAACTTTCGAGGTTTGCCAAACCATTGAGAAAGACAAAAAGATTGCGCAAAAATTAATGATAAATATGCAAAAAACAAATTATAAAAATTTACTTCCTCGTCGGATAATATCATTAAATCGTAATTAAATTTAATTGATACTATTCTGAATATTTCTCTTGAAAGATACAAAAAAGAATAGAATATAAATGAAAAAATTAGCCCAATTATAATGGTGATAACTATATTTTTCCGCTTAATTTCAGGGAATTTGTCTTCGAAAAATATTAATTGTAAGCAGTGTTTATTCAAGTTTCGATAGTTTTTTTATCAAAATTAACAATTTATGAATCATAGAATGAATGTGAATTCATTTGCTCTATCACCTCTAATACCACCAGTATACAAAATAGTTGAATAATGAGGCTTTTGTTGAACTTCCTTTTCTATAACTTTTTTTCTACTTTTGTGCTTATATAGCAATATTCCTTCTTTTAAGTATGGACGCGGTTTAAAAACTGGATTCTCTAAAAGAACGAAACTATCGGGATACCGTTTTTGTATAGTTTCCCAATCTGTATATTTTTCCTGACTTTTATCCATTGCCTTTAATTTTTTAATTTATATATTATCCGTTTAACTTTCAAATTTTTCATATTTTTTATCTGTGTAAATCTGTCGAATCTGTGTCATCTGTGTGCTAATTCGCAAAAATTGTATTTTTTTGTTAATTAAATTTTTTGCAAAATTAATAAATAATTCGAAACAAAATAAAAATTTTTTCAAAAAATTGAAACTTTTATGTAACCTTTTAGTATAAGGGCAAATTTAGAATAATATTTTTAATTACATAAATTTTAATCAATGAAAAGAATAATAATTTTTTTAAGTTTGGGAGTATTCTTAAATATCTCTCTTTTTGCGCAATCAATTGTGTTTTACAGAAACGGTCAGCCGTTGCCAAACAATGCACAAGTTGTGATTACCGAAGTCGATGAAGATGAATGGGGACGCGCAACAATGGAATCAGGAGTTTATGTTAACAACACGACTTCATCTACTCTTTCAATAGAATTGGTACAAACTGTATTGGAAAGTCCCTCTTCGGGAGAATTTGAAGTTTGTATGGGCGGCAGTTGCTTTGCACCCGGATTAAACGATGCAACCTATCCAGGAACATTATCACCCGGCATTGAAGAAGTCCCATTGTTTCATATTCTTTTTCGTCCAATTGTTGAGGACTACACCTCTGCAAAAGTTCAATATGAAATCTACCCGATAGATAGTCCCGGAGATAAATCTACAGTGACAATTATTTATAATTATTGGAAAGCTGGCATCGACAAAATTACAAACAACGACAACATTTCTATCTTTAAACAAAATGGACAGATATTTTTTAGGTTTGACAAAATATCACCCAATATGCAACTCTTTATTTATAATATTGCAGGAGTTGAAGTGGGTCAATACGACATAAAATCTGAAATAGTTGCCGTACAGGATAACTTGTCAAAAGGAGTTTATATTTATGCCGTTAAAGAAAAAGGTAAGGTTGTTCATTCAGGCAAATATACTAACAAATAGATATTGGTTTATTTAGAAGACCCTTATTTGCAAATGATTATATTTCGGTATACTTAATGTATTAATTGTATTAGTGGAAATTAGTGTATATCAATAAATTCAATATCTCAATACGTTCAATAACAAACAAATTCGTGACTATAAAAAATCCTTTGTGTACTTTGTGAATCCTTTGTGTCCTTTGTGGTAAAAAAAATTACGGTTTGAAAAAATAATTAGTGGCTTAAAAACAAAAATATGATACTAATAGCAGATGGCGGCTCAACGAGCGTTGATTGGTGCATTGTTAATAACGGCAAAGTAGAAAAGACAACATTTTGTTACGGAATTAACCCTTTCATCAGAAGTTACGAAGATATTTATGGTGAAATAAAAAATTTTGTTTTGCCCAATTTAAAAGATTTTTCCATTGAAACAATCTATTTTTTTGGTGCGGGTTGTTTGTCTTCTGAAACCAACGAAATTATAAGACGTGCCATTGCCGCAAATTTTAACGTAAAGGATATACGTATTGACAGCGATTTGATGGGTGCTGCTCTTGCACTTTGCAGAAATAATCCGGGTATTGTCGGAATTCTCGGAACTGGTTCTAATTCATGCTTTTATGATGGTGAAAAAATTACAGAACACATTCCTCCACTTGGATATATTCTTGGCGACGAAGGTAGCGGGGCAGTTTTAGGTCGCACTTTTTTAAACGAATGCCTGAAAAACCAACTTACAAAAGGTATTAAAGAAAAATTTTTAGAAGAGTACAATCTTACTATTCCCGAAATTTTAAACAAAGTTTATAATGAACCAATGCCAAATAAGTTTTTAGGACAGATTGCTGACTTTTTGGTTTTGAATTTTGAAGACGAATCGATAAAATCTTTGGTTCGCAACTCTTTTGCCGACTTTTTTCGTAAAAATATTTTGCAATATGATTATAAAAAATTTCCCGTAAATTTTGTGGGTTCGGTTGCATTTATTTTTCAGGAAACCATCAAAGATATTGCCAACGATAGAGGTATCAACATCGGCGAAATTCATGAAAGTCCAATGGACGGATTGATTGAGTATTATTCGTTAATAAGGGAATGATTAGTGGTTAGTGGTTAGTGATTAGTGGTTAGTGGTTAGTGGTTAGAATAACCTTTTTTTCACCTTATTTTTTCTACAAAACAACCTTAGTAGCAGTAAAATAAACAGATAACTCAAAATGTTAGAAACTCCAATTTTTTCCACTGCTTTTTTTCCACCTGTGCAATATTTTTCGCATCTTTATGCTGCTAAGAATGTTTTGATGGAAGCGAATGAAAATTATCAAAAAAAAAGTTACCGAAATCGCTGTATGATTTGTGGTGCTAACGGAACTATTACTCTTTCTGTTCCTGTCGAAAAATCTATAAACCTAAAGCAGCCTGTTAAAGATGTTCGAGTTGTTTATCATTCTAATTGGAACGAAAATCATTGGAAAACAATTGAATCAGCATATAGCTCATCTCCCTATTTTCTATTTTATGAAAATGATATTCGCCCAATTTTTACAAAAAAATGGAATTTTTTATTAGATTTGAATATTGCATCTATCCATAGTATAACAGATTGCCTCGAAATTGAGTGTGAAATTAATTTGACTCAAAATTATAATCCTGTCGGTTATTACGAAAAAGATTTTAGAGAACTCATTAATCATAAAAAAGATATTAAAAAAGATAAAGAGTTTACTCCCATGGAGTATCATCAAGTTTTTGCACAAAAACATGGATTTATACCAAATTTGAGCATTTTAGATTTGTTGTTCAACAAAGGACCCGAAACTGAACTGATTTTAAGCAGAGTGTAGATATGAAATTTTTTTTAGAGATTTTTATAAAAAGCAGGTATCAACTTTTTTTGTTGCTAACTATTTTATTTATAACTATTTCATCATGTTTTCAGGGTAAAAAGCGTGGAATAGATTTTGATTTAGCAAACTTTGGCGAGCCTGATTCGTTGTATGAACCGCTTTATTCCAAAGGTTTTAAAATATTTTATTTTGGTTCTGATAAAATTGTTGAAGTTCTTAATCCTTGGGATGAAAATGCCCCGTCAGACCTCTTTTTTATTGACAATACGGGTTTAAGAAATGTTTCAGGATTACCCATAATTAAGGCACCAGTTACAAATTGGTCTGCATTCTCGTCTTCGCAGGTTGTAATGGCTGATAAACTTGATGTTATTGAAACGCTTAAAAGTGTTGCAGACCCCGAATATATTTCAAATCATAAAATAAAAGAAGGAGTTATTTCAGGAACGGTAAAAAATGCAGGAACAGTTTATGAGCCTGATATTGAAACACTTATTGTATCTCAACCTCAATTTATTTTTGTTTCTACATATAAAGAAAATCATTATGACAGGTTGAATAATGTTGGTTTAATCACAATACCAGATGCAGGATATTTGGAAACGGTGCCTTTGGGACGTGCCGAATGGATTATTTTTTTTGGTGCATTCTTTAATTTAGAAGAGGAGGCAAAAAAGATTTTCAAAGAAGTGGAAATATCTTATAATGAGACCAAAGCAATTTTATCTGAAATAATTCACCGACCCACTGTTACAACAGGATTCCTTTATCAAGATATTTGGTTTGTGCCTGCCGGCGACAGTTATATCGCCACTTTGTTTCGCGATGCAGGCGCTGATTATCCATATTCCGACACCAAAGGAACTGGCTCATTAGGTTTTGATTTTGAAAAAGTGTTTTTTGATACATATCAAAGTGATTTTTGGATGTTTACGGTAAATCACCCCGGAAATTTCACTTATGCAGATTTTCAATCCATGGATGCCCGTTATGCTCAATTTAAGGCTTTCAAAGAAAATAAGATAATATATTCAAATACTTATAATTCAGGTTATTATGAATGGGGTTGGATGGAGCCGCACACTATTTTAAAAGATTTAGGAAAAGCATTTCATCCAGCGCTTTTTGCAGATCATAAACCAATTTTTTTTACTATCTTGCAGCCGTGATTTTGTCTATAAACAAATGATTTTCAAAATAATATGCGTTTTACTTTGTCTATTTCAATAATAATTATATCAGGAATTGTATTGTTTATTCTGAATATAGCGGTGGGCACGGTCTTTATTCCAATCAGAAATGTAATAGAAATATTATCAGGGGATGGATTAAGTCCTGAAAGTTGGACAATTATTGTAAAAAATAGTCGTTTACCTCAGGCATTAACGGCATTGTTAGCGGGGTCGGGGTTAGCCGTTGGCGGATTACAGATGCAAACACTATTCAGAAATCCTCTTGCTGACCCTACTTTAATAGGAGTTAGTTCCGGCGCAGGATTGGGAGTTGCATTGGTTTTGATGACAAGCAGTTTTGCAGGAATTGTTTTGTCGACAACGGGTTTTCTGGGTAGTTTAACAATTACTTTTGCTGCTTTTTGTGGAGCATCTATCTCGCTCTTTGTTATTCTATTTTTGGCAGGTAGACTAAAAAATAACGTAATGTTACTAATAGCGGGTATTATGATAGGATATGTTGCCTCTTCTTTAATAAGTATTCTTAATTTTTACGGCATGAAGGATGATGTACACTCGTTTGTAATATGGGGATTAGGAAGTTTTTCTGCTGTTTCGTGGGAAAAGATGTTATTTTTTTGCCCCGCACTTTTGATAGGGCTATTTTTTTCTTTTCTTTTGATAAAACCGCTGAACGTATTGTTGCTGGGTGAAAACTATGCACAAAATTTGGGTATTAACATCAAAAGGACTCGCTTTATCATATTATTAGTTACGGGCTTATTAACATCAGTTGTAACATCATTTTGCGGTCCTATTTCCTTTTTGGGATTGGCAGTTCCACATCTCACAAAAGGAGTTTTACGTACCTCAAATCATTTAAAATTAGTACCTTCTGTTATGTTGAGTGGTGCTTCACTTGCTCTTTTATGTAATTTAATATCACGCTTACCCGGTTTTGACGGAACATTGCCCATAAATGCCGTAACAGGAATTATTGGCGCACCAATAGTTATTTGGCTTTTGGCAAAAAGAAAAATTGGATAAAAACGATACGCGGATTTGAGGGATTTTTGCGGATTTTATGTGGTTAGATTTTTTACCACAAAGTCACACAAAGGATTTGGTTATTGAATTTATTGAAATACACGAAGTCGCACAAAGGATTTTTTAGCCACGAATTACACGAATTTTCGTAGGGTATTTTCATAATTCTTTGTGATTTAAGGAAATAGGAACTACCAAGTCAGGAGTTCTGATATTACTACCCAAAATAAATCCCCGAAAATCCGTCCAATCCGTCTAATCCGTGTATCCCCCAATAATTTCAGTACTCTTGACTTTTGGTAAATAAAAAATTTTTACATTAGAGGTTTAAATTCAAAAAATTTGTCTAATTTTGTATTTTCAAACATATACAAAGTATGGAAACGAACATAACAATAGAACAATGGGGTAATGGCTTGGGGATAAATATTCCGTCTGTAATAGCCAATGGAATGTCACTGAAAGAGGGACTTTCTGTAAATGTACAAAGAAATGGTCGCAGAATAATTATCGAACCTTCTTTATCGCACATTTCATACAACTTAAATGAAATGCTGTCTGAAATTACGGATGATAACATTCATCAATACATCGAGACAGGAAACCCCTTAGGAAATGAAATATGGTAATGATTAATTATATACCAGAACGTGGGGATCTTGTGTGGTTAAACTTTACACCGCAGATAGGACACGAACAGTACGGAAAAAGGCCAGCAATTGTACTTTCACCGCAGGCTTACAACAAAAAATAGAAATTGGCTCTTTTTTGCCCGATAACAACCAAACAAAAGGGATATCCGTTTGAAGTAAGAATAAAAATAGGAAAAATCAACGGCGTTGTATTGTCTGAGCAAGTAAAAAGTATGGATTGGCAACAACGAGAGGCAGAGTTTATTGCAAAAGCAAACGATGAAGAAATTAACGAAATTATCAAAAAATTAAACGTTTTAATTTTTTAGTTTCACAAATAACTGCTGGTAAGGTAAAGATCGCCGTTAATAAAAAAGAAGACACTGAAGTGACTGTTTTTGGCGCTATCATCACCCCACAGCCCGCAGAACATCCCACGCAGCATCACTCGGTACGAGTGCCACGTATATCACCCAGTAGGGGCGTACCCTTGCGGTCGCCCAAAAAGCGCAATTCGGGGTATGTCTAAAAAGTAAAAAACACAACCCTACACAAAAAATTAATCCGCGAAAATCCGTCTAATCCGTTTAATCGGTGAATCAGCAAATGAAAGTCTCATAATTATCTGGTGTAATAATTGAAACCTTTGCTTTGGGATATGTTGCTGAAAATGTTTTGCTTATTTTTGCTTTGCTTGTGATATTCCATTTGAATTCATAAGCACTCAAATTTCCGTCTTCTTCTTCCACGTAATCAATAATGTGGTCTTACCAACGTGCCTTGCACCCATTAGTATCAGTGCCTTCCGCTTGCCTAAATCATTGACAAGCAACTTTAAAATATCTCGAAATATCATAATTAAAAATTTTTGCAAAAATACAATATTTTTCTATTCAAATAGAATTTTATTGCCTTTTTTTTCTATTTCAATAGAATTTTATTGCCTTTTTTTTCTATTTCAAGAATTACTGCCGGCTAAAGTACGCATTTGAGATCTTTTCATTTGCGTAAGTTGGGATGAAAAATGGAAGTGTTCTTAAATTGTTTAAACAGAAAGTTTTCTACAGCAAAGGTTTTGGAAAAATTATCGTTTTTTTTGTTTAAATAGATTTCGTTGTAAAAATCATAATTTAAAGCTTTTGATATTTCGAACAACAACTCGGAATTAATACTTTTACGTTTGAAAATATTATTGACATTAGTTCGATGTACATGAATTTTCTCCGCAAATTCGCTGATATTCATTGATGTTTCTTCAAATTTTTGTTTTATGATTTTTCCGAGATGTATGGTTGTGTGCATAAAAAAAGCGTGAAAATGTTAATAAAAATGCTTATTTACATTGTCAGGCTCTCGTATAACCTTTTTACCCAAACAAGCACAAATAATCCACGCTGCGATGCATGAACTTTGAAAACTCATTCTCGAGTGAAATTTACGAGATTTCGACAATGTGAGAATATTATCTTAAAAATTCAGTTATTAATTGTTTTTATATCAATACTTTATATAATAATTATTTATATTAGTTGTTAAAAATGAGTACAAAAATAGGAAAAATTTTTTATTATGACAAGTACATTTCATTTTTTATCTTAACTTTGCAAAAATTTTTGGTTATTATAACGAGACAGCAAAAATGATTTTTTCTGTTGTAATTATCGTGATATGTAACACGCTATTGTAAAAAAGGTTAGAGACATAATCCAGCTTATCGAAAGTGATGGTTGGTATTTCGTAAAACAAAAAGGGTCGCATAAACAGTTTAAGCATCCTATTAAGAAAGGCAAGGTTACAATTACTGACCACGGCAAAAATAAAGATTTAGATGATAAAGATGTACACTCAATTTTAAAACAAGCAGATATAAAACTATAAAAATGGAAAAAATATTAGTAGAAGTGAGTTTCACAGGGAAAAATTATTCGGCACATATTCCGATTTTGCTCGGATGTGTAACTACCGGATGTTCATTAGAAGAAATAAAAACAAACGTAAAGGAAATAGTTCCTTTTCATATAGAAGGAATGCGAGAAGATAATTACAATTATCCATCCGTATTTGATAGCGAGTATGAATTTGTTTACAGATTATCCACTGAGGCTCTTATTAAAGAGTTTAGCGGAATTTTTACAAAAACAGCATTAAGTCACGCAACAGGCATAAATCAAAGGCAAATAAGTCATTACGTTTCAGGTCGTACAACTCCCCGCCCAAAACAAAGAGAAAGAATAATAAAAGGAATTCATGCCATCAGTCGTGAATTAGCATCAGTTGTGTAGGTAATTCTTTAGTTACCAAATAATAAATCCATGTGGGATGTTCGAAGGGTTAGTGTCGTTAATATTATATTACTCCTCAAATAAATCTGCGAAAATCCTTCCAATCCGTCTAATCCGCGTATCCCCCTAGATTCTTCAACAAATAAATCTGTTCCATAGACAAACCTAATTTATCAATTTTGGATTCATCTATTTCAAAGGCAATTAGAACTTTTTTGGAAAAATTATCGGTTCTTTTATCAAGATAGATTTCGTTGTAAAAATCAAAGTTTAAAGCTTTTGATATTTCGAACAACAACTCGGAGTTAATACTTTTGCGTTTGAAAATATTATTGACATTAGTTCGATGCACATGAATTTTCTCCGCAAATTCGCTGATATTCATTGATGTCTCATCAAATTTTTGTTTTATGATTTTTCCGAGATGTATAGTTGATTGCACAAAAAAAGCGTGAAAATGTTTATTTTGAATGCTTATCATTATCTGAGGTTCTACCAAAACCCTTTCCCTAAATAAGCCAGAAAATTCACGCCTGGAGCGAAAATTTTTACAACTTATTCTCAAGGGTAGAAAGTCGGTAGATTTCAGATATGAGAATAAAAAATCAGTTATTAATTGTTTTTATATCAATATTTTATAATATTATTACATAAATTAGTTGTTAAAAATTAATACAAAAATAGGAAAAAATTTCGTAAGGATAGATAAAATGTTTTAAAATTATTTTACTTTTGCAAAAAATTTTTAGAAATGGAATTAACATTAGATTTAGCATATAGCCAAATTTTTAATCTTGTCAGCCAATTACCTGCAAATCAGAAAGTTAAGATAAAGTACGAACTTACTGAAAATAGTATTGATGAAAAATCAGAAGCGGAAATGTCTGACTTTCAAACGTTTATATTGTCTGCTCCCACAATGTCGGACGAACAGTATTCTAAATTCAAAGAACACAGAACGCATTTTAACCGATGGAGAATAGAATAATTTGTTTGGATACTTCTGTGTTGATTGACTTTTATCGCAAAAAAGAGAAGTCGAAAAGTCTTTTTTTCAAATTAACAAAAAAATATATGTTTTTTGCTGTTTCTGCCGTTACTGAATATGAATTTCATATCGGCAATTCGCAAGAACAAAATATGTTTTGGGATGATTTCTTTTCTCGTGTTGTTGTTTTGTCATTTGATACAAAGGTAGTAAAGCATGCAGTAAGAATATACAAGCAGCTAAAACAACTAAACAAATTGATTGATATTCCTGATATAATGATAGCGGGAACAGCCTTACAAAACAATATGCCGTTAGCCACACTTAATCGAAAACATTTTGAAAGAATAGACGGATTGACAATCATTACTGAATAATAATGATAATAAAGAAAGTTTTAACACGCTATGGTAAAAAAAGTTAGAGACATAATCTTGCTTATCGAAAGTGATGGTTAATATTTCGTAAAAATAACATATAATGATTTTCAAAACGATTTCATGTATTAAAAATAGAGGGAAAAAGTCCCGCAGGGACGACACTCTATTAACCGTAGATTTTAATCTACGGAAGCGGAAAAATGTACACGTTCAGCAAAGTCACGCAGGGACGACACTTTGCGGAGTGTTCAAGTATCGTCCCTGCGGGACTTGGGCGCTTGTATTACGCACTTTGTCCGTAGGTTAAAACCTACGGTTAATAAAATCTCGTCCCTGCGGGACTTTTCGCCGCTTACAATACCTTTATATGTTGTTAATTTTTCATTCCTTAGCGGAATTTTTACAAAAACAGCATTAAGTCGCGCAACAGGCATAAATCAAAGGCAAATAAGTCATTACGCTTCCGGTCGTATAACTCCACGCCCAAAACAAAGAGAAAGAATAATAAAAGGAATTTATGCCATCAGCCGTGAATTAGCATCAGTAGTGTAGGTAATTCTTTAGTTACCAAATAATAAATCCATGTGGGATGTTCGAAGGGTCAGTGGTGTTAATATTGTAATCCGTGAATGACATTCCCGACATATTCCCGACATATTCCCGACAAGTCAAAATTTTAATTTTACGAGATTTCGACAGTTTGAGAATAAATCTTAAAAATTCAATTATTAATTGTCTCTATATCAAAATTTTATATAATAATTACAAAAATTTGTTGTTTAAAAATGAATACAAAAATAGGAAAAATTTGCAAGGATAGATAAAATGTTTTAAAATTAGTTTACTTTTGCAAAAAATTTCATATGATTTTAATTATGATGAATTATTTGTGATATGCCAAACCTTTATATTATAGCAGATTGCAATGGTTCGGGGAAAACAACTGCGTCTTTTTCAGTTTTGCCGAAAACATTAAAATGTTACATTTTTGTAAACGCAGACGAAATAGCAAAAGGGTTATCCCCTTTTCAACCTGAAACTATGGCTTTTTCTGCAGGGCGAATTATGTTGCAACGTATTGACGACCTTATAAATAATGGCAATGATTTTGCCTTTGAAACTACTTTGTCATCTAAGTCATATTTGCAGATAATTATGAAAGCAAAAGCGCACAATTATTATGTTACACTTTTATATTTTTGGTTAAAAACGCCTCAATTAGCAATAGAACGGATAAAAGAAAGAGTAGCAGCAGGTGGTCATAATATATCTGATGAAATTGTTATTCGTCGATATCATAGAGGATTATACAATTTTAAAAATTTTTATATCCAAATATGTGATAATTGGTTTCTTTTTGATAATACAACTAACCCTTTTGAAATAATTGCAGAAGGAAAAAAAGAAAAAATAAACGTAAAACACAATATTTTATGGAATCAAATAAAATTAATGATATAGACATTTTAAGAGAAAAAATAATCAAAGGGTTACAAATATCTTTTGAAAATTTAGTCAGAGAAAAAGCAAAAGATGATAAAGAATTGATTTTTGAAGAAAACGGTGAAATAGTAAGAATTAAGGCAAAAGATTTACTTATGGAATTCATGCCATCAGCCGTGAATTAATTTTTTGTGGGTAATTAAAAAAAAGCATTATATTTGCCCCGAAAATAATGCAAAAACAAGATATTTTTGATATGAAATTATTGCAAAAAATGTTAAATTTAGATACGAAAAAATGACAGAACAGTATTTTAATAGGTTAATAGATAGTGAGTTGACGGTTTGGAAAGATGAGGAAAATCGCAAACCTCTTTTATTGCATGGTGCAAGACAAGTAGGCAAGTCGTCCTCAGTTCGCAAATTGTCGGAAAAATTTGATAACTTTTTTGAAATAAATTTTGAGAAAAACCGCAATTTGTCTAGTTTTTTTGAAGGTGATTTAGATGTAAAGGAAATTTGTGCAAACCTTTCTGTACATTTCCAACAAAAGATAATTCCAAACAAAACGCTACTTTTTCTTGACGAAATACAAGCTTGTCCCAACGCCATATCAGCCTTACGATTTTTCTATGAAGATTATCCCGAATTGCACGTTATTGCTGCTGGCTCTTTATTGGAATTTGCATTGGAAAAATTGCCCTCATTTGGAGTAGGACGCATTAGTTCTATTTTTATGTATCCTTTTTCTTTTGCCGAATTTATGTGTGCATGTGGTCATGAATTGTTGTGGGATGAGGTATGTAAATCATCACCCCAAAAACCGCTTTTCGCAATTTTTCACGAAAAATGTTTAGAATACTTAAAAAAGTTTCTCGTAATCGGTGGAATGCCCGCCGTTGTTGCAAAATTCGTAGCAACTAATGACATTTTGGCTTGTCAAAAAACACTTAACGATTTAATTAATTCGTTAAAATCAGATTTTTCAAAATACAAACCCAAACTCCCCGAATTGCGCATACAAACTACTTTCGAGGCTGTTGTTCAACAAACAGGTGGTAAATTTAACTATTCTAAAGTGGAACAGTTGAATTATCGCCAAGTAAAAGAAAGTATCGAGTTGTTAGAAAAAGCAGGCTTGATATTTCCTATCGTTCATACCTCCGCAAATGGTATCCCTTTGGGAGCAGAAGTGAATTTCAAAAAACAAAAAATTATTTTGCTTGATACAGGCATTTTTCAGTGTTTGTTAGGACTACAATTATCTGAAATTTTGTTTTCAAACGACTTCGACGTTGTAAATAAAGGTGCTATTGCAGAACAATTTGTAGGCTTGGAACTCATCAAAAGTTCTTCACAATATATGCCAAATCGACTTTATTTTTGGACTCGAGAAAAAGAGAAAAGTCAAGCAGAAGTAGATTATGTGATACAAGTGAGCGAAAAAATTATACCGATAGAAGTCAAATCTGGTACAAGTGGAAAAATGCAAAGTTTGCATTTATTTCTATCAGAAAAACAATCAGTTTACGGAATTCGTACATCCCTCGAAAATTTTTCTGAATATGACAAAATTAAAGTTTTTCCATTATATGCAATAGGACTCTTGCGTAAAAAAAGAATTTAAACGCAATTGCCATTTTATCAGCATCAACATAATAATGCAAAGCTCTTGTAAATTTAGTAGAAGTTTCGTTGAAATAATGGAATATTCCTACAAATTCGCCATTTTTGAAAGCAGATAATTGGATAGAGTTTAATTGTGCATAAGGATTGCTGATAACACAGCCTTCATAATAACGGAAAATATAGACCAATCGGCTACTGCTAACGTTTGCGGGGAGCTTTAACTCAAAGCCACCGTTCTTATATTCGCAATCAGTTAAAAAACCACCTCCAATACCCATATAAACATGTACTTCATCTACGAGGTCGTTGTAAGCACTGCCATCATCGACTTTGGCTATTATTGTGTTATTTTCTATACCACTCGTATCAATTACGTCGCCGGTGTCATCAAACCTATTAAAAAACAAGCTGACAGCCCAAAGGTTTTTTTCATAAAAAATATTTTTTATTTTAACTTTGCAAAAATTTTGGATTGAAAAAATTATCAATATGAATGTGTTAGTTGAAACGGCAGTACGAAAAACAGAAAATAAGGGTGCCAAAAAACATTTGTACACTTTGGAGGAGACTTTCGACCGAATTGATAAAAAATTTATTGATTTTTACGGCGAATATGGAAGAAAAATAGTAAACACACGGCGCAGTGAATGGAATCAAGACAATGTGGTGAATTTGAAACAAATGTGATATGAGAATAAATCTTAAAAATTCAGTTATTAATTGTTTTTATATCAATATTTTATATTTTAATTACAAAAATTTGTTTTTTAAAGCGAATACAAAAATAGGAAAAATTTTGGACGGATATGTAATATGTTTAAAAAATTCTTTTACTTTTGTAAAAAATTTTTAGAAAAAGATAGTTGATGTACTATCTATGTAAAATTAAAATGCTAAATGAAAAGATATAAAGTAATCGAGGTCATCAGGCTATTAGAAACAGATAGATGGTTTTTAGATTATTGGAAAGGCGACCACAGGCAATTCAGACATCCAGATAAACGAACAAAAGTAACTATAAGCGGTAAATTGTCAGAAACATTAAGTCAGGAAATTTTGAACAGTATATGGAAACAGGCAGGATGGAAATAATTATTATCTAAATTTAAAATATTACATACATGAAAAAAATAAAGGTAAAAATTGGATGGAGCGGGAATAATTTCAGTTGTGTAACAGAAAATGAAGCATTAAACGGAATTATAATTGTAACCAACAAAACTATTGACGGATTAAAAAAAGATTTAGTATCAAGCCTTCAATTTCATATCAGAAGCTGTATTAAGGATGGCGACAATTTACCCGAGTGGCTCAAAAATAGGGAATATCAATTAGATTATAATCTTGAAACTTCTGCATTGCTTCATAGTTTAGATGATATAATTTCTCGGAAAGCTATTTCACGTGCAACAGGCATAAATCAAAGGCAAATAAGTCATTACGCTTCCGGTCGTATAACCCCCCGCCCAAAACAAAGAGAAAGAATAATAAAAGGAATTCATGCCATCAGTCGTGAATTAGCATCAGTTGTGTAGGTAATTCTTTAGTTACCAAATAAAAAATCCATGTGGGAGGTTCGAAGAGTTAGTGGCGTTAATATTATATTACTCCTAAAATAAATCTGCGAAAATCCGTCCAATCCGTCTAATCTACGTATCCCCCTATATGCCTTAAGAAATAAATGTGTTCAGCCGATAAATCTAAATTATCAATTTTGGTTTCATCTATTTCAAAGCCTATTAGAACTTTTTTGGAAAAATTATCGGTTTTTTTGTTTAAATAGATTTCGTTGTAAAAATCATAATTTAACGCTTTTGATTGCTACAAATTATGAATTATCATCTCGGAATAATGAAATGAGATTAGATTCTGCAATAGAAAAATTAAAAACCGAAAAATCGTTTGAAAAAGAATTAATATTAGATTATCATGAAATATGTTTTTGTAGACGAATTATGGGAAGATTATCTTTATTGGCAAAATACAGATAAAAAGAAACTCAAATGAATAAATGAACTTTTGTTTTTAATTGCTACTATTAGGGCTTTGAAAAATAAGAGATTGCGTAATTATTGTACTCTCTAAATTCCTTACATATAACAAATAAAGGCATATAAATTCTCTGTCAAAACATGACTCAGATTTTCTAAAGATTATTTACCAATAACATGCAACAATTCCTATACCAAACTGATTTTTTTGATTATGGATTGTCATTACATTTTGAGACCTAATTAATTAATGACCTGCGATTCAAGGCAAAGTGCAATTTGGCATAACGTATGCGGCTTTACTCAGAGATTAATAGTTCAACCCAAACGCCCACAACGCAGTTACTTATTCTTTTACAAACTTTTGAGTAGAACTTCCTCTTGCGCTTGTCAAACGAATAGTATAAATACCTGATGATAAAGAAGTTATGTCAATTTCAAAGTCTAAATCATCGATTTTATTAACGTAAACCATCAATCCAATAGAATTATATATTTCAACCTGCACTTTTTGCTTTGTGCTATTAATAACATTTAACCTATCAGTAACAGGATTAGGAAAAATAGCGAAATTGGAAGAGATATTTGTCTCATTAATATCAAGTAACGAATAAAAAATTTCCACATCATCAAAGTCAGCACAATTTCCATTTATAACGTTCCATCTAAGAATATTTGATCCTGGTAAAATGTTGAAAATTGCGGCATTCGGGTCATGAATGTCAGAAAGAAAAACTGCACCTGATATTAGCGTCCATGTTCCTATTCCAAAAGTTACAGGTTGGGCTTCTAAAATAGTATAAGGGACTGTTATAAATTGGTCGGGACCAGCATAAGCAGGGGAAGGAGAATTGTTAAAAATAGTAATTTCATCGGATAGGCAATTATTTTCAGAATAACAAACTGTCCATAATAAAATGTTCAAACCTTTCCCAAGAGTTACAGTTGCATTAGGATTTTGGGGGTCGTCAAAAACGGCACTTCCCTCCACAACAGACCAAAAACAAACCGCATAAGGAACACTATTTGCATTAAGTTGAATTGTATCAATGCAAATTTCAAAGTCATCACCTGCAAATGGTGGCTCAACTCTGTAAATAATTACTTGAGAATAAGTCGTACAATAACTAGTACTAACCTCCCATCTAAAAATATTTAAACCCAGAGAGAGGTCTGTAACAGTTGCATTAGGATTATGTATATCCTCCGGTGGAGAAATTGAACCGCCACCAGAAATCAAGTGCCAAGTACCAATTCCATGAACTACAGGTAATGCCTGCATTTGTGTCCAAGTATTAGTTGTAAATTGGTCTGGACCGGCATAAGAGGGAGAAGGCATACTGTTTGTAATTGTCATTGTGTGGGATTCAAATATATCGGGTGTATAATAGAACGTCCAAACAATATTATTTTCACCAAAAGCGAGAGAACGTACTGTAGTATTTGGGTCGGAAATATCATCAAAAATACCAGAACCATTCGTACCAAAACTCCACATTCCTTGTGCATAAGGAACACTATTTGCGTTAAGTTGATACGTATCTGAGCATATTTCAACGTCATCACCAGCAAATGGAGGTTCACCTCCGTCTCTGAAAATAAGAACTTCATCATAACCCGTACAATAATCAGTAATTACTGTCCATAGAAAAACATTTGCGCCCGGAGTTAGTCCAACAATGGTTGCATTAGGATTATGTACATCATCGGGAGGAGATAATGAAGCACCACCGGAAATCACCAACCACGAGCCAATTCCATTAATAACTGGTGTTGCTTGCATTTGGGCCCAAGTATTAATTACTAATTGGTCGGGACCTGCATCAACGGGACCTGGAGTTGCATTAGTAATATAAACAGTGTCACTTGAAATGCAACCTGTTTCTAAATGAGTCAGAGTCCACACAAACCCCATTGTACCATAATCCATAAGAATTATAAAAGTATTAGGGTCAGTAGGATCTAAGATTGATACATTTTGTGCACCACCTGGGACAAGGACGAAAGTCCAGATTCCACTATAGCCATCAGGAATTGGAGTTCCATTTAGTGGAATGTTGCTCGATTGACATAAAACCATATCCGTGCCTGCAAAAACACTAGGAATTTTGTTATTCCTAATCGTAACGTCCGCAAAAGACATACATTCGCTATTTTCTATTGTCCAACGAATTATATTCGTTCCCGAAGTAACCAAAACACTGATTTCATTTCCATCCTCATTTTGAGAATTAATAGTAACGCCTCCTTGGATAACGGTCCAATAGAATATTTCATCTTCATTTTCGGGCAAATTTGCGGTCAATTCGACTTCTATATCGCCGCAAACATTGATGAACTCATGGCCATATATAACGGCTTGAGTAATTTCGCAATTAAAATTTGTTGTTTCGCTGTAAAGTTTTGTTGAAACGACAAACAATAAAACAAAAGTGCAAAAAATGATACCACTTTTGTTCTTTAAAACATTAAACGTAAATTTTTTCATTGTAACAAATATTAAAAAAAGTTTATACATAAAAGAAAAATTAATTTTTTCGGGTGATACGTAATAGTTTAAAAAAAGTTATGTTTTTTTCTTTTTTTTGAAAAAATTTTTGAAAATTTACTAGCCGATATGAATTATTCATAAAAATTTTTTGAAAGAAAGACTAAAAAAGTGAATGGGTATGTCCGAAATAAGCATGATTCACGGATTAGACAGATTTTCGCGGATTTATTTTTTAGTGGGGTGAAAAATAGTTATGTTTTTGTAATTACTCCTCAATTCAATTAGCTACTTATTAATAACACTAATTTTTCTTGCGTCCTTTAAGCATTTCAATAAATTCAATAACCAAAAGCCTTTGGCGCAGGTGGTGGCTAAAAGTGGATGCTGCGGGGCAGAACACTCCAAATTCCACAAAACTTTATGCGGAACTACACCATCGCTTGCGCTAAACGGCTCCGTTACCTGATGGCATTTTCTATTTTTATCTGGCTCAGTTTGCTAAGGCAAAACAAGCCTAAAACCAACATAGCTGGCAAAAGAATCAGGAGCACTACTAATCCGGTATGAAATCCTGCACGTTCTATCCGCACCCCGCCACGCACCTCCACGAAGTACGCGGGATTCTCCTTCTTCGGGGCCAGTCGGATTAATTTTTGAGTCTCTGGTATAATGTCCGTACCAATCGTTACACCACTCATAAACGTTGCCACTCATATCGAAAACCCCCAATTTGTTAGGTGATTTTGTTCCAACGGGGTGAGTTTTGTCTTCACTATTTTCTTCGTACCATGCCACATCGTCAAGGTTGTTACTACCGCTATACTTGTAATTCCCGCTTTGAGACCCTTCTCGTGCAGCATACTCCCATTCGGCTTCGGTTGGAAGTCGATATTCCTTTCCTGTCAGACCATTAAGTTTATGGATAAATTCTTGAACGTCATCCCAACTAACTCTTTCAACCGGTAGGTTTTCACCTATGAAACGGCTTGGATTATCTCCCATAACTGCTTCCCATTGTGACTGCATCACTAAAAATTTACCAATTTTAAATTCGCTTAAGGTAACCTGTTGTGTTGGAAATTCCCAAAAATAGTAATCCTCATCATCGGTACAGCCAAAAGTAAATGTGCCACCCTCGACAGAAACCATTTGGGGTTCACTTGGATGAATTGCGACTGTAATGGTACAACTTGCGCTTAGATTGCCATCTTCGGCGGTTACGGTAATTGTTGCTGTTCCTTCTGCTCTGCCTATTACAAGACCGATTTCATCAACAGTTGCAACTCCTGAACTTGTCCAACTAATGTTTTGATTTGTTGCATCTTCAGGAACTATTGTTGCAATAAGTTGAACTTTGCCATCTACACTTATTGTAGCGGAACTTAAATTAAGTGTTATATCTGTTACAGGAACGTATTCTTCTTCATTATTGGAGTTATTGTCGTCCTTTCCGCACCCTGAAAAAAGAAGTATAAATAATGCTAATATAAAGGTCAAATTAATGATTTTCATATAATTATATTTAAGGTGATTTAAATTTTTATGGGATTCTTATTTCTACAACTTTTGCTGAAATGACCTCAGCGGGAATCTGAATTGCTCTGCGTGGATCGTTCCAAGTTAATACATCAACAGTTGATTGTCCAATTCGATGAGTAATTTCTATACCGTATCTCTTGATATCAAAAAAACGCATGCCGTTATGAATTGTCTCTACTCGCCTGTATAACAATAGACAATGAATAAAAGGAAGTTTTTCACTACTTACAATCCACGAAGACGACATATTTTGAGTGTTCAGGTGTTTATACATAACTCCTAAATTGTTCTCGTTAGTAAAATAATTGACAATGCCTTCTTTTGTTAGATTTACAGGATTATAAGGGTAAGTGTTTCTTGCTTCTTCAAATGTTAAAAAATCTTCAAAAGCCTCATCTATTTGCCCTAAATGAATTCTTGCTTCAGCACGACATAGTAAAGTTTCTTCTGAGCTAAATTCAACTCTTACATTATATGGATAACCCATATTATTTATTTTATTGGTATATTCAAAGAATTCACCCGCTGAACCACAAAAAAATACACCATATTCTCGACTGTTCCGATACCAAAGTTTTCCTTGAAAGCAACGAGATAATGTATTTGATGGTCCGTTTGCATTTAATGATCCAGATCGAGCATCTCTTGAACATCCATAACGTGTTCCAAATAGTCGAGATAGTAGAGAATGCGTTGGCAACAATAATAAATTGTTATTTGAATTAATGTCAGTCCACCAAATTACCTGCGTTTCAAATGAAGGCTCTATCCCGTCCCAATTTCTAAAACTAGGGTTTGTACCCAAAACTATATCCGCATGTTCTATCACTTTTTCGTAGTTTCTTTTAAATAGATAAAACCGTGCGGCAAAAGCATGCGCGGAACGCTTGTTAAAATGATACTTTTCTTGAGCATGATTTAGGTTTCCAATTAATTCTAAGCCGGCAACTAAATCATTTTCAATTTTTAAATAGGTTCCTGGTACAGTTCCCCGATTTTCGTTGACCGTAAGCTCAATTTCTGTTTGGGTTAAATAGGGTATTCCCAAATCAGTCTGATTCGCATCTTTGTACGCATGCGAAAAAATATTCACAAGAATAAAATGATGATATGCCCTCGAAATCAAAGCTTCACCCTTTAGTCCCTGAACATCGTTACCTTTTCCTTCGGTTTCCAATTTTTCAATTCCATTCAATACGTGATTGCACATTGAAATGGATCGATAGAATTGCTCCCAAATCAAAGAGGGAGAATCATAATCACTATCAGTTACAATTGGACCCCATGCAAACATCTCATCGTGAATGGGGTCATAAGCTGATAAATCAAAAAAAGACCCATTTTCGTGCGGTGAGTTGTTGTCTATCAAATTGTCACTGCTTAATTCTCCAAGTACACCATAATTGGCACCTGAATAAGCGTAGGACAATAGTCTCAAGAGTTCATCTTTTGTAACAGTTTCTGTTTCAGATTTTTGTTCAGATAAATCTAAACTATCTTCCAAAGAATCATTACAAGAACTCAAAGCAATCAAAATTGCTAAAAACAAATAAATACTTTTTTTCATACTTGTACTCATTTTCTTAAATAAATTTATATTTTTAAAACATTAAACATTGATACTTATTTTTTAATTGCACTGCGTTTCTCCCGCATGCACACAACGTTTTGGCGGCTTGACGCAGGCGGTGGTTGACAACTTTTTGAGCGGGACAGTTAACTCCCAAATCCCACAAAACGTTATGCGGAGATACTACCGCCGTTGCGCGAAACCGCTTCGTTACCTGATGGCATTTTTTCATTCATATTTATTTCATTAAAATTGTTCAATTAAATTTCGTATTATTTTTTATAAATAATAGGTCACGGTTTACTGTGTTTTTCTATTTCCATATAACTCATTTTTATTTTGCAAAAGTAATTGAATTTTTTGAATTACAAATAGAAAAAGCAGAAAAAATTATTTTTATAAAATTAGAGAAACACACTTATATTTTGATATTCAATATTATAACAAACCACCACATCTTACACAAGACTCACAAAAAGAATCTTTCGTGTGACTTCGTCAAAACCAATTTCATCGAACAAACTTGGCTCTCGCCCTCATCTAATGTTTATATTTGATTAAAACTCTATTTTATAATAAAGGTTGGGTATAGAACCTGTGCCCGATTGCAGTTCTGGCTTGTCGTCACGGTAATTGTAACCGTAATAATACTCTTTGTCGCTTGTAATATTCATCATTTGCAGGGCAAACTCGTGCGACAGCCTGTTGCGGTTGATTTTGTAACCAACAGTGAAATGGCATTGAAGTCCGGGTGAGAATTGCAGTTGGTAGGCTCGTGAGTTGTCATATACAACATTTTTTGCAGCCTTCGATGCCGCTTCGTCCGCAGGAATGTACCATTCGCTGCCTTGTACTGTAAAACGAAGGTTGGCGCTCAAAATGTTTTGCTTTTGGCGTCCCATTTTCCATTCCTTTCCGCCCAAAGCGTTGATAATATACTTTCGGTTCAATCGCGTATTCCGCCAATCGCCATTTCCGTCTTTATATCGCGAATTGAACGCCGTACCGGTCAAAAGGTAATAATAACCCGCGTGCAGGTATCGTTCCAATGTAACGTCAATACCGTAATTTTCCCCTTTTCCGTCATTGACCAATCCGGGTAGCATCTGCAAAAAATCGTAATAATTGATGAGCGACAAATGAGTGCCTTTTTCAACCGGTATATCGTATAAATATTGGTAATAGGGCTCTATTTTCAGTCGGAGATGTTCGGAAAGGGCGTAATCGTACGAAACGACAAAATGATGCGCCTTGGCAAAATCCAAATTTTTGTTGACCAACTCTCCTGTTAAAGGGTTTTTTATAAAATAATAATCCGTATTTTCGCGTCGGCTGTGTTTGCCGTATGCCAGACCGAAAGCGTGTTTTGGGAAGGTTTGCCATCGGATGCTGATACGCGGTTCGATGGTCGCTTTTTCGTTGAGAAGAAAATACATGCCATGCAAGCCAACATTTGCCGTCAGGCGACTGTTCAGCCGGAACAACGATTGTGTAAATGCTGAAAATGCCATGGAGCTGCCATTGTCTTTTGTAAAATTGACCATGTTGTCGGGGAGCGGGTAACCGGGGTTGTCGTAGAGATTAGGATACAGCCAATAATCCATATCAAAAAACAGCCGCGTAATATTGAAACCTGTCCGGTTGGTATGCGCCGCACTGAATTTCGTATTCAGAAAAGTATTGAACGCCACATTCCAATTGGTGTTTTTCATGTCGATGACGGAATATCTCTCCCAGTTATGTCGTGGGTAAATGACTTCTCCCAATGTTTTATTTTGGGCATAATTGGCAACCAATGCACTTTTGAGGTATGACTTTTCGCCAACGAAAATTCGGTGTCCCATTCCGCCAACAGCTTTTGTTTGCCAAAAATCGGCTTCATTCCCGACAAGTTCCGCATAATTTTCGAAATAGTTCATCCAGGCGATTGTATCTTTAGGTTCGCGTTGTATGAAATGATCTTTAATCGCAATTGCCCAAACGGTAAAGGTTCCTGCTTGTTGTGTTGGAAAGTTCATTTTGAAGGTCAAATCCTGATAACGCATACCCGATGCCTCGCCTACTAAATCGGGGAACAAATCGCCCACAAGTGCCATGGTCGAATAGCGGTAATTAATTAGATAAGATGCCTGTTTCCCTTTTACAAACGGTCCTTCGGATGTAAACTCGATGCCCAGCGTACCGATTTGCGCCGCATGTTCGTAGTTTTGGTTGTTTCCGTTGCGCAGTTGCATGTCGAACACGCCTGACAGCGCATTCCCGTATTCGGCAGGGAAGGCACCAGTAAAAAAGTCGGAATTGCCCAACACATGCGAACTTAACGCCGAAATGACACCACCTCCGATGCCTGTAATATCCGAAAAATGAGTAGGATTAACGGCTTCCATGCCTTCCAAACGCCACTGCAGGAACGTCGGCGAATTACCGCGTATGGAAATGCCATTGCTGCTCAATCCGCCCGAAACGCCTGCAAAAGCCGTTACCAAACGTGCAGGGTCGTCTAATCCGCCTGCATAACGGTTTGCTTCCTCAACGCTCAACATTCGCGCACTCGCCAGCGCCATCGTATTCAAAGGCGCTTCTTTATTGACTTTTGGTCGAACCATTACTTCGTCTAATTCACGATAATTTTCAAGCATTGAAATTTCCAAAAAAACTTCCTTCCCCGATGTTACCATTATTTCTTTGAAAACAGCAGGTTCATAGCCCACAAAACTTGTTTGAATATCATACCGTCCAACAGGGAGGCTATTCAGTCGGAAATTACCTGACTCATCGGTGGTAGTTCCGGTGGGAAGGTCAGAATTCAATATTATTACAGTAACATAAGGTAATGGTTGTCCCGAAGCGCCGTCTGTAACAATGCCTCGAATGTTTCCGGCAGGTTGCGCCATTGTCAAAATAGGGTGTAACCACATCATTAATAATAAAATACTTAATTTTTGCATTCTTGTTAATTAATTAAAAATTTACTATTGCCTTTCCTTTTTGATTTTAAAAACGCCGCAAAGGTACTATTTTTTTTCAAAATTTACCGATTAAATTTTTATTCAATATTTATATAGTTGGATTTCAATATTTTATGATTAAAATTTAACCTTTTCAAAAAATAACCTTATTCATACCTTATTTTTTTATCTAATGTTTATATTTGACTAAAACTCTATTTTATAACTGATATTCGGTATCGATACAGAGCCCATGGCCCTTACGGGTTCGTTTTTGCGGTAATCATAAATATACGCACCTAACTCTTCATTACCTGTAACATTTATCATTTTTAGACTATTTTCGCTACTTTTTTGAAAACTGTTTTTTTTATTTATTTCAAAAATATTTTTTAATTTTGCGGCGTTTTTTATAATCATATAAAAGTTTTACAATTAAATGACATGCGTATTTTGAATATATTTTTTTGCAAAGTTAAAAAAAATATTCAAAATACGCATCTCAAGAAGGAAAAAATATTCAAAATACGCATCTCAAAAATTATAAAAATAAACTTTTTTTCAAAATTAAAGAAAAAAGTTTTTTTTATATATTATTCAATAACAATACTTTAAGAAAAAAAACAAGAAAAAAAAACAAGAAAAAATAAAAAAAATCAATTTTTTTTTAAATAATTGTAACAATGTAAAAAAAATGTGCGTTTAAGTTCGTATATTTATGAGTTGGCTGCAATGCGCGGGCGACACAACCGAAAGTGCTAATAATTAAAAATGTAAGAGATATGACAAAGAAAATTTTATTTTTATCAATCGCATTAGTTGCGAGTATGTACTTGTTCGCACAAAAACAGGAAAAAATCTATTACGACAAAGATTGGAAAGGCTGCTCCCAATCGAAAGCCGAATTTTATCGTGTCGTCAACTATGATGCAAACGGAAAACCGGTTGGAAAAGTCATGGACTATTTTATCACGGGAGAATTGCAGTCAGAAATAGATGGTGCCACGTATATTGACAAAAATGATGACACAAAATCAGTATTCATTGGTTTCAGTAGAGGTTTTTTCAAGAGTGGTGCAAAAGAATTTGAAAGATTTAACGATAACCAAGGCAAAACGATAACACACAAAATATGGTATGAAAATGGGAATTTAAGTGCAGATGGCACATTCAAGAATGAACAACCTGTTACTGTCAAAAAGTGGTATAGGAATGGAAACTTAATGAGTGATGAAAAATTTGAAAACGGGAAATATGAAGGTAATGCAACTTATTATTATGAAAGCGGAAAATTATATCGAAAATTCATTTTCACAGACGGCAAACTTGCAGACAAATTTTTCCTCGAATGCGATGAATTTGGCAAATGCCAAAACGTGTTTTATGAAAACTTCTATTCTTCTGACAATGTAAATCAATGGATTATAGGGAATAACAAAGATTTATCAAGCGAAATACTTCCTGAAAAAGGATTATTAATGAAATTTAAAACAGACCATAATGGATTTAGGAACTCAATTAATATCCCTCTAAACTTGACCGAAAATTTTTCAATTGAAACTGTTGTAGATTTCAAAAACGGAGAAACGAATAACGGACACGGAATAATATGGGGTTTTAAGGATTGGGATAATTATTCGTTCTTTGGAATAAGTGCCAATGGCTATTATGTGATAATGACACAAACAGAGGGAGTTTCGCTCACAATTAAAGAATGGACAAAATCGGATATAATAAACCAGAATAAACAAAGAAATATGCTTAAATTATTGAGAATTGACGATAAAATTTACTTTTCAATAAACCAACAACTTGTTTATTCTGACAATTTTTACGGATTTAGAGGAAATAATATCGGATTTTATACGTTAGGAAAGAAAGAAGTTTTATATGAAAATCTGATAGTCAAACAAGATTTTTCCAATAGCGAAAACTCTAATGCGAGCAAAACAAACTCAAATTCTGATTGGAGAGGAAACGGCTCTGGATTTTTCATAGATTACAGAGGATATATTGCTACAAACTACCACGTTATAAAAGACGCAACTCAAATCGAGATTAATTTTATTCGAGACGGACAACAGCAAGCGTTTAATGCCGAAGTCATTCAGAGCGATAGGCAAAACGATTTGGCAATTTTAAAAATAAGCGATAGTTCGTTCAAACCCTTCACGAATGTTCCTTACAATTTTCAAACAACGCTCTCCGATGTTGGCACAAACATATTTGCTTTGGGTTATCCGATGGCAAATATTATGGGTAGTGAAATCAAATTTACAGACGGAAAAATCAGTTCAAGAACAGGCGTACAAGGCGACATTACAATGTATCAAATTTCAGTTCCGATACAATCAGGAAATAGCGGAGGAGCATTGTTTGATTATGACGGAAATTTGGTCGGGGTTACTTCGGCAGGACTAAATCGCGATTACTTTAATTCGGAAAATGTCAATTATGCAATCAAATCTTCGTATCTGAAAAATCTAATAGAAGTTTTGCCCGTGTCAGTACGATTGCCAAATGACAAAACAATCGCCACGAAAACTTTGACCGAGAAAATAAAAATTTTATCGGACTATGTTGTACTGATAAAAATTAAATGATAATTTGCAAGCAAATATTTGATTAAAATGCGAAAACAACACCATAAATCAACGAAAAGTAGAAAAAAGCAAATGAGTAGAATTACGAAAAACGAGGAAATACTAAAACGCCTAAAAGAAGGAAAATCCATTTCTTTACTATTGGGAGCAGGTTTTTCTGCGCCAATAGGCTATCCTATCGGCAATCAATTGAATACAAAACTTTTAAATTGTATGGGCGATGATTTTGCTTTTAGTTCTGCGGGCGAATTATGTATTTGTAAAGACGGAGCAAAGCCCGATTTAGGTTATAAAAACTCATACGATTGGTATTTTGATTTTTGTAAAGATGTTATTCACTATTACAATGACAATGTCAAGACATTTGACTATGAGGAGTTTTATGATTATCTGAAAGAAGTAGCAAAAAACGATAAGGGATTAAAAGAACTTTTTGAAAAGGGCAATTACAGCAAAAGCGAATTTGAGAATTTTGACAGATATGTATCTCAAATTGACAACATTTATAATCAAATAGTTGCATTTTATTTGGAAGATGAAACAGGGAAAAGTTGGTACGATGATGAACCTACGCATTTGAAACCAACATTTGACGGATATACAGGATTTCTTAATTGCATTGAGGAATTATCTAAAAATCATATTGTAAATGTTCACACCCTTAATCACGATTTGTTTTTTGAACGATTAAATCGTACAGAATGGATAAACGGAGAATTGTGCGATGGTTTTGAAGAGTTGGGGTCACCATTTTATGGCGAATTATTGCACAAAAACAGAACTTACAAATGCCGATTATCAAAATATACAGGAAAATACAAGAAAAAAATACGCCTATATAAATTGCACGGAAGTAAGGATTATTTTGTTTATCACACTAATAAGGATGCGATTTTGTATCCCGAAACATTCATAAAATCTCGTTGGGGAATAGACACTACCGCTTTTCGCAAGGAAATCAAGAAGAAAGGAGGAGTTATTGAATATGAAACAGATTTTATCAATTATCACCCCAATTTTCTGACAGGTACAACTTCCAAAATAAGCAGATACCAAGAGCCTTTGTTGTACAAGAAAATATTTGAGTTGTTCAAGGAAAATCTGAACAAAGCGGAAATATTGATAATTATTGGATATGGCTGTAAAGATTTAGAAATTAATCGTTACATTCTCGAGGAGTTTGGAACGGAGAAACCTTGTTTTATCATAGACCCTTTTACTGACAATACAGAAAAATTGGGCGTGAATGCGAAATGGATAAAAAAAGCAATTGAAAATCTTTTGTTGTCGGATTTTAATTTATAATTTGTCCGAAAATAAGACTAAACGATTGACAAACAGAAAATAGACAAAATGCACTTCAGCCAACACCAAGGTTTTCGTTGTGTGCGTGAGCACAAACAATGAAAACCCTGTTGAACGAAACCGACTTGTTCCGCACAATTTAACACCAAGGTTTTCGTTGTGTGCGTGAGCACAAACAATGAAAACCCTGTTGAACGAAACCGACTTGTTCCGCACAATTTTCATTATTATGGGTATTGAGTAGGATTATCTCATTTTTTTGTGTTTCCGTCGTTTGTTTTTTTATGACAATTTTTGACTTTTTTTGGTCATTTTTGATGTTTTTAGTTTCGTTTCTGTATAAATGTTTGAACTGACAACTGACAATTACATCACAATAGGCTCACTTTTCTTAGTTTTCTTATTTAACGGCACAACAATCACAGTCCGTCAGCGAAGACAGATTAGATTTATTAGATAAATCAGTTGTTTAAAATTTGCATAAACTCTATTATATTATTATTATCATCTATTATTTTAGGAGGTCCACGTGCCTTTATTATTTCAATAGTTACCATTGTAG
>WRMI01000015.1 GCA_009777175.1 Marinilabiliaceae bacterium
TTTGGTAATAAAAGTGCTCAATTTACGAAAGTTAGTGACACTTTCGTCAAGCCATAAATTGGCTTCTTCTTCGTCATTTAGCGACAACGCATTATGTATCAACCATAGCAACGCCTGACAAAATCCTTTTTCGTCGGCATACATGTCATCTTCTGAATACTGAAAACTGATACTCGCACAAATATAATCGTCTGGTAAATGCTTTTCTAACATCCCTATTGTAGTCGTTTTGCCATACTGACGACCACGATTGATTGTGAAATAGCTACAATCCTCTACCAACAAAAAAATCTGGTCAATTTTTTTACTTATATCAACCATATAGTGCATATTAGGAACACAATTTCCCGCAACATTAAACTTTCTCATAATTTTTGGATTAAAAATTTTTGCAAAAATAAGAAAAAATTATAACATTTTATAATTTTTACGCTAAAAAGAAACAATTTTGAATAAAAACCTTTCCTAACTACTCGGGGGATCACCAAAAAAAGATGCATTAATTTCAATAAATTCAATGCACCGCTTTTTAAAAGGAATGAAATAACTCAAAATATGATACGGTGAAATTTGCGCCAATCTTTTTTGCGTCAAATTAGTGGTTCATAAATTAATAAAAAAATATTTTTTAACAATAATTGTTAAATATTTATTATCTTTGCATTATAAAAATAAAAAACTTTATTTCAAAAATGAAACTTTTCAATATACTCGATGGATACTTTAATGCACTGAAATTCATAATTTTGTTGAAGACTTTCAATTTGTTGCGGATCTGGAACTAAAAAATATTTTATGAATAATTTAACATCATTTTTAGGGCATACGTCAATGGTATTACCATTGGCTTTTATCAAATTTGCCGTTTTGGCAACTTTGGGCGAAGTAATTGGATTGAAAATACAGAAGGGTGTTTTTAATTATAAAGGCTTTGGAATAGTTCCGAGAGCTATTGTCTGGGGATTTTTAGGTGTTGTTATAAGTATGGCGATGACAATTTTTTCTTCGGGAACGCCCATATTACTTACAAATTTGGGTATTAATATTACCTCGGGGCTTTTTGGCACACGTCTTTTATTAGCATTCAGTACCAGCGTAGCAATGAATCTTTTCTTTGCACCCGTTTTTATGACCTTCCATAAAGTAACCGATATACACATTATCAACAATGGCGGTACATTAAAAGGACTTTTTAAACCATTGAAATTCAAAGAAATATTTGTCGGTTTAGATTGGGGCGTACTCTACGGGTTTGTTTTCAAAAAGACAATTCCATTTTTTTGGATACCCGCACATACCTTTACTTTTATGCTACCGCCTCAATGGCGCGTTCTTTGTGCGGCATTGCTGGGCGTAGCACTTGGCGTGCTGCTGTCGGTGGCGGCGAGAAAATAGATGTGCGTAAGCTGCGAAAGTGCTGGCGAAAAAAGGTCACTAAATTAAATATGGTTGATAATTCTGTACAAGTTGACAGATTTAAAGAAAAAATTAATAGTTAAAATAAAACCCAAAAAATAAATGGAAAACGAAATAATAAAATACCTTTCAAAATATATGACAATCTCCAAAGAAATAGAGGAGGCAATCATTGAAGGCGTTTATATCAGAAGTTATAAAAAAGGGACTATTTTACTTGCCGAAGGTCAAATTTCCGATGAATGTTATTTTATTATAAAAGGCTGTATTAGAAGTTATTATATCAAAGATGGAAATGAAATGACGACTGATTTTTTCACAGAAGAAGGCTCAGTAACTCCGTCGGCTTATGGAAAAAATATCCCTTCAGCCTATTATTTAGAATGTATCGAAGATACAATTGCAGGTGTTGGTACTCCCGAACAAGAAACCGAAATGTATCAAAAATTTCCCGAAGGGGAATCACTTTCTCGGGCATTAGGAGAAACAATAATTGCAAAACAACAAGATGCATTTGCTGATTTTAAAATGCACTCTCCGGAAGAACGCTATTTGCATTTACAAAAAGAGCGCCCCGACTTGCTGCAACGAGTTCCACAATTTCAATTAGCAAGTTATTTGGGAGTTACACCCGAATCATTGAGCCGTATTCGTAAAAGATTGAGCAAAAAATAGTAAAAAATTTC
Source organism: Marinilabiliaceae bacterium (assembly GCA_009777175.1). Classification (GTDB taxonomy): domain Bacteria; phylum Bacteroidota; class Bacteroidia; order Bacteroidales; family Marinilabiliaceae; genus WRMI01. The sequence continues at coordinate 2,103 of WRMI01000015.1, forward strand.
ATTTCTTAACCAAAGTCAACGAAAATAAAATCCAAACAAAATACTTTTGCAAAAAATTTTTAATAACAATTTAATTTTAATTTTATGCAAACAAGGATTTTATTTTATGTGTTATTTGCTGCTTTAGGCGCAAATGTTTTTGCTCAAGTTCGAGACACTATTCCTGCTCGCAAATTTTCGGTAAGCACATCGATAGCAATTTTTACGAATATTGGTAGCGAAGCCGCTACAAATACGCACCACTACGAAGTTCATTTTAAGTACGATTTTACCTCAAAAGACAAAATAGGTCTCAAATTCGCCACATGGAGTTTATTTCAACCTATGGGTATACAATACTGGGACGGGCTTTTGGAAATGATAAACAAAAATAGTGAATTATATGGCAGCGAATTTTATCCCGGCAGCTTGCGAGAAGTGGGTCTTGGTGTTTCGTATCAACGTATGTTCTGGAAAGGTCTATTTGTTACAATAGAAGTACTGCCACAATTAAAAACATACGTTGATAATGATAAGAACAAAATCGACAATGGTTTTAAATTATATACTTCGTATCATATTGGTTATCATTTTCCATTGTTCAAAAATAGGATGTTTGTAGAACCGCAAATTCACTGTCAAAATTGGCTTATAGATACAAATACTCCGCAAAATTTTAAAGTAATAGACAAAAAGTGGAACAGCTATTTTCTTTTTGAGCCAAATTTGTACATAGGTTTTAAATTTTAGGACAATTTTGAGAACAATTACGTTCCTTATATACGGTTATCATCTTTGATACTTGTTGGACACCTATTAATTCAGATTTCCTGCAGCTTTTTCTTTATAAAAAAATTTTTTTCTGCAAACAAGCATTAAATAATAAAAAATTATCTAATTTTGCAAAGTTTTTTATCAAATAAAGATGCTAAAAATCAATATTTTAGTTTTATAATGAAAATTCTTTCGTTGATTGACTCACTTATAGCAGCAGGTGCAGAACGGATGGCAGTTAATATTGCCAATGGATTGTCTGAAATTGGCATTGAAAGCCATTTATGTGCTACGCATTCGGGTGGTCCGTTGGAAGAGTTTATTTTACCTGATGTAAAAAACTTTATTCTTGGTAAAAAATCATTTCGAGATTTTAGTGCGCTGTTTCGCCTACGTAAATATGTAAAAATAAATAAAATAGATATTATTCATGCACATTCGTCGTCGCTTTATTGGGCTGTTTTTGTAAAATGTATCATACCTCGAATTAAAGTTGTTTGGCACGACCACTTTGGGTTTAGCGAACAACTTCATCAAAGAGACACTAAAATGTTGCGATTCTTTGTACGTTTTGTTGGACATATTTTTGTCGTTAATGATATTTTACAACAATATGCTCTCTATAACTTAAAAAAGAAACCGTCGCAGGTTTCATTTCTGGCAAATTTTGCTGATATAAAGATAAATAACAATCAAAATAAAAAGCCTGATATTCCAGATTTAGAGGCTTATCCAAAAATTGTTTGCCTTGCCAACTTGCGCAAACAAAAAGACCACGACAACTTACTTGATGCCTTTGCAATAGTTGTGCAAAAGCACGAAACCGCAAGACTTTATCTTGTTGGCGGTCATTTTAATGATGAGTATTATCATAATCTAATTAAAAGAACTGAAAATGAGGAATTTATTAAATCAAAAGTACATATTCTTGGTTCCCGCAATGATGTAGCCGAAATTTTATCAGAGTGTCAAATTGGAGTACTTTCGTCAGTTTCAGAAGGGTTGCCCGTTTCACTTTTGGAATATGGATTATCAAAACTTGCAGTTGTGTGTACTGATGTTGGTGATTGCTCTCTTGTACTTGATGGTGGCAGATGTGGAAAATTAGTTCCGCCTAACAATTCTGCAACTCTTGCAAAAGAAATTTGTTATTTATTAGAAAACAAAGAAGAAGCCGAAAATCTTGCTAAAGAACTTAATAATAGAGTTTTAGAAGAGTTTTCTAAAAAAGGTGCTATTGAAAAAATTATGAAAATTTATAATTCTTTATGAAAAATATGAAAATATTATTGAAAGTTTTATTAATAATTGTCAGTTTCAGTTTGTTTTCGTGTAAACCAAAGAGAGCAATTGCAACTCAAGAAATAGTGCCAAAACGTGACAAAATAGCAGAAATTATAGATTTTGCAGCACAATCGTGGGATTCTATTTCCAAAAAAATACCCTCAGGTATGGAAGAAACCTTTGGTTTCAATGATTTGGAAGAAATTAAAAACAGCAGTTTTGGAATGCCTATCAGAATGTATTATTGGCAAAACAATGAAATGATTGAAAGTTACACATTTAGAGTTCCAATTATTGTTAACGAAAAAATGGTCTCTTTATTGACTGTTTCAGCCGAAAATGAGATGACAACGGGCGATTTTGGAGCAAGCCTACTCGCACAAAATATACAATTGATTTCAGATTATTATAATGTTACAATAATCGGAATCTTGCGTGTACATTCAATAACGACCGATTTTCTGATTTTCGAAGACATAAATATATCATACTTTATTCCTGTATTACCAAGCGTTTTACAAAATTTATCTCAAAGAAACATTCTAACAATAAAAGATATATCTACAATAATTCCAAATGATCAATAAAATATTATTATGAAGAAAAAAATCTTAACACTAGTTTTATTAATGTCATTATTAATGACAAACAATGCCCAAATTCTACCTGTAAAAGTGTGCATTCAAGAGCAGGATCAATGGTGTTGGGCAGGAGTATCACAATGTGTGCTTGATTACTACGGTTGTGAAGTCGAACAGTGCGAAATTGCCGACTACGCACGTACCGTTATTACGTGGCACAATTTTGGTTCAGTGCCTTGTTGCGATTTGCCCTACGGACCTTGCAATTATTGGAACTATAATTGGGGATATCCCGGAAGCATTCAGGATATTTTAGTAAATTTTGCAGAATTGAACAATTACGGAATAGGAAGTTATTTGTCGCATCAATCTGTAATTCAAGAACTTAATGAAAATCGACTGTTTATTATTCGATGGGGATGGACTTACGGAGGTGGTCATTTTGTTGTGGGGCACGGCATCGAAGACCAAACATTGTATTATATGGATCCATGGTTCGGCGAGGGCGCTAAATTTGCAGACTATAATTGGGTCGTAAATAGCAGCGATCATAGTTGGACACACACAAATGCCATCTATGAAATGGTTTCAAAGCCCACTTTTGACCCTATTCCTGGTATTTATGAAACCCCGCAAAATGTTACAATAAATTGTGAAACCCCAGATGCCGTTATTTTTTATACATTAGACGGAAGTAATCCAAACGACAATTCTGAAATATTCACCACTCCAATTTTACTATCTGAAGGAACATCAATTATAAAAGCGATGGCTGTTTACCCAGGATTCAACAACAGCGCAGTAGTTGTAGGGGAATACACCGTAAATGTCGGAATTAGATTTTTTACACTTACTGACATTGAAGTCTATTCATTTAATAATCAAATATATATTATTAATGAAAAAAATATTAATTTAAAATCTGTTCAGATAATAGATTTATTGGGAAGAGTTATATATAAAGATAAAGTTAATAGTTCCACAACTATCAGTATAAATGTTGATAACGGACATTATATTGTGCGGTTGATTTCAGAAGACGGGAAAGTTTCAAATACAAAAGTTTATTTAACACGGCAGCATAATTAATGAGTGCAAAAACATTATTTATAGGTCCATTTTCGCCTCCCTTTGCAGGAGATGGTGTTAAGAACGACTATTTACGCGAAGGATTTGAAAACGAGGGAATTAATAACATAATTTGGTTTGACTCAATTCGAAGAGAAAGTGGAATCTTTGCATTCTTTTTAAGACTTCTAAAACTTATGATAACTTCTAAACAGATAATTATCTCGTTAAACCGAGACGGCAGATTCATAATAATTCCTCTATTTTGGTTTTTGTCACTGTTTTCTCGAAAAAAAGGAGTTCTCTACATCATTGGCGGCTCTTTTGATAAACAAATTGAGCAATTATCTTCTTTTAGACGTAAAATTTTTGTCAAAATGTTAAACCGTCTTGATGGTATTTTTGCTGAATCTAAATCTTTACAAGAAGGGGTTGAAAAACAAGGCGTTAAGAATGTTGTAATGATTTATAATCCCCGAAAAGATGATGGTTTCAGGTGGAGACTTACTGAAAACAACAAAAGTAAAGTTGTTTTTATTTCACGAATAACTGATAGCAAAGGCGTTACGGTTCTAATGAATGCTATTACTGAAATTGTTAACGATGGAAAAAATATTTCTTTGGATCTTTATGGACCTATTGACGAAAATTATGAGCATTTTTTTTACAAATTTATTGCCGATTCAAACGGAACTATTACTTATAAAGGCATTTTGAAACCCGATGAAGTGCAGTCTTTATTAACACAATATCATTTTCTTGCTTTGCCCACCTATCATACTGGCGAGGGATTACCCGGTATTTTAGTAGAAGCAGGTATGACAGGCATTCCGATAATTATTACACGTTTTAATGCTTTGCCTGAATATTTTAAACATAATCAAAGCGCACTTTTTGTCGAACCGAAAGACGTTGATACTCTGAAAAAAGAAATTTTAAGACTATTAGAAGATGACAAACTTAATAAAACAATTAGTTCAGGAATTATTAAAATAGTTGTCCCTTTTAAACTCGAAACCGTTATTAAACAATCGATTGACTATCTCGAAAAATATAAATGGATTTTTAATAAAGTGAATGAGTAAATGAGTAAATGAGTGAATGAGTAAATGAGTGTAGGGGCGCACCCTTGCGGTCGTCCACCCTTAATAAATGAGTAAATGAGTAAATGAGTGAATGAGTAAATGAGTGAATGAGTAAATGAGTAAATGAGTGAATGAGTAAATGAGTAAATGAGTGAATGAGTAAATGAGTGAATGAGTAAATGAGTGTAGGGGCAAACCTGCGTGTTTGCCCACCATATAATGAATGAATGAGTAAATGAGAGAATAGTCATTAATCACTAACCACTAATCTCTATTTTTTTGCGTTCTCAACTTTGCGCCTTTGCGTTAAAATAATATGAAAAATATAGGTTAACATAAATTTAACAAAAATTTAATAAAAATAAATAAATGTTAAAATAAGTGTAATTTTATTTTCGGTTGTCATGGTATTAAACAAAAAATAATTTAAATAAAAAATAAGAGATATGGAATTTTTGCTTCAATTAATGTCTGAATTGTTTGACATAGAGTCGTTACAGCCCGAGATGGCAGCGGTCGCTGAAACAGTAAACAATGAAAAAATACACGCAGGTTTTTTACAACCTACCCCTTTTGAGCCCTTTCAACCAGACGACGAACTCGCGCAAGAAGAAGGTCTTATTTTTAATTATGTTCAATTTAATTGATTTTTAATAAATATTTATAGTAATATTAATATGAAAACCGAATTTCTAAACAACGAAGAATATTTGATAATCAGGCATTTGAACAACGAACTTACCGATGCCGAACAAAATCAATTTAGCGAATTATTAGAAAAAGATAGCAATTTTCGCAAAGAATATAATAATTCTAAACTTGTCTGGGACTCATCAACAACAATAAACTACGATGCAGAAGTAGATTGGCAAACTATACGCCAAAAAATAGGTTTCGACAAACAAAGGACTCTCAAACCACTCTATTTTATCACACGAATAGCGGCTGTTGTAGTGATAGTTTTTGGATTAAGCTTAGGATTGTGGAACTACTGGAACTCACCCGGACAAGGTCGTTGGGTAGTTTTTGAAACTGGGATGTCCACCGATTCCATCGTTTTACCCGATGAAAGTATCGTATTTTTGAACAAAAATTCATCGCTTAAGTTTAAGTCCGCATTTGTTGGAAAAGAACGGAAAGTAGAACTCACAGGCGAAGGATATTTTGAAGTAACCCACGACCAGAAAAAACCATTCAACGTTGAAATCGGAACAATAACAGTCCAGGTTTTAGGAACTTCATTTAACATTGATGCTCGCAAACCCGACGGATCCGTAGAACTAAACGTAACAGATGGAAAAGTTTCTTTTGCAAATAATAACGAAAAAATAATAGTCAAAGAAGGCGAATGGGCAGTAATGGGTAAAAATCTGATAGATAGAGGAATAATAAAAGATGCTAATTTTTTATCGTGGAAAACAGGATTATTAGAATTTAATAACGTAACTCTAAACAATGTTGCGCAAATATTGAAAAATTATTACCCAGAAATAAAATCTATCAGATTAGACACAACCAGCGATATATCAGTTACAACGAGGTTTACAGGCAATTCGCTACAAGAAATTTTAGAAGAATTTTCGCTACATTTTGAAAAAAAGTTTAAACTTTATAATGGAATATTAATAATATCTGATTAATTTCGCGGGCTAATTTTTTATTTATGCTCACGGAGAAATATTCGTTTCATAATTATATCAAACAGTTGGTTTTTAGAGGTATCCTCCTCTCGGGGATACTCTCTTTTTCATTGTCTTCGTTTTGCCAAACCACCCCAATATTTCATGTTCCGCAGATGGAAACCTCTTCGGCAAATGTCATAAAAGAACTCGAACAGAAATCAGGCTGGGTAATTAGTTATAGTTCACGACTTTGTTTAAAAGAAAAAACGATATTCCCCGAAGGAAACCGAAACTTGACCGAACATTTAACAATTCTCTTTTCAGAGTGCGACTTCGAATATATAATAAGGAAGAACAGAATTATTTTGAAACTCGCCGAACCGGAAGGTAAGTTATTTACAATCAGCGGATTTGTATCAGATAAAATTACTGGCGAAAGACTTCCCGCAGCAAATATCTATAATCCAGATACTTATCTTGGAACTATCAGCAATAATTTCGGTTTTTATAGCATTACGATGTCCGAAGGAATGCACAGAATAAGAGCATCTTACGTTGGTTTTTCGCCAGTCGACAAAATCATAACTATAAAAAATGATACGATTATTCACTTTGCACTGACCTCATCAATTCAATTGCAGGAAGTACCAATTATTGGTTACCAATATCCTGAACTTAAAAATATTTCTGGTATGGGCGTATTCGTTGTACCCATCGAAGAAATAAAAAATCGTCCTGCGTTACTTGGCGAAGCTGATTTAATAAAGAATATTCAGGTTTTACCGGGTATTCAGGGTGGTTTTGAGGGATTTTCAGGACTTTATGTTAGAGGTGGTGGCGGAGACCAAAACCTTATACTTTTAGATGATGTTCCCGTCTACAATATAGGTCATCTTTTAGGATTTTTTTCTATATTTAACGCTGACGCCGTTAAACATGTCGCAATAATGAAAGGGGCATTTCCTGCTCGATACGGAGGTCGGCTGTCATCAATTATAGATATACGAATGAACGAAGGAAATAATGAAAAAATTAGAGGTGCAATTAATCTTGGAATTTTATCTTCCGGTATTTCACTTGACGGACCTATTAAAGAAAAAGGGGGGTTCGCAATTTCGGGTCGCAGGACTTATATTGACGCAATTACTGCACTATTACAACGAAATAGCTCCGAACGAGCAAATTATTATTTTTACGATATAAATACAAAATTTAATTATTATCCGAACCACAGAAATCGCTTATATTTAAGTTTTTACGTCGGTCGAGACCGATATTATACGACCTATAATTATGTAAATATCATTTCAGAAACGGGACAATTTAGGGAGAGGATAAACGATGAAAATAGCGTTGGATGGGGTAATTTAGCCACCTCTTTAAGATGGAACTTTCTGATTAGCAATAAGTTTTTTTCAAATTTAACTTTTTCATATTCTAACTACGGTTTTAATGTCGATGTCCTAAGAAATAACCAAATTGACAACCTTTGGGGAAGTTTTTTGCAAAGATATCAAAGTGGTATTAAAGATTTTAACGTTAAATTAGATTTTGACTATTATCATACAAAAGGGATATTGTCTCGTTTCGGAGCAAATGTGGTACATCACATCTTTGACCCGCGTGTAGATTTTATTGAAGGAAAAAATGAAACAGGAGAAAATTACTCAATACTTGAAGATGAGCAACTTAGAGAGCAAGAATATCATGTTTATTATGAAAATGAATTTAATATTGGCAGCCGCTTTAACACTAATCTGGGAGTTCGTACAATTATGTTTAGTGGCGAAAAGAAGTATTATTATTCAATAGAGCCGAGATGGTTTTCCCGCTATATTTTGACACCGCATATTAATTTGCGTAGCTCGGCAGGAATAATGTCTCAATATATTCATCTATTAAATTCTTCGAATATTTCGTTGCCCACAGATTTATGGTTGCCCGTAACAGATAAAATACCACCAATGAGAGCTTTACAAACTACAATCGGAATTGATTTCTTTTTTGGAAAAAAATCAGATTATTCTATTAATGTAGATTTTTATTGCAAATGGTTAGAAAATATTATCAGTTATAAGGAAAGTTCGAGTTTTTTTGATTATAGCACCAATTGGGAAGATAAATTGACAACAGGAAAAGGTATTTCTTACGGTACTGAATTCCTATTAAGCAAAAATAGTGGAAAATTGACGGGTTCGTTTGGATATACTTTAGCGCAGACAACAAATACGTTTGCCGAACTCAACAATGGTGCGCCATTCCCCGACAGAAACGACAGACGACACGATATCAGTATAAATATGAATTATCGTTTTAACAGTAAATGGGATATGGGAGCGTTGTGGCTCTTTGGTACAGGAACGCCTATTTCGTTGCCTTCTACGAAATATTTTGCACCTGATTTTCCTTTTCAGGATTCTAACTCAGGGAGGGGGCATTCGGTGAGTGTTACAGCAATTAATGGATACAGATTACCCGAATTCCACCGTTTAGACATGGGATTTAATTATACTTGGAACAAAAAATGGGAAAATTTATTAGGTTTCGGGGTTATTAATGCCTATGGTCGTCAAAACCCCTTTGTCCTCTACTATGCCTCAAATAACGGAACTAACCAACACTCCCCCCAACGAACATTAGAGCAGATTTCATTGTTTTCATTTCCAATTCCTTATTTGAAATATAGTATAAAGTTTTAATTTGAATTTTCGTTTTAGTTGCTCAGTATTTGAGTTTTTTTTCAATACGACGAAAGTGTTGATGTCATTTCATCATATTACTTTACCATAGGGGTCACAAAGTGATTTCACAAATATAAATATCAACTTGTGCTCTTTGTGCATTCTTTGTGTACATTGTGGTAGAGAATACTTTTCGGAGTGGGCTGACAATAAGAATGGTCTGATTAATTAGAAACTTTATTCGCCAATTATTTTCAATAGTACACGTTTTCGCCTTTTTCCGTCAAATTCACCATAAAATATTTGTTCCCACGGACCAAGATCTAAGACGCCATTTGTAACTGCAACAACTACTTCGCGTCCCATTACTGTACGTTTTAAATGAGCGTCAGCATTGTCTTCATATCCGTTATGGCGATACTGATTATAAGGTTTTTCGGGTGCAAGTTTTTCTAACCAAACTTCAAAATCGTGATGCAGTCCACTCTCATCATCGTTGATAAAAACACTTGCGGTTATGTGCATGGCATTGACAAGCAACAAACCTTCTTTGATACCGCTTTCAGATAAACAGCTCCTTATCTCTGGGGTAATATTAATGTACTCTCGTCTTGAAGTGGTGTTAAACCACAATTCTTTTCTGAAACTTTTCATTTGTTTAAAATATTAAATATTAGAGGTTTTTAAAAATCTATTCTTTCGGTACAATTTTTGGATATGGGTCAAAAAGTCGGCAAAAACCCCTAACGAAAAAATGCTAACATCTGATATTTAGCAGGTTAACATTTTTATTTGTGCCTGGAACAGGACTCGAACCTGCACGACATTGCTGTCACTAGTCCCTGAAACTAACGTGTCTACCAATTCCACCACCCAGGCTAAGTTTTTATTAACAATTAATAAAATGCAAAGGTAAACAAAATATTTTATTGTGTGCAAAATATTTTTTGTTTTTTTTAAATTAACAAAACATTTATTATTTTTGCAAAATATTTAATTTAACCTAAAAGACTATGAAACAGTATCATACAACAAAAAACGGACTTTTAATCATATTTTTTTTAATCATTTTTTGTTATTCAACAACTCAGGCTGAGAACATCAATTCTCAAGATTCTATTTACACTCATGTTGATAAAACAGCAGTATTCAAAGGACAACCCAGCAAAATTGAAAAATTTATCTTTAAAAACGCAATTTATCCGTTTCAGGCTTGGCAAAATTGCATCGAAGGCGTTGTAAATGTCTCATTTGTAGTTACAAAAGAGGGAACATTACAGAACGTAATTATAGAAAACGGAACAGACCCTCAACTTGATGAGGAAGCAATTCGTATTGTTAAAATGATGACAAAATGGAAACCTGCTATCAAAAACAAAGAGAAAGTGGATAGCAGAGTAACTATTCCTGTATCTTTTATGATGTCACTACAGGAAAAACAATTTGCTCAAACATTGAAAAAATATGAATTTGATGAAAATGCTCCTCTCTATGTTATTGACAATAAAATAGTTGAAACATGCGTTTTTTTTGCCTGATTACAATCTGAAATCATTAAAAGTACTAAAAGGCGAAAAAGCTTATGAAAAATATGGAGAACGTGCCAAAAATGGTGTGATAGAAATAACAACAAAAAGAGGAACACCACCAATTTGGTAGAAAATGAGTATAAAAAGCCACAATTCAGAAAATAGTTGTATCTTTGTAAAAAAATTGTCAAAAATAATAACAAATGTGATTTTAGCTTGCCGACCCAGTTACTTCAGTAGTAGCGAAAGAAAAAGAATCGAAAGAATATGCTTAACGAAAATTATTATAATAAACTGATAAACAAATATTCGATATCACAAGATTGCAATATAGTCGGTTATCTAACTACTTCCACTATTTTGGCTAATTGTAGAGGCAAGAATGTTCATTTAAATTTTCCAAAACGCTATGATTTGAAAGAAATTACAATTATGTTGTTCGAGGTTTTTTCTAAACAAATATTTACCAATCACGCTTATTTAAAAGACTTTTCTATTGGAGACAAGTTAAAAAGGAAAGGTGAAAAAGGAAACAATATTTATATAATAAAAGAAATTATCGGCTCTGACTATATTTTAATAAAAGATAAAGACGAAAGTAATTTAAAAATAATCTCAACATTTGATAGGCTTAATAGAAATTACACTCAGATAAAGCAAAGTACAAGAAATAGCACTCTCTCAAAATATGAGAGTTATTTCAAAGATATAAGTGATTATGGATTTTTGCCTACTCATTTTTCTTCAAAGATTGTTCTGATAGCAGGACAAATTATGTGGAACAATTTGAAGAATAAAGATTGTATTCCCACGATTTATTTACCAAACACACGAGACGGAGAGCAAACAGAAAAACGATCTATTGAGGCGTTAGAAGATTGCATTACGTATATAACTCCAAAATATGAAGTTTGTTATGAAGAAATTTTAAAAAAGAATATTGTTGTTGATACAATCGTTGTTTGCGGTACAGATTTAAACTCACTTTCTCAAATCTTACAAGACCAATCAAAATATCAATTCAAATTGATTGTACTTTCAAATGAAAGCGAAGTACAGAAAGTCAATAATATTTATTTATGGAATTGGCATAAAGAAGAAATCAACTTGCTTCAAGAAAAAACAAGCAATAAAATTGATGTAAATTGCATTCAAGACAATGAATTAGATACTTTGATACAGCACTTTGAAGATTGTATCAAATATATTTCCTCACTTGAATTTCCTATTAAACTAAATTCTTACGGTTATTTTTTGCGTTTAGCCTTGAATGCCATTCAAGAAGAACAGTTTGATGATGTACTTTGGTTGCTTAAAAGAAACAAAGAATTGGAACGAAATGATGGTGGATATGAAGATTTTGCGGATAAAGACCCCAAAAATGCATTGAAAGCCCTTATCCTTTATCTTAAAAATAACAATTACAAGCACGATATATTGAAAAAAGTAATAAGTAGTGCCACAAAAAACTTGTTACTTGTAGTAGAGAATAGAGATAAAGAATTTTTATTGAAATCAATCAGAAGTAGTAAATGTAAAATCATTACAAATGCAGAACTCAAAAAACTGTTGAAGAGTAGTGATGCCAATAATAAAACGATTGTTTTTTATTCTTTTAATGGCTCAAAGGATTTTGACTACATATACAATTTACCAAATTATGTGCAGTTAATATTATACAAACAGGAAAAAGAATTTTATTTACGTCAGTTACAAGCGTACCAAAAACGGCTTGAAACAGAACTAACACGCGAAGATAGGTTTTCGCTTTGTGGTATAAAATACGAGCCAATCATTGAACAGGAAATCAAAGTCAGTCCTACTTTGGAACAAATCATCGAGCGACTTGAAAAACGTTCAAATGTAGCATACTATGGGTACAAAGACGAAAGTGACAGTTTGTTAGATGATTTGGAAGAAAAAATTACCTATCGAATTACTTTCAACGACAAATCAATAATTGAGTTGGAAAGCAACGAGACCGTTTTTGATGCGAAAGGAAATCTTTTAAAAACTTATAAACTTCATGAGAACAAGAAAATTCGCATTTATCCAAAGGATTTGGCTGAAAATTTAATCGAAATTGCGATTGCCGAAGAACCTGAAATCTTTGGAAAAGTAGAAGAACACTCTGCATTGTGGAAAAACGCACTTAAAAAACTTGAAAATAAATACATAAAGCGTGAAAATTTATACGATTTATTAAAACAAAAAGGATTACGAGTTTTACCCGCCACCGTTGATGCGTATTTTCGTGGAAATCGCAAATTTCCGATGTTTAATACCGACTTAAAAGCGATTCTCGAATTGAGTGATAATTTAGATGTTTTTTCTCAATTAAAGAAATCCAAAAAATTGTATATTAGCACAACCATTGCCTTGGGACGGGGTGTAAAACAAGAACTTAAACAGTTTATTCAACAAAAAACATTAGGGGATATTTTGACAAAAAAGCAGTTTTCAAAAGAAACATTGCAAAAATTTATTGACGAAAAAATGCCATTATTAACAATAACAAAAATAGAGGAGGTTAGCGATGAGCAATAGAGAAAAAGTGATTTCAAGAGTTCAAAAAGAATTGATAGGTCCCGGAACGGATTTATTTGAGTGTACCGACAAAGTGAATTTTTTAGACGAAATAATTGCCGATAAGCCTTTATCTCGTTATTTTTCAGGCATTTTATATTCAAAACAAACCGCCATTGGAGATTTTGTAGAAGACAATGATAAAAACGAAGAAACGCCTATCGAAATCGTAGAAGACATTGGCATTGAAATTTTAGAAGAAATCAACGACAATACAACAACTGAAAGTAAAGAAGACGATAAAGAAACAGCATATTCGGCAAGCACATTTTTTCCATCACAATACGGAATTTCCTTTGCAATTTCAAAAGAATGCCCTGAATTGAAAATTAAAATTTCATTCGGCAATTACAAAAAAGCAAATGCAAAAGAAATAGCATTGTCTTACGGTGGAGATAGCATTGAGTTGTTGAGTAATTTTGGATTACAGCAGTTTGCCGTATATGATTCCGAAAATAAATTACTCAAACTAAAAGATTTAAAAAATGGCGAAAAACTAATCCGAAATAGTTGTCTTAATTCATTGGGTAGAGAGCACAGCAAAAGCGACTTGTTCAAAACATTAATAAAACTATTTTTCAAGGACAAATACAAACGCTACAACAATGTGATTGAAACGGTTATTTCGCTTGATACCATAAAACAATCAGAAAATCAACATTTTGAAACTCTTTTATCAGATATTGAAGGAGTAAATTGCGATAATTGGTGGAAAGGGAAGTTGGAGAAAGAAGGCAAAGATTATTTTTTAAAAGATTATTTAAAGTTGCATCTCAAAATATATGAACCGCAGGCAAGTAGTAAATACATCATTAAAGTTTTTATTGAAAACCCTTTATTGTTTCAGCGCAAAAATTTTTCCATTGCTAACGAAAGATTAAACCAAACCTGTTTATTTCAAACAGAACTTAAAGTAGAAACTCCATATTTACAACCGTTTAACGATTACGATAGCAAGACTTACAAAAATTCTGAAGATAAAATGTTGGACTTCCTCTACCGAGAAAAACTATCTTACGGTATAGGACACAATACTGCTTGCACTTGGGAAGATTTCGAAGATGATACAAAAGCGCCAACCTGGGTAAGTTCCACTTTTTTACCGCAATTCAATGTAAAAAGCCAAAGCACTGATATTGAAAATCTTGACAAAAAACTTATGGAAATAAAACAATTTTCTTCTTTTAGTAAAAGTAAAGACACAATTATTCAAAATCTTAAAGAATTATCAAAGGCTTATTCAGGATGGATTGAAAAAGAAGAAGCCAAAGCAAATAAGTTTTACGATAACGAAAAAAAATTAGCGCTTTTAAATATTGAAAAATGCAAGACAATTCAAAAACGAATGCAGTACGGCATTGAATTATTGAAAAACAATAAAGATGCTTTGCGTGCATTTCAATTAGCAAATTCGGCGATTTACCTGCAAATGTTCCAAAACGAAAAACATTTTTCTGGTAAGAAAGACGGTTTTGAAGCATTTGAAAGAACAGATAACCCGCAACTTGATTATAACGATTACGAAATAGCAGATTATCCTAATCCTAAAAGAACACCAAGTTGGCGCCCCTTTCAATTAGCATTTATTTTACAATGTTTGCCCTCTTTTATTGAAGAAAATTCAGATGATAGGGATTTAGTTGATTTGCTGTATTTTCCAACAGGTGGTGGTAAGACAGAAGCATATTTAACACTTTCGGCATTTTTGATTTTTTGGCGAAGATTGAAATATCCCAATTCTTACGGTGGTGTAAATATCATTATTCGCTATACATTGCGTTTGCTATCTGCTCAACAATTCGAGCGAGCCACAAAGTTAATTTTGGCTTGCGAGTTTATCCGCAAAAACAATACTGATTTAGGAAGTGAACGAATTACTATTGGTTTTTGGGTAGGTGGTTCTACTATTCCTAATAAAATCAAGAGCAATGACAACAATTGTGCAGAGAAAAAATTAGCAAAAACCCAAGAACTATTAAACAGAAATCAATACGCAATAAATCCATTCCAACTATCTAATTGCCAATGGTGTAACACAAAAATGGTTGGAAAAATACAAGAAAATGACACTCCAAAAATTGGACATAGAATTAGTAAAGATGCTTTAAAAAGTTACTGTTTAAATCCAAATTGTGAATATTCCGAAAATAATAATATTTTACCGATAGTTTTAGTTGATGAAGATATTTACGAAAATCCGCCGACAGTGCTTTTTGCTACAGTAGATAAATTTGCACAGTTAGCGTGGAAAGGCGAGGCTACAAGTCTGTTCAATTTCAACGACAATAGAAAACCGGAACTCATAATACAAGACGAGTTACACTTGTTAAGTGGTCCGTTAGGCAGTTTGGTCGGTTTGTTTGAAAATGTAATTTTATCACTTTGCACTACCGAAACACAAAAGCCCAAAATCATAGTTTCTACTGCAACAGTTAAAAATGTGGAAGAACAGGTCAAAGGTTTGTATAGCCGTGCAGTACAAATTTTTCCACAAAATGCCACAAATGCCGATAACACATTTTTCTCAAAAACTTTGCCCGACAGCAAAAGACGTTATGTTGGAATTTTGCCGACTGGCAAAACGCAAACAATGACAAATCTTCGATTGAATGCGGCATTGCTTTTTTCTCGCTTGGAATTGTGGGAAGAAAGCGCAGACAAAACCGATGTCGACCAATTTTGGACAATTCTTTCTTATTTCAAAAGTCTGAAACATATAGGACGTTTTTCCAATAAAATTACCGCTGAATTGATGCCCGAAATCAAACAGTTACAAGTGCGGTATTTGATGAACCAAGGTCAATATATCTATAATTATACTAACTTGCCCTATAAGCATTTGGAGTTAACTAGTCGAATTAAAAACGAAAAAATTAAAAAGAATTTGGATAAACTGAATATTTCTTTTGATGGAGAATTAAGGTATAAACAACAATCTTTCGACATTGTTTTGGCAACTAATATGATAAGCGTAGGACTTGACGTTGGGCGACTTGGAATTATGTTAATGAATGGTATGCCCCCAAATACAGCAGAATATATTCAAGCAAGTAGTCGGGTAGCAAGAAAAAATGAGGGTGTCGTGTTTAGTTTATTCGACCCGAACAATACACGAGATTTGTCATATTTTGAGGACTTTGTGCCATTTCACAAAACTTTATACAAACAAGTTGAGCCAATCAGTGTAACTCCTTTTGCGGAAAATGCTTTAGAAAAATTATTGTTTACTTCCATGGTAACTTATTTCAGACATAAATTAGGGTTTGCTGATAACAAAATGCCTTACTATTTGACAGACAACAAAGAACAGTTTACAAGTGAACTAAATGAGATTTTCAACACTCACATTTTTGCCGACAACCAAGATAAACAACTGATTGCCGCAAAAGTTACAAATTTAATTCAACAATGGGAATACAAAATACAGCAAAGTCCACCGTTTAGTCGTGATGGCGGCCTGTATTATTATGGGGGGAAGCACGAAACCGAAAAAAAGAAAAATTTGCTAAAACCTATTCAAGAACAATCTAATGCAGAAGATGTATTGGTTGGCATGCAATCTATGCGAAGTGTTGAGCCAAGTGCGAGTATCAAAATTAAAAGATATTAATTATGGCAGAAAAAGATAAAAACATAAATCACGGAAGAAGTAAAATGATTTCAAGTTACGGCGGGGTTGGCTCTGTCATTGATACACCCGATGCCTCTATAATTATTGAAACTTTTGATAATTGGGGTTATCCAAATTATTTCGACCACGAAATAAAGAAACATATTATTATAGACGATAGGTTGGTAAATCGTTTGCGTATTTGTTTCCCCAGACTGAAACATTTAGTTTCCATTCCTATTGAGGATGAAGGTTGGAAAACAGATGTACAACCGCAGGCTAATTATTTCCCCAAGTGGTTTTACTGTCCTCGTTGTCACCGTTTTATGAATTTAAGAGAATGGAAAAAACATTGGGGAACAGGCAGACAAGAATTTGATTTACAATGTTTTAATTATGACTGTAAAAGCGAACATTTAGAGCAAGTCCGTTTCGTTATGACCTGCGATAACGGGCACATTTGGGACTTACCTTGGGAGTATTGGAATAATCGCGAGTCGATAATTGAAAGTGATACAGAAGATGAAAACAATAACGCTGACGAACAAGAAAGCAAATCTAAAATCAAACTGAAATATGAAAAATGTTGTTCCGAACAAGAGTTGTATTACACGATAAGTAGCGAGAATACGGATTTGTCGGGTATTCATATTAAGTGCGCGAATTGTGGTAAATCAGCTACTTTAAAAGGTATTTTTGGTTTTCAACAAAAATGTGGAGGTTTAAGGCATTGGATTGGATTACAACAAGGACAGCCGATAATAGAAGAATGTGTTAAAAAATCAACTGTTAAAATCAAAACGAGCAATTGTATTTATTACGCTAACACATTGTGTAGTTTATGGATTCCAGAAAAACAGATTTTACACCTCACAACAGAAGCAAGAACAGAAATTGATGCGATTGTAAATGATGAAGATTTTGAACAAAACGATTTAGTAAAATATTCAAGGCGAAGTGGAATAGCCATTGAAATAATCAATCAATATTTGGAAGACGCTGACATTACTTTTATCCCAGATGTTGTTTATCGCCAAACCGAATATGATTATTTTTTGAACAAAAACCAACCAGATGACAAAGCAATACGGTTTATAAAAATAAATGTAAAAGACCAAATTTATGGTTTAGAAAAATTGGTAAAAATTGACCGCTTGAAAAAAATTACCGTGCAAACCTCGTTTACTCGCAATGAGCCAATTGATATTGATAGTATTTTATTAAACAAAGATAATTACAAACAACAAAAATACAAAGTTGAACGGCAATCTGTTTCAAGAAATAGTTTTGAAACTCGTTTATTACCTGCAATTGAAAATTATGGCGAAGGTATTTTATTTGTTTTAGATGAACAAAAATTAAACGAATGGGAACAAAATGAGACTATTAATGAAAGAATAAAAGTAATTCAAGGCCACGCAGAAGATTCCGATTGGCAATCTCATAAAATTGAAGCAAAAAAACTCACAGCAAGAAAAATTCTAATACATACGCTTGCACACTTATTTATTCGTGAATTTGAGTATGTATGCGGTTATCCGATGTCGTCTTTGCAAGAGCGATTGTATGTAAGTGAAAATATGAACGGTTTTTTGATTTCAGCATACGACGGAACGGACGGATATTTAGGTGGATTAACGAAATTGTGTAATAATCTTGACAAATTACAAGAAATTATCACAAGCGCACTACAACGAGCTAAAGACTGTTCTATCGACCCAATTTGTTGCGAAAACGAAGGACAGGGTGTTGCACAATTAAATTTAGCCGCTTGTCATTCCTGTTCGCTTGTCCCTGACACAAGTTGCGAAATGAGCAATTTATTTTTAGATAGACGTTTAGTTATTGATAACGATTTTGGATATTTTAAGAATATATAATTATGCCCGAAACACAAAACATAGAATACAAGCAAAGTTGGCACGATGATTATCTGAAATGGATATGCGGTTTTGCTAACGCACAAGGCGGACGGATTTATATTGGCAAAGACGATAGCGGAAATGTCGTTGGCGTGAAAGATTATAAGTTGTTGATGGACGAACTTCCCAATAAAATCAGAAATAATATGGGAATTACTACAGAATTAACAGACTCTTATAAAGTTTTCAAAAATAGTGGTGTTGGCGCAGGAAGTATTTATGAATTAGCAACTTCAATTAATTGGCTCATAATTGGCTCATAATTGGCTCAATTGGCTCATAATTGGCTCACACTTTTTTAGATAGTGTGCAAAGGGTTTCGATAAATATTTGTTTATCAAAATAATGAATAATAATAGCAACAAAATCAGCACTTTAAACATTCTCTTAGAAAGGCATCCGTATTACAAAAATTAATAACAAAACATTGTGAACCAAAACAAAAACAAAAAATTAGCACAAATTTTTCATTTCGACCTCTACGGAAAAAGAGAAGATAAATTCAAATTCTTGTTGAACAATAGCATCAGCAAAGTTCAATGGAATGAATTACAACCAAACGAACCTGATTATTTTTTTGCTCCCAAAAATATTGAATTTAAAGAAGAATATGAAAAAGGATTTAAGATTAACGAATTATTTCCAATTTACAATTCTGGCATACAGACTGATAGAGATACTCTTTTCGTTGACAACCATAGAAAAAAACTTGAAAATAGGATTAAAATTCTTTTATCAGGTAATTATGATATTGTTTTTAAACAAAAATTTAGGATACACAATTCAAGTAGTTATAAACTATTAGAAGTAATAAAAAGTAAGCATTTTGATGTTTCATTGGTTGAACAAGTAGAATACCGTCCTTTTGACAGAAAATGGATTTATTATTCGCCCGAAATAATAAGCCGCCCCGCTAATAAAGTAATGAAACATTTTGTAAACCGCGAAAATACAGGTTTGGTATTTGAAAGGATAGTACCCAATAAATCTATTCCTTACAGAGATATTTTTATCACAAGCAAAATAACAGACGGTCATAATATTGGGAGTAAAACATACATTGCGCCACTCTACCTGTACTCCGACAAGTCCAGTCAACAAATCATAAACCACGAAGTAGAAAGAGTGCCAAATTTAAACAAAACAATTATCAACGATATTTCAAAACGTCTTGGATTACAATATACGGAAGAAAAAAAATCCTCTCATTTGGAAAGTTTCTTTGCCCCCAACGATATTGTAGATTATATTTATGCAGTTTTACACAGTCCATCATATCGAGAAAAATACAAAGAATTTTTAAAGATAGATTTTCCACGTGTACCCTACCCTACTAATCCTAAAATATTTTGGAATTTAGTTGAATTAGGCTGCAAGTTGCGCCATTTGCACTTAATGGAAGGAGTTGAATATCAATTAGGTCTGGCGGATTATCCTGTTGATGGTAGTAACAAGGTTGAAAAAGTAGTATATAAAAGGGGGATTGCGGGTCAAGCCCGCAATGACGGCTTGGATGAGCATGGGATTGCGGGTCGCAATGACGGCAACGGTGAGCAGGGGATTGCGGGTCAAGCCCGCAATGACGATTCCGTGGGTGGTCGTGTTTATATTAACGATACACAATATTTCGACAAAGTTCCGTTAATATGTTGGAATTTCTACATCGGCGGCTACCAACCTGCTCAAAAGTGGCTCAAAGATAGAAAAGACAGGAATCTTGATTTTGATGATGTTAGGCATTATCAGAAAATAATTTTTGTATTAACGGAGACAGAAAAACTAATGAAATTAATTGAAAAACATACTGAGTAAATAAGTGAATGAGTGTAGGGGCGCACCCTTGCGGTCGTCCACCTTGTAGTGAATGAGTAAATGAGTAAATGAGAAAAAATACAAATTCCTCTGACTAACTCCGTAAGGCGATGCATTGAATTTATTGAAATGAATTACATGTAGCGCAATTCGGGGCATCAAACAAATAAATAACCGAAAATAAAGTTTTTATATAAATAATCATTTATAATCAAAAAATTATGGAATTAACAAAAAGTCAAAAAAGAATTGCCCGTGAGCTGATAGATATAGGACTTCAGCGCGAATGTAAATCGTTTGGGCTAAAAATTGCAAAATTCACAAATAGTTCTGATTGGGACGCAAAGCCCCACGACATTTATCTAAAATTGTTCGAAAAAGTTGTTTCTTTTGATAAACATATTTCTCGCCGATACGATTTTTTAGGTGGGTCTCGTACTTCAATACAGTTTGGGAACTATTTATGGATGGAGTACTTAAAGAGAAAGATATTGCTTCTTTTAACGACGATGTTAAAAATAGGTTAATTGAGCTTAAAGTTCAGTTCAAAGAATGATATTTATGGACAGCCACCCCGACTTTACTATTAAATTTGTGGAGCCGCACGAGGATTTTAGAATTATGTATACCAATTAAAACTAAAGCATTGAAAAAAATATCCTCAAATTTTGTGGATAATAATAAAAAATAGTATTTTTGCAGAGTTTTTCGACTCAATATGGAAATAAAATTTGATAAAATATTATGACAAAAATTAAATTTGGTTTTTCACCTACACATCCGGGTGAGGTGCTGAAAGATGAAATCGAATATCGTAAAATTCAACAAAGAATGTTAGCCAAACAAATGGGGATTTCCTACAAAATTTTAAACGACATTCTCAACGAAAGACGGCAAATTACAATCACTACGGCAATGATGTTTGAAGCCGCATTAGATATTCCTGCCGATTCTTTGATGCACTTGCAATTAAAATATAATATGCAGTTAGCACAAAAAGATAATACATTACTTTTAAAACTTGCCGAAATTCGAAAATTGGCATCAGCATCAATATTTTAGTGAATATTAATAGAAAGCCTTCCCGACTTTACTATTCAATTTGAGGAGGCGCACGAGGATTTTAGAATTAAGTATTTAACTTGCATTATTCATAAGAAATGAAAATATCTATTAACCACAAAGGAACACAAAAAAAATAACTGAAAATTGAAAATTGAAAACTGAAAACTGAAAACTGAAAACTGAAAACTATTAACGCGTTTTCAACTTTGCGCCTTTGCGTTAAAATAAATAATATGAATAATGTAGGCTAAAAATATTATGAACAAAAACAAAAAATAGAAATAACTCAGAAAAACAACAATAAACCATGACAACACCCCAATACATCAACACTATAAACTATCGATACAATTTAGGAAACGGCACAGAACTTTCCTTTCGAGGTGATTTACTAACATTTTTAGAAACACTGTTGCCCGATTTACAAGTTACCAACGAACCTAAACGTCAACTTTGCGGCGCACCAGACTATATTGTCACCAAAAAAAATTTACCAATCGGATGTATCGAAACAAAAAATATTGGCGACACCGACTTAGAAGGAAAAAAAACAAATAAAGAGCAATTCGATAGATACAAAGCCTCTTTGGACAACATTATTTTTACCGATTATTTAGATTTTTACTTCTACAGAAACGGTGAATTTGTAACTAAAATAGCAATCGGAAAGGTTGAAGGAACAACCATAAAACCGCTAACCGAAAATTTTACAGTTTTTGAAAATTTAATCAAAGAATTTGCCGCACACGTAGGGCAAAGCATCAAAAATCCTCAACAATTAGCCGCAATGATGGCAGGTAAAGCACGGCTACTTTCAGATGTCATCGAAAAATCGCTTACAAACGACACCGAAAAACAAGAAGACAGCACTCTTAAAGAACAATTAAAAGGTTTTAAACAAATATTAATACACGACATAACTCCAAAAGGGTTTGCAGATGTCTATGCTCAAACCATTGCTTATGGTATGTTCGCAGCAAGACTGCACGACACATCCTTAAATACTTTCTCGCGACAAAAAGCAGCCGAACTCATCCCTAAAACAAACCCTTTCTTGCGTAAACTATTCGGATACATCGCAGGACCAGATGTTGACGACCGTATTAAATGGATTGTGGACGGACTTGCAGATATCTTCCTGCATTGTAACGTAGAAGATATTCTGAAAAACTACGGACATGAAACAAGGACAGAAGACCCTATAATCCACTTTTACGAAACTTTTTTGAGCGAATATGATGCCTCACTCAGAAAAGCAAGAGGTGTTTGGTACACTCCCGCACCTGTCGTAAATTTTATTGTTCGTGCAGTTGACGAAATACTGATTAATGATTTCAATTTACCGCAAGGACTCGCAGATGCATCGTTTATTACTCCTCCTCTTTCGGAGGAGGCAGGGGGAAAGTATCACCGTGTCCAAATATTAGACCCCGCAACAGGAACAGGCACATTCCTCGCAGAAGTTGTAAAACATATAAACATGAAATTTGCAGGTATGAAAGGTATTTGGAGTAACTATGTAGAAAACAACCTTTTACCACGATTAAACGGTTTTGAAATATTAATGGCAAGTTATGCAATGGCGCACCTAC
The DNA here is from genome assembly GCA_009777175.1 of Marinilabiliaceae bacterium. Lineage (GTDB taxonomy): Bacteria > Bacteroidota > Bacteroidia > Bacteroidales > Marinilabiliaceae > WRMI01. Next base: position 25,293 of record WRMI01000015.1, read on the forward strand.
AAATCGATTTATTACTCAAAGAAACAGGATATATACCCACAAAAAACCAACGTCTGCGAGTATATTTAACTAATAGTTTAGAGAAACATCACCCCGACACAGGAACTATTTTCGTCGATTGGTTGAGTGCAGAAGCTAACGAAGCAAACCGTATTAAGAGAGATACACCCGTAATGTGCGTCATCGGAAATCCACCTTATAGTGTAAGTAGCATTAATACAAGCGATTGGATAGTAAAACTTATTGCTGATTACAAAATTGGATTAAATGAGAAAAAATTAAACCTCGACGACGACTATATAAAATTTATTCGATACGGACAACATTTTATTGAGAAAAATGGTTGTGGCATATTGGCATTTATCACTAATAACAGTTTTATTGACGGAATTACGCACCGACAAATGCGCAAAAAATTGCTCGAAACTTTTGATAAAATATATATCCTTGATTTACACGGAAATGCCAAGAAAAAAGAGACCTGCCCCGACGGAACACCCGACCAAAATGTATTTGATATTATGCAAGGTGTTTCAATTAATATTTTTGTTAAAACAGGAGAAAAAAATGAATAAAATTAGTGATAAAATAATTACTTTGATAGAGCAGGCAAGGCGTTCAGTGGCAAAAAATATAAACTCTGCTATGGTTTATACTTATTATAATGTAGGTAGGATTTTAGTTGCTGAATGGCAAAAAGGAGAAAAAAGAGCAGAATATGGCTCTCAATTACTTTTAAATGTATCTGCCGACTTGACTAATGTTTTTGGAAAAGGCTTTTCTGTTCAAAACCTAGAACGTATGAGAAATTTCTTTTTAATTTATTCTAATTCCTCAAAAGAGTTGAGAAATGCTAAAATTTTCCAGAATTCCTCATCAGCGACGAGGAATTCTGACTTCCCAAATTCCTCATCAATTATGAGGAATTCCGACAGCGAATATCTTGTTAATTTTCTACCAATTAGTTGGACACACTACTCTTTTTTGATTAGAATAAAAAATGAAATCGAAAGACAATTTTATGAAGTAGAATCATATCAAAATCAATGGTCGGTGAGAGAATTGGAACGTCAATTTAATACAGGGCTGTTCGAACGACTTGCCGTGAGTAGAAACAAATCAGAAATTTTAAAACTAGCAAAAGAAGGGCAAATTGTTGAAAATCCAAAAGACCTTATTAAAGACCCACTGATACTTGATTTTTTGGGGCTTGAAGAAAAAAATAGTTATACTGAAACCGAATTAGAAACCGCTATTATTAATCAAATAGAAAATTTTATGCTCGAATTAGGTAAAGGATTTTTCTTCGGAGGACGACAAGTCCGATTTAGCTTTAACGAAGAACACTATTTTGTAGATCTAGTTTTCTTCAACCGATTCCTAAAATGTTTTGTGCTTATTGACCTCAAAATTGGTAAATTAAAACATCAAGACTTAGGGCAAATGCAAATGTACGTTAATTTTTATGACCGTTTCGTTAAACAAGCAGACGAAAACAATACAATCGGTATTATTGTTTGCAAAACAAAAGAAGATGCCATCGTGGAAATTACTCTCCCCGATAACAACAAACAAATATTTGCATCTCAATACGAAACTTTTTTGCCAACTAAAAAACAGATTGTGGAACTGCTTAAATACAACTAATATGAAACAAAACAAAAAATTTGCTCAAATTTTTCATTTCGACCTATACGGTAAAAGAGAAGATAAATTCAAATTCTTATTGAACAACAGCATCAACAAAGTTCAATGGAATGAATTACAACCTAACGAACCTAATTATTTTTTTGTTCCCAAAAATATTGAATTTAAAGAAGAATATGAAAAAGGTTTTAAAGTAAGTGAATTGTTTCCAATACATAACACGGGTTTACAGACCGATAGGGATAAACTTTTCATAGATAACGATAGAAAAAAACTTGAAAATAGGATTAAAATTCTTTTGTCGGGTAATTATGATATTGTTTTTAAACAAAAATTTAGAATACAAAATTCAAGTAGTTATAAACTATTAGAAATAATAAAAGGTAAACATTTTGATGCTTCATTCATAGAACAGGTAGAATACCGTCCTTTTGATAGAAAATGGATTTACTACACTCCTGAAATAATAAGTCGCTCCGCTAGTAAAGTGATGAAACACATTGAAAAAAAAGACAATATTGCGTTAGTTTTTTCTCGACAATTTGGTGGTTATAAGCATTTTATTTGTTTTATTACTAATAAACTGATAGAAAGAAGTTCACAACCTTTTGCACCATATTCTGTTTTTCCTCTTTATCTATACTCCGACAAGCCCGATAAGCAAATCATAAACGATGAAGTAGAAAGAGTGCCTAATTTTAACGAAACAATTATCAACGAAATTTCAGAACGTCTCGGATTACAATATTCCATTGACACAATAGGAACACCTCTCGCGGAAACACAAACCACATTTGCCCCCATCGCTATTTTAGATTATATTTATGCCGTTTTACACAGCCCATCATATCGCGAAAAATACAAAGAATTTTTAAAAATAGATTTTCCACGTGTACCCTACCCTACTAATCCAAAAATATTTTGGAATTTAGTTGAATTAGGCAGTAAGTTGCGCCATTTGCACTTAATGGAAGGAGTTGATACTAAATTAGGAATAGCAGATTATCCCGTTGATGGTAGTAACAAGGTTGAGAAAGTAATATATAAAAGGGGGATTGCGGGTCAAGCCCGAAATGACGGCAACGGTGAGCAGGGGAGTGCGGGTCAAGCCCGCAATGACGATTCCGTGGGGGGTCGTGTTTACATTAACGATACACAATATTTTGACAATGTTCCGTTAATAAGTTGGAATTTCTACATCGGCGGCTACCAACCTGCTCAAAAGTGGCTCAAAGATAGAAAGGATAGAACTCTTGATTATGATGATGTTAGGCATTATCAGAAAATAATTTTTGTATTAACGGAGACCGAAAAACTAATGAAATTAATTGAAAATCATTAAAAAATGAGAGAATAATATCAACAAAATCAGCACTTTGAGCATTCCGTTAGGAATGCATCGCTCGGTAGAAAACAATGCTTATCAGTCAACCCGCATTCCGTTAGGAATGCGTCCATATTTCGAATATAAATAAATAGAAATTATAATAAAATTAAATATAAAATAATCTTTTTTATGGAAGAAAAAATAATAAATAGTTCAACGATGCCGAAGGTGTTGTTGCCCATTGATTTCAGCGAATATTCTGAAAAAGCTGGAAATGTAGCATTAGATTTTGCTATTCAACTCAATGCAGAATTGACAATTATACACGTATATTTTTGTCAATCAATCAGTACGATGCCGTTTCAAGATGCATATATTTATGATACGGGATTAGATGAAATCGAACTTGACCTTGACGAACAAGCAGAACTTGAAATGAAATCATTCGTTTCAAAAATGCAGGAAAAAAATGCTTTGCTCGGAAATAAGGCTGTAATTAAGCATCATTTGCTTAAAGGAGTTCCCGAAGATGAAATATTGAATTTCAGCAAAGAGTATGATCCAGCAATGATCATAATGGGAACACGCGGAAAAAACCGCAAATTAATTGACCTTATTGGAAGCGTTACCGCAGAAGTGATGGAAAAAGCAAAAGTCCCGGTGATGGCAATACCGGAAGACTTTGATTATCACGAAATTGATACTATATGTAATATCCTTTATGTAACAAATTTTGAGATAACTGATTTTGTTGCCCTCAAAAAACTTGTTTCTATTGTTCACCCGCTTAAATTAAAGATTTTTTTCGTTAACTTAGGATTAGACAAATATAAAAGATGGGACTTATTGCAAATGGATAGTCTAAAAAATTATGTTGAAAAACTTGTGCCTAATGCCAATGTTATTTGCGATTTAATCGAAGCAGACGACTTTTGGACTGATTTGGAAAAATATATCCAAAACAACCATATTGACATCATCAGCCTAACAACGCACAGACGCAATTTGGTTTCTAGATTACTTTATCCCAGTGTAGGAAAGAAAATGCTCTATCAAACAACTACGCCGCTGTTAGTTTTTCATGCTTAGGGAATACCACATTATGAAAAAACATTGGGTGCAATAGTTTTTAGGCAAAGAATGTTTATTCAAACAGATACGGCTTTGAATTTAATCAGTCAATATTATCCCGACTTTTTAATTAATTATTAAAATTTTTTATTATTATCAAATAATCTGTGTATGTCTGTGTTATCTGTGTTATCTGTGTGCTCTATGGCGGTGGGGATGTAGGTCATTTTGGTTTCCTCAGAAAAATTAATATTTTCCGTTTTTAACAACTAAAAAATTTTTTGATGTCAGGAATTCTGATATTAATTTTTTAATTTTTTTAGAATAATTTTGTAAATAATTTAAATAATAGTAATTTTGCCGCAAATTTAAAAAAAATTATCATGGATATTTTTGATAAAATAAGTGTAAATATGGGTCCCTTAGGTCAGTATGGCAAAGAGGCACATGGATATTTTATGTTCCCCAAGTTGGAGGGTGAAATTCATCCAAAAATGAAATTTCGCGGACGGGAGGTACTGACTTGGAGTTTGAACAATTATCTCGGTTTGGGCAATCATCCCGAAGTACGCAAAACAGATGCCGAAGCCGCTGCCGAATGGGGACTTGCATACCCGATGGGCGCAAGAATGATGTCTGGACATACAAGTAAACACGAAGAATTAGAAACTGCATTAGCCGATTTCGTTAAAAAAGATGACGCATATCTCTTAAATTTCGGTTATCAGGGTATGATTTCAATAATCGATACGCTTCTTAGTCGAAATGACGTTGTAGTTTACGATTCCGAATCGCACGCATGCATAATTGACGGATTAAGGCTTCATCTTGGGAAAAGGTTTGTTTTTAATCATAACGACATCAAAAGTTTGAGAAAACAGTTAGAAAGAGCGACATCATTAGCGCAAAAGCAAGGCGGCGGAATCCTTATTATTACTGAAGGCGTTTTCGGTATGGCTGGCGACTTAGGAAAATTAGACAAAATCGTGGAACTAAAAAAAGAGTTCCAGTTCAGGCTACTCGTTGATGACGCACACGGTTTTGGTACAATGGGCGCAACGGGCGCAGGCGTTGCCGAACATTTTAACGTAAGCGAAGATGTTGATATTATTTTCGCAACTTTTGCAAAAGCGATGGCAAGTATTGGCGCTTTTGTGGCGGGACGCGAAGATGTTATTAATTATTTACGTTATAACATGCGTTCTCAAATTTTTGCAAAATCGTTACCGATGCCATTTGTTATAGGTGCATTAAAGAGATTAGAACTCCTTAAAAGTCAACCAGAAATGAAAGAAAACTTGTGGAAAATTGTACGTGTCCTTCAAGATGGGTTGCGTGACAAAGGCTTTGACCTCGGCAAAACGGAATCGCCCGTAACACCCGTTTTCTTAAACGGAACAATACCCGAAGCAACACAAATTACTATGGATCTGCGCGAAAATTACAACGTATTTTGCTCAATTGTAGTATATCCCGTTATTCCAAAAGGACAAATTATGTTGAGAATTATTCCAACAGCAGTTCATACTTTAGAAGACGTTGATTATACTATCAAAGCATTTGCAGAAGTTGCCGAAAAACTCAAAAGAGGAGAATATTGCAAAGATAAAATGGCATCAATTATTTAAAAACTTCACTTTATATTATTTATTTATTAAAATATTAAAAATATTTTTTACCTTCTTGTGTGAACAATGCAAGAAGGTATTTTTTTATACTGAGGTTGTTTTGTAGGAAAAATAAGGTTAAAATAAGGTTTTAAATTAATAACTAAAAACTGATAACTAAAAACTGATAACTAAAAACTGATAACTGATAACTGAAAACTGATTTTCTACTAAGGTTGTTTTGTAGGAAAAATAAGGTTAAAATAAGGTTTTAAATTAATAACTGAAAACTAAAAACTGATAACTGAAAACTAAAAACTGATAACTGATAACTGATAACTGAAAACTAAAAACTGATAACTGAAAACTGATAACTGAAAACTAAAAACTGATAACTGAAAACTGATAACTGATAACTGAAAACTAAAAACTGATAACTGAAAACTAAAAACTGATAACTGAAAACTAATAACTGATAACTGAAAACCAATAACTGATAACTGAAAACTGATAACTGATAACTTTTTATGGCAAATACAAATCTATCAAACGCAAAAAATGCTAAAAACGATGAGTTTTATACTAAATTTGAGGATATAGCGAATGAAATTAATGCCTATTTAGTTTACAACCCAAATGTTTTTAACGGAAAAACCATTTTTTGTCCATGCGATAACCCATTCGATAGCAACTTTTTTAAATATTTTACGCTCAATTTTCAACAATTTAAGCTTAAAAAACTAATAGCAACATACTTCGCGAGTTCAACCCGTCATCAAAAAGAACATCCTCACAAAATTGAAATTACTCAAATTTCTCATTTGAGCAAAGAGAAAGAGATAAATCTATTTGATGTAAAATATTTACTCAAAAGTGATAAAAATCAATTAACCCGCTTAACAGGAGATGGAGATTTTAGAAGTGCTGAAATAAAAAAAGTGAGAGATGATGCTGATATGATAATAACAAATCCACCATTTTCGCTGTTTCGAGAATTTTTAAATTGGTTAACTGAGGCTGATAAACAATTTTTAATCATAGGAAGTATGAACGCAATTACTTATAAAGAAGTATTTCGTTTAATTAAAGAAAATAGAATTTGGCTCGGAGTTTCAAGTGGTTGTAAATCATATATTAAGCCCGATAAAACAGAACAAAAATTGGGAAATACTTGTTGGTTTACAAACCTTGAACACGGCAAGCGGCATTGTCCAATAAATCTTTTGTCAATGAAAGATAATCTACTAAATGAAAAAAAATTAAAAGGAAAAGAATCTTATGATAGATATGACAATTACAATGCAATTGAAGTGCCTATATCAGTTGCTATTCCTAATGATTATGATGGCATAATGGGAGTTCCTATAAGTTTTCTTGAAAAATACTCACCCGAACAATTTGAAATTGTAGGTCAAATGGTTAATACAAAAATAGACGAGTATAATTTTGGCTATCCTTTTATAAATGGCAAAAGAGTATATGCTCGTATTTTAATAAAACATAAAACTTTCTAAAAACCTTCAACTTTCAATTCGTAACCTTAAACCGCACAAGCCGCAGCGGATTTCCCTTCGCATTTTTCAGTGTTTGTAGCGAATAAATATAACCATTGTGGAAAACCATTTTTGAAGGTGTGATAATCAAATCAAAATCATCGCAAACAAAACTGCTTTGACAAACAAATTTACCTCCTTCTTGATAAATCCATACATTAAATTTGTTACCACCCTCAGTTTCAGCCATCTCGAAAAATAGCAAATTACCATCCGAATCTTTTAAAACATTAGAAAACATTGGAAGTGGTTTGGGAGTGGTAATATTTTCTAATTCTGCTTTCAGATCTTTTAACTGAGTTGCTAAATCAGGGAAAAATCTATACCCTTTTTTTTCTTTATGTTCTATATCATATAATACCCTTTCGATGGCTTTTTCTTTGCTTTCTTTTTGCTCTTGCACTGAAATATATTTTGGCTCCCATTCAGCTTTTTCTTTTGATATAAATTTACCATTTACATCATATATCAATATATCGCCACTGCCAGGTATAGCAATAATAAGTCTGTTATTTACAAATGCAATTTGTGGGCGCAACCCTTCTCCAATAGGAACGCCTTTTGGTATAGGAGTTCCTTTAAATCCATGAGATTCAGTGTAAACAAAATTACCCCCTTTTGTAACATAGAAATAATCCCAAATAATTTTATGCTCATTTGTTTTGTAATCAATAATAGCAACCAAATCTCTTTGCCTATCTTTCCATATAACCCAACCAGCAACTGCAATTTTATTATTTGATATTGGAACTGATTGAAACACCATATAATCGACTGACAATGTTTTCACATAATTGCCATTAAAATCAAAACAGATACTTTTACCCATATTGTCAAAATCGGTATAGAAATTATTATTAATAATTCCTTGAATTTGATCTACTTCTTTTAGTTTTTTCCCTGAACTACCTTTTAAGTTAAATTCTTTTACAAATTTCCCTGCGGGGTCAAAAAGAGAATAAAAATCTTTATACCTGTGGCTTACAACCACCGAACCATCGGGCATTACCACAAGAGACTTACGGACTCCAATCGGACTTTTTATATGAGCATTGTAAAGTGTATCGTAATAACTCTCAAACACTTTATCCCATTGGTTATCTTTTCCGTATTCGCTGTCGGGCACTAATTTTACAGTGCCTTTTTTGTAAACATCAAGCAAAACTTGTGCTAAAACATTATGCATTAAAAGCATAAAACTAAGAAAAACAAAATACTTTTTCATATTATATTTATTGATAAGTTAAAAAATCTTCGTAAGAAATAATTTTGCCATTGGAATCAATCATTTTGATAACCATTTCCTGCTGTGCGTAAGTTTTATTTGAGTCAAATTCGCCGTCAAAACAGTAGATTAATCTATATTCGATTTCTTGGCTCTTTTTAGGAAAAAGAAACAATACCGCAATAATGGCGCACGCCGCAGAAACAGCATACACTATATGTCTGATTTTGATTTTAAAATGTCTCTTTTTGATTGCAGGAACAATAAAATCAGGTATTTTAATCGGTTCGTTTACCAATTTGTTAATATTTGTCTTAATATTTGTAGCAAAAATCCGCTGTTGCTCAAATATTTGGGCACATTGGGAACAGCCGTTGATATGTTTTTTTATCATTTCGGTTTCCTGAGGGGTTGTTTCCCCGTCAATATAGTTTTGGAACAATGTGTTGTCAATACATTTCATATTTCATCTTTATTAAAATTTCTTTTAGTTTTAGTAATGCTCGCGACAATGTTTTTCCTACGGAAGAAAATTTTATGTCTGCAATTTGTGCTATCTCTTTGTAGGAATAATCCTCGCTATATAGTATTACTAATTTCATTTCTAATGGTTTAAGCTTTTTAATTGCTTGTCTTAATGTTAAGTTCGAGTTTTGTTTTTCAAAAGAGTTGTCTTCGGTTGCTAATTCTTGGATTGCGGTTAATTCAGTGTGTTTCTTTTTTCTATTAAGATAATCGGTACATTTATTAACTACTGCCCGCAATAACCAATTTTTAAGATTAAGAACAAGAATTTCGTTTTGCATTTTTTCGTAATAATAGAGAAAAATTTCCTGAACAATATCGGCAACAACATCTTGGTCATATACCATTTTCTTTGCTAAACGATACATTTTGGGATAATTTTCTTTATATATACATTCAAAACTGTTCACAATTTACTTTTACGTATATGTCGTTTGAAAGGTTAGTTTTGTGACAAAAAAATAAAAAAGCCTCAAAAAAACTCTTTAAGAAAAAATGTATTACCTCTGCAAATTCACATTACCATACCCTCTGGGAAATCAAAATGTCCACTTTTTATCGGTTTTTTTCCGCCATTCATCGAATATTTTTGTCATTATATCGTTTTTATATTGCATTGAAAGTGGGAACGCCATATTTTTGCACCCGAATTTTTTTATTAATAATAAACATAAATAAAAATGGAAAAAACAGTAAAAATTCAGGTAAAAATGAAAAAAGTCAAATGTCGTACTAAAATAGATTTAGTATGCTTCGCACTTTTGAGCATCGCCTTAGGATTAATATTTGTAGGGCGAAATATGGGAATAATTTCAGAATCACTTTTTAGCGTGCTAATTTCGTGGCAAATGTTGATGGTGGTCATTGGACTTTATTCCATCTCTCACAGAGGATATTTGTGGGGCATGTTTATAATGGGTATAGGATTATTTTTTCTAATACCGATTATTACTGGGGCAGGAAAAGATTGGGTTTCTATCTATTGGCCCCTGATTTTTGTTTTCGTGGGTATATTAGCTATAGTAAAAATTTTGATGCCTCGAAACAAGAGAAAATGTGAACATTCCCGTTGTAACGAACATTATTTCAGTAAGGAAGATTGCCGAACTGAAAACGGGTTTGTCTATTCGCACAATTCTTTTAGTGCCACAAAGCATATTGTGATGGATGAAATTTTTAAAGGTGCGGAAATTACTAATCATTTCGGAGCAACCGAACTAGATTTACGGCGCACAAAATTGCAAGAAGGAGACACTTTTATCGACATCGAAAGCCGTTGCGGTGGAATCGAAATTCGACTGCCAGATAATTGGTTAGTCCTTACCGAACTCAATTCTTTTATGAGTGGAGTAGACGACCAAAGACCTAAATCGGCAGATAAAATTGACGAATGTTGCAGATTAATTTTAAGAGGAAAATTGTCTTTGAGTGGAATAGAACTGAAAAACTAGTTTTTAGAGAATGATTGAAAAAATAGAAAAATTTGCGGATCAAAGCAGAACAATAATATCTACGATTATCGGAACTGCTATTTTGTCCATGTTGGTGGCACTATATGGAAATTTTTCTGCCATTAAAGCAATGCTGCTTTCATTTATTTATATTACCCTTCAAATCTTTGGTGTCTTTGTTTTTCAGTCGTCTCTACGTGCGGTGAAAATCAAACAAATTAGATGGACAATGGTAATAATAATGCAGATTGTTCCGCTTTTGACTATATTTGTATTCAGTTGGATATTTGGAATTATTTCGATAAAGAAATTTGTCGAAATAATTCCTCTTATTTCCGTTTTCGGAGTTTCATTCTTTGGTATAACTGTTTTATGGCACGAAAAATCTAAAAAAGAAAAAGATGAGGATGAACATAATGATATATGTAATAAAGAGTGTTTGAAAAAAGTTTCTACAAATGTTCCCAAAAATAAAAATGTTGAGATAGAGAGGATTTCAGTAAAGCAAGGCTCTGATATTCACATTATTAAAACTACTGATATTTTTTATATTGAAGCTTATGGCGATTATGTCCTTATATATACAGAGGCTACAAAATTTATTAAAGAGCAGACCATGTATTATTTTGAGTCTGTTTTGCCAGCTCAGTTTGTTCGAATACATCGCTCGTACATCGTAAACACCGATTTTATGATACGGTTAGAACTTTTTGGTAAAGAGAGTTATAATATTCGGCTCAAAAACGGAGTTACTATCAAAGCAAGTAAAGCAGGCTACAAGTTGTTAAAAGATAATATTGGATTGTAGATTTAGGGGATATACTTTGCCGCTAATTATCCAAAGCTCAAAGTCCGAGTAATTGTCATTTCTTGTGAAACACTATTTGCAACGGGACAGGCTTTTATTGCGCCTTCAATAATCTTTTTCTCTTTGTCGCTGTAATTGTCGTGCGGGAACTTAAAATGCAGGATAAGTTCTACAATTCGGCGCGGGCTATTTCCCATTACTTTTGTAGTTTCAACTATTGTTCCGTCAATGTCAAACTTATGTGTTTGAGTAGCAATTCCGATAATTGTCAATGCACAGCTGGCATAAGCGGCTGCAAACATATCGGTTGGAGAAAATGTTTCCCCTTTTCCTTGGTTGTCAGTGGGTGCGTCAGTAATAATTTTTGCGCCCGATTGAAGGTGCTCGGCTTCGGTGCGCAAATTTCCTTTGTAAGTTGTTCTGATTGTTGCCATTTCTTAAATTATTTAATATTACACTTTTATGAACTTTTCAATTTTATTGTCTTTAAATAGATATAGTTGCTTGGTGTCAATAAGCCACACAGCATCTTTAATAATTGGTTCAGGTTTAATGATTTGCGTATGTCCAACAATTTGAATAATATCGGGGGCAAAATGTTCTTTTTCGTCCCAAATTTCGTTGATATCAGCCCATAGTGGACTTCCGGCATCGTGAAATCCTCCACGGTACTCCCATGCGGCTTCGTGAAAAATATACATCTTTTCAAAAAAGATTTTGTTAAGTTGCTCTTCGAGAGTTGCGCCTAAATCTTTAAATTCGTTGTAGTGTAAATCATACCATCCTTTTGTCAATCCCGCGTGAATAATCAAATAATTATCAATCTGTCTGCAAATTTGGAACAAATTTTTGTTTTCGTCGCAGGTCAGAAGTTCTTTATACTTTTCAGCGTATTTATCATTATAACGTCCTGCCAAAAATTCCCTGTTATAATAATGCAATTCGTGGTTGCCAATTAGCAAAGTAACCCTGTCGGGGTTTTGCTTTTTGAACTCAATAATTTTCAGAAGCCCTTGATAGGCATCTTCTTCTGTAAAACCTTCTTGCGGATATGGGTCAGTGTAGTCGCCCAAAAAAATCACCTCGCCCTCATAATCAAGCGCAGGTAGCCAAAAATCCCGACCATGTATATCGGGAACAATTAAAATTTCTTTTTTCATTTTTCTATATTTTTATGAAATTTAACAAAATTTTTAGTTCGAAATATTTTTTGCAAAAGTAGATAATTTTTTTTGAATTACAAGATAAATACGAATAATATTTTTTTTATTTGATGTTTATACCTATTTTTGCGCAAAAATTTATAATGGAAATATTTTGCAAAACTCTTGATAATGGTATCAGATTCGTACATCATCGTGTAAATTCACTTGTTGGACATTGCGGTCTGATTATTAATGCAGGTTCAAGGAACGAACTGCCCTATCAGCACGGATTAGCGCACTTTACCGAACATCTGCTTTTCAAAGGAACTAAAAAAAGAAAAATGTTTCATATTTTAAGCAGAATTGATGACGTAGGTGGCGAATTAAACGCTTATACTACAAAAGAAGAAACCTCTATTTATGCCTCTTTTCTGAAACAAGATTTTGAACGTGCAATAGAACTTTTGAGTGATATTACTTTCAATTCAATTTTTCCGCAAAAAGAGATTGAAAAAGAGAAAGAAGTTGTTATTGACGAAATAAATTCGTACAAAGATAACCCCGCCGAACTTATTCTTGACGATTTTGAAGAACTTCTTTTTGGTGATGACCCAATGGGACGAAATATTCTCGGAACACCAGAAACTATTATGTCGTTCGGAAAAAAAGAGATTTCTGATTTTTTATCCGACAACTATAATACTGACCTTATGGTATTTTGTACAGTTGGAAATATTTTTTTTTCCAAAGCTGAAAAATTGGTTTTGAAATATTTAGGTAATGCACAAGCAAATATTCGACAAAGAGAAAGTTTAAAAATTGGAAATTATATACCAAAAAAAATAGATAAGGAGATGGACACTTTTCAAAGTCATATAGTTCTTGGAAATATTGGATATGACCTTCACAACCCTTTACGCCCTGCTCTTTTGCTACTTAACAATATTATGGGCGGTCCAGGCATGAATAGCAGGCTTAATATGGCACTTCGCGAAAAAAACGGAATTGCATACAACGTGGAATCATCCTATTCGCCATATTCTGACACAGGTGTGTTTTATCTATATTTCGGAACTGATAATGAAAATGTTGACAAAAGCCTTGAAATTGTGTTACGTGAAATGAAAAAAATTAAGAATAAAAAACTTGGGAAAATACAACTCCACAACGCTAAAAGACAACTAAAAGGCCAAGTTACAATATCTTCGGAAAACAGAGAAAGCCTAATGCTTTCTATTGCAAAAAGTTACTTGCTTTTCAACAAAGTTGATTCTTTGGAAGATATTTACAAGAAAATTGACATAATAACAGCAGAAAATCTTCAAGAAATTGCCAACGAAATTTTTGACGAAAATAGATTGTCACAACTTATTTACAGGCAAGGAGGGAAGTAGTGGTTAGTGGTTAGTGGTTAGTATTCAGTATTTAGTATTCAGTATTTAGTTTTCAGTATTTAGTATTCAGTATTTGGTATTTAGTATTCAGTATTTAGTATTCAGTATTTAGTATTCAGTATTCGGTATTCAGTATTCACTACTCACTACCCATATCTCACTACTCATATCTCACTACTCACTACTCACTACTCACTACTCATATCTCACTACTCACTACCCATATCTCACTACTCACTACTCACTACTCACTACTCACTACTCCTTGCCAGCTATCTCGTTCTTCCAATCTTTTTTCTACTTTGCGAACAAATTCAAAATTTTTTAATTTCCATCCGGGCGCAAGTAGCAGGTCATAAGGGGACTGACTCGCAAAACGTTCAAAAATAATTGTCGGTGATGTATGTTCAATGAAATCTACAATTAGGTCGATATATTCATCTAACTCAAAAACCTTAAATTTATCAGGATTTTGTAAATAGTCGTCACCGATTTTAGAACCTTTAACATATTGCAATTGGTGCACTTTCAGAAAATCGATGGGTAGTTCTGACAAAATTTCAGCATGTTTAATCATTTGTTGTCGTGATTCGCCCGGAAGTCCTAATATTAAGTGTACCCCGGTTTTTATTTTTCTTTTTTCAAGATTAAAAATTGCTTTTCGGGATGTTTCGAAATTGTGTCCGCGATTGATGTTTTGTAAAGTCGTGTCGTTTGTTGATTCAACTCCTAGTTCGACTACTAAATATGTTTTTTTAGATAAAAAACTCAAATAATCGAGAAGGTCATCGGGCAAACAATCGGGTCTGGTGCCAATTATTAGACCTTCAATTTCAGGAAATGATAATGCTTCTTCATATAAAGAAATAAGATGCGACAAGTTGCCGTAACTATTTGTATAACTTTGAAAATAAGCAATAAACTTTGCATCGAAATGTCTTTTTTTAAAAGAGGCTATTCCGTTTTTCAGTTGTTCTGCGATAGGCGCATTAATTTTGCAATAAGATGGCAAGAAAGTTTCGTTGTTGCAAAATGTACATCCGCCCGTTCCGACCGTTCCGTCGCGGTTTGGACAGGTAAAGCCCGCATTTACAGATACTTTCCATACCTTACCGTTGAAAACTGTCCTAATATAACTTCCGTAGTCATTGTAGCGCTTGATATTCTTACCGTCAAACAGCATAATTTTGTCTGTTAATTTTCTCTTGAGGATTGTCAATATTCACTAAATCATACAATCTTTCTATCGAACTCTTTATTCCATAGTTTATATCTATGTTTCCTGCATGTTTACTATTAAGTTCTAATTCAAAACCGACATATTTTTGTCCAAATTGTTTTCGTAATGGCGCAACATGCCCGTCTGGTTTTCCTAAAAAAGGGTAATTATATCGAATTTTCAGTTTTGGAAAAATATTTTTAAGTGTACGTCTCCAAAAGAGAGCCATATATCTTTCGATACTATGACGTGGGTCAAACAAAATTCCTATGTCACAATTTCTAATTTTACCGTCAACTTCAGGCGCAAAGGCATGAACAGAAATATGAAAAACCATTTCATCCTTTGAAACAGCATCAGCAACTTTATCTGAAAAATTTTTCCTGTAAGGAGTGTAGTACTTGTTTAATAATTCAGTTTGTATTTCCTTTTCAATGTTTTTAGTAATTTCAGAAAATAGATTTTGACGGTATGAGGAACGATTTAAGTCGACCAATAATCTCGTTATTTTATTAGAAATAGAAAAATCAACTGCTTTGATTCTACGCAAAATTTTGAACAACTCCCAAGCACCTTTGTCGTATCCACGATGTGTATTTAATAATGCAAAATCGTTCTTAAACAGATAACTATATTTGGCAGGAACTTGATTCCCCGCATGTTCGCACGATAAAAAAAGTTTCATTTTTATTTTTAAAAATACAAAAGTAAAAAAATTTAATGCAAAACAATGCAAAATATTAATTTTTTTTTCTTTGCGTTCTCAACTTTGCGACTTTGCGATCATTTCTGCTGTCATCCTACTAGACCCAGGTTTACCCATTGTTTCCGAAAGATTTTTATAATTATCAAACATTTTTTTTCGATATTTTTCGTCAAAGCAGAGGAGATTAAGTTCATTTTTCAACTTTTCTAACGAAAAACTTCTTTGGAAAAGTTCAATCACTGCTTCTTTATTTAAAATGATGTTAACCAATGAAATATGAGGTATTTTTATTAATATTTTTTTTGCAATAAAATCGCTAAAAGCACCTCCGCTCATTTTGTAACACACAACCTGCGGACAATTAAGTAGCCCTGCTTCAAGAGTTGCCGTTCCTGATGTAACCATCGCACAATGTGAATATTTAAATATTGAGTATGTTTCATTAAAAAGAATTTTAACATTTTGATAATCTTTTAAATATGGTTTATAGTCATCATGGCAAAAAGTAGGTGCACCTGCAATGACGAACTGAAAATCAGGGAAAAAATTGGTCATTTTCAACATATCGGGTAAAATACGCGCCACCTCTTGTGTGCGACTGCCCGCAACTATTCCAATTAAAGGTTTTTCAGAAAGATTATTCCTTTTAATAAATTTATCAAACGTATCATTATTCTTATTGAAAGTATCAATTGCGTCAACAACGGGATTCCCAGAATAATGCGCAGTAACTCCGTATCGTGCATAAAATTCAGGCTCAAAAGGCATTATACAAAAGAGTTTATCGATATATTTTTTTATTTTATGCACCCGAAAAGTACTTGATGCCCATATTTTTGGCAAAATATAATAGTAGATTGGTATTTCTAATTTCCGAATTCTTTTTGCTATGCGTATATTAAAACCTGCGTAATCAACAAGAATAACGACATCGGGTTTAAAATTTTTGATGTCATTTTCGCAGAATTTCAAATTTTTAAATATTTGTGGGACATTTTTAAGAACTTCAAAAATTCCCATATATGCTGTTTCTCTGTAATGTCGAACAAGTTCTCCACCTTGTTGTGCCATTAGGTCTCCGCCCCAAAAACGAAAAATGGCATTGCTATCTAAATTTTTTAATTCAAGCATTAAGCGTGAAGCGTGCAAATCACCCGATGCTTCTCCTACAATTAGATAATATTTCATTTATATAAAGTCTATTAAAATCTTATAAATTTAATCATTATAAGCAACTGATTAAAAACATTTTTATTTCTGAAAACTGAAAATTGAAAACCGAAAACTGAAAATTAAAAAATGAAAATTGAAAACTATAAAACTATAAAACTATAAAACTATAAAACTGAACATTGAAAAAAATATGAATTGAGAATACTCATTCACTCATTCACTCATTTACTCTTTTACTTCCAAAAACTGAAAACTATATATTTTTAATCAAATTTTGCAATTATTCCGAACAATGCACCCGCCACAAAAAATACAACCGTTGCGATTATAATACCTCTGACTATCCACAAATAGTTAATTTTCATTGCAATCAAAAAAACAAAAAGATTTGGCAAAACGCAAATACTCAATAATTTGCCCAAACTTTGCAACCCAAACAACGCTTGCAAAAACTCAAAAAAAGATAAGTCGCCATAATATCTTACACTATAAAACACAAAAGTTGTTATTGGCGGCAAAATTAGCCCTAATAAAATCCCATAAAGTTGTTTGTCTAATTTATCTTTCATAATTTTTATATTTTAGACACGAATTACACGAAAAAACACTAATTTATTGAAATAAAATCATTTGCTTGTGTATCAAAATCATTACATTTGATTTTTTCCAACTTTTCATTAATACGTTATTTTTTCATAAATGTTATATTTCTTCATAAAATAAATTTCAGAACTCTTATTGTTATTTGATGATGAGAAATCTATTTTCAAATATTTACAGAAATGAATAAAAGAAATCTGAATGGTAATTTGGTCGCATTCCTAACGGAATGCGTTTTTATGCTTTGAAATTATTTTCTACCGAGCGTCACATTCCTAGCGGAATGTGAAAAAAAGAGGAGAATGCATCCTTTTTTGGGAGTTTCAATAAATTCAATGCATCGCCTAACGGGATTTCACTCATTTACTCATTCACTTATTCACTCATTCACTTATTCTTCATAAAATAAATTTATAAAAAATTTTCACATTTATCCATCCAAACTATTTTTTAACATTTTTTGGCACAAAATTTGCTGTGAAAAAATTTATTTATGAAAATAAAATCGAATTATTTATGAAAAGAATTTTTTTAAGATTAGTTTGTTTCTCGCTGTTTTTAAGTGTTTCCATTCTATTTGCGCAAGATGAACCTACCAAAAAAGTTAATAATTTCAAAATAGGATTTGAATTTGGCATGAATGTTATGGAAGGCGAGTCCATTAAACCCGAGCAGATTCGTCAAAATCATTATTCAACTTATTACTACAATGATTATTACTATGATTATCACACTGATTACGGGCTTTTTGGTGATTTAGCTACACTGAAAACAACTTATTTGGGCATAAAACCCGAATATTTCGTATATAACAATCGCATCGGAATCGCATCGGGGTTGCGTTTTACCTACGCTTCAAATTCGCTTGTGTCCGACAGAAACTTCTTTTTATGGAAATTGAAAGAAGAGGGAATGAATACATATTATGTACGAATAAATAATATTCGACAGGATGTTTCATTATTAGCAATTCCTCTCGAAATCAGATTTTTTCCTAACAAAAGAGAGTTGCCTTTCCAGCACTATTTTAAAATTGGCTCTTCTTTTAATTTTTGGATACAAGAAGATTCATACATTGAATTTGCCGATAGCAAGATGGAAAAATATAGCGAAGTAATTAAAAAAGAACTACCCGATAGAAAAAATGATTTTTCTGTTTTTGTTTATGCCTCCTTTGGCTTTAAAATTGGAAAATTGAAAGAAAATTATATGATTCCTTGGGGAAATATTGAATTTCAATTTCCTTATATGATGGTTACAAAGAATTCTTTTACATTTGTTGGTCAAAGTTATTATGGCGTAGGATTTCAGGTTTCTTTGCAGGTACCCATTGGGAAAAATGTTCCAATTGGCTCTAAATAAATAGTTTATATTAATAATTAATTAATAACAATATGAAAAATAGCATTTTAATAATTTCGGTTCTATCATTATTATTTTTTTCGTGTTCGGAAGACTTAGATAGAACAATTTTTATTCCCGATGAAAACGATTCTAGTTTGCCCGCCTATTCTGAATGGGGCTATAATTCTTTTGGAGCGGAATTCGACAGGCTTTATTTTCTTGCTTCTCAAAACATTGTTCCATGCAAAATAAAATATGAAAACGACAGCCTCTATTTTTCGCTGCACGGAATAGTTAATGATTATGACTTAGAAAACAATAGAATGATTTTAGAATTTATTTTCCCCTTCGAAAAAATTGAAAATTTTACGGAATTAATTAAACTTAACGACTTAAATATTAATCTTTTACCTGACTATTGCAAGGTTGTACTCGATTTTGACAATACCAAAACAATAGTTGATGTTTTGTCAGGAAAATTACATTTTAAACGTACACAACTGCTTTTTGTTGATGATAGTATAAACAGGGTAATTATTTCGGGGGTTTTTGATATACGTTTTCGACAGAACGGATATTTATCCAATATCTCAAACGGTCGTTTTGACGTAGGAATCAATCATAGATATTTTTTAAACGCTCAAATTGAATGACAATTGTCGACAGGATTGGCATAAATCTGTAAAAATATTTTTTCTAATTCTTTGCTGTTGCCCTCTATATCTTTTAATCCATTGTTCATATAGTTTTGAAAAGCATCTTTTTCATATACTGAATACTTTGAAGAGTAGCTGTTTTTGTGGTGCAACAAATCGTGTGCAATATAATTTGTTTTCCATAATTTATAATTCTGATAAATTTTTTTGTCAATAATTTCAGAGAGGCATTTAAACTTTTCATTATGGACAAAAGTATCGCATTTTTTTAATTCATCTTCGGTAATTGTAGGACAAACGTTCAAGAACAGATTTCCTTTCCATTGCCTGATACCGTAAACAATGCTGTTTAAATCTTCACCTTCACTTTTTTCATAAAGTTTTCTTTTAGAAATATAAAGTTCTCTTGTTTTAAAGAAATCGCATGGTTCGTATTCATAAGAAATCACTAAAGGGGTAATATTCAGTTCGTTCATATTATTTACAAATCCTAATTTGCTACTCATTGCAAACATTTTTAAAACGGCAGTTTCGGTAGAATCAAAACCGTCTTTAACTCTTCCGTTTCTTTGCGCTATCCAAATTGATTGATGTTTTTCTGTAATTGCATAACGCATATATTGTGAAACTTTTAAGGAATTTTCAAGTACATCTCTTATATTTCCGCCACGCACTATTTTAAACATTTTGTTCAATTTTCCAATGTCAATAACAAATTGGGACATCATTAAGTTACTACCGAATGTTATTTCAGAGGTTTGCAATCCGTGTTCGTGAAGAAAAATCTGTAATATTGCCGAATCTAACAAAATATCTCGATGATTTGACAAAAACAGATAACTTTTATCTTTTGATAATTGCTCAAAACCGCTACCTGAATAAGTTTCGGTTGTTTTCGCTAAAATTGAATGAATAACATTATACATTATTTCAGACTGAAAATCATCAATTGTCTTAATTTTTCTGAAATTGGTTATAAATGTGCGTACATTTGCGTCAGGGAACAAATATTTTATTATTTGAGCAAAAATAGGATTCTCAGAAACCCGCTTTATTGCATTAGGAACCTCACTATCATTAAAAGGTCTTATGTCATCAAAATTTATTATTTCCATTTGTTTATTTTTAGCCACTAATTACACTAATTTTCACGAATTTTTTTATAATTATTTGCTTGTGTGTCAAAATTTTTTATTTATGTCATTTAAGTTTCATCTGTTTATATTTAGCCACTAATTACACTAATTTTCACTAATTTTTTTATAATTATTTGCTTGTGTGTCAAAATTTTTTTATTTATGTCATTTAAGTTTCATCTGTTTATATTTAGCCGCTCATTAAACTAATTTTCACTAATTTTTTTATAATAGAAGTATTGTATATAAAGCCTTTGAATAATCTACATTTTAATTCATTCTATTATTCTTATTATCAATGTTTTTGTTTCTGAAAACTGAAAACTGAAAACTGAAAACTATTTTCTTTTGTCAAAAAATTTGACGGGTTTTCGTTGTGTTTGCGGGAACTGAATTTTCTTAATATAATCTATTTCGGCGAATTTTATTTCAGGAGCAACTCTCAATTTTGCTCGAAAACGGTCTTTTAAATCTTTTATTACTTCCTTTCCCTCTTTTTTAGAACCCGCTATCACAATCACTTCGTCCATACCTACTTCATTTGATTGTACTTCAACCAAATAATTTTCAATATATTCCACATTATCGAGCACATCAAAAATAGCGGTTGGATATAAAGTAGTACCTTTCAATTTGATCATCTGGTTTTTACGACCAATAATGGGACTGATACGTTTCGTTGTTCTGCCGCACTTACATGGTTCATAATGAAATCTGCAAATATCTCCGGTTTTAAATCGTAGCAAAGGCATTCCTTCTACTTTAAGGGTTGTAATAGTAAGTTCACCGAATTCTCCTTGCTTGACTAGGTTGTTTTGGTCGTCTAAAAGTTCGCAAATAATTAGTTCGGGGTGATGATGCCCGCCCATTCCGGCTTCGCACTCGCAAAAAGTAGTGTTCATCTCAGTAGATGCGTAGGTTGAAAAGAGTTGCAAATTCCAATTTTCTTTTATCTTTTTTCCTAATAAATTAAGCGTAAAATCTTCATTTCTAAGGCTTTCGCCAATGCAAACTGCTTTTTTTACACTACTATTTTTGTAATCGATATCATTTTCGATGGCATATTGAATAATTTTTGGAATAAATGAAGGTACGCAAATAATTGTATCGGGCTTAAAACGTTCTATTGTATCCCATTGAAGTTCGGGTATTCCGTTACCAACTCGAATAATTGATGCGCCGAGTTTTCTAATTCCCAAAAAATATGCTAAACCAGCCATAAAACGTTTGTCAATGGTCGTCATCAGTTGAAATATGTCGCCTTTTTTACTTCCTGCACACGAAAATGATATTGCCTCGTTATAAGCCAATCGTTCCAAGTCGTTGTTGGTAACGGCAAAAATTGTTGGCTCACTCAAAGTACCCGAAGTGGTCATATAATCTACAATTTTATTTTTTTCTACGCAGAAAAAATCATCATTGTAAAGATGTAAATCTTCTTTAGTGGTGATTGGAATATGTTGTAAATCATTTAGTTGCTTGATTTTCGATATTTGTATTTTTTCTTTTTCAAAAAGTCGCGAATAATAAGGGGATTTAGACGATAAATATCTTAACATATTAGACAACTCTTTTTCTTGAAATTTTTCAATTTCTGACAAAGGTTGACGTTCAATCTCGGGTTGAAAATTCATGTAATTAAAAAATTGTTTTATTTAAAAAAAAGCTTTTACAATTTTTTGCGAAAAAGGTTACAAAAAAATAAAAAATTTTTTCGATTTTTGCATAAAATAATAAAAAAAATAATTTTTGTAATGATTTTTTTGTTACCTTTGCAAATTATTTCGTACAAAAAATTTTTAACTTATAACAGATAATACATTAATAATGAAAAAGTTTAAAGATGTAAAAATCAAGACACGTCTTGTCTTGTCAATAGGAATTTTGTTTTTTCTGGGTATGATAACTATTTTTTATTACGTCAATAGTTCTTTTATGAGCTATATAGAAAAAACAACTTATAGCAGTTTACGCGAAGATTTATCAGCTTTGGTAGAAGTTCTCGATAGTGAACATTCGCGCGGGTCAGAAGTTACAGATTTTTCCATGAAAATTGTTGATTCACATTTTAGTGAAATGTTACAAAATTTTCGAGAAATTCCTTCAGACCCCGTTCAAATTCGCGCCGAAAATCAGATAACAGGCGAATTGTCTGATATTTCAGTACCTCGATGGATCATTGGGGGAAAAACATTTCAGGGCAGCAATGAATTTATTGAAGAAATGAATTCGAGGAAAATTCCTTATATCACGGTTTTTCAAAAAATACCTCAAGGGTATATTCGCATTGCTACAAATCTCCCTAAAAATGACGGAAGTAGTTCATTCGGGACTTACATTCCATCAACCCATCAAGTGGCAAGGGCAATCGACAACGGTGAATATTTTAAAGACGTTATTACTCTTTTTGACGATTCTTATTCGGTAGAATATAAGCCTATTAGCTTTGGAAATGAAGTAATTGGGATGTTATTTGTCGGTGAAATAGAAAACCTTGATAACACAAGACATTTTTTTCATTCAAGAAAAATTCTTAGAACAGGTTATCCGTTTTTAGTATCAAGTGACGGCACTTTGATTATACATCCCTTTGATGAGGGAAAAAACATTGCCAATGAATCTTTTTTTCAGCAAATTGTAAGCAATAAGAACACACAAAATGCATTAATTGAATACAAATGGGGCAACGAAACAAAAATTTTATTTTCAACATATTACCAACCATTAGACGTTTTTGTAGCATCTGCTATCAATAAAAGCGAAATGTTCGAACAATTTGCTGCCGTTAGAACAACCATTTTAATTATTATGATACTGATTCTTTGTATTATTTCGGTTTTTGTTTATGCTTTAATTAATGCCACCGTAAAGTCATTATACCTCGGAGTAGATTTTGCGAAAAAAATTGCCGCCGGCGATTTAACAGCAACCCTACACATCGACCAAGAAGACGAAGTTGGATTATTAGCAAAATCATTGGACAGTATGGTCAATAAATTGCAAAATGTCGTTTCTGAAATAACAAATGGCGCAAATGGAATTGCGGATGCAGGAACTGAGATCAATTCTGCCTCCCTCATTTTGTCTCAAGGCGCAAGTACGCAAGCGTCAGTTGCAGAACAAGTTTCAAGTTCTATGGAAGAGATGGTCGCAAATATTCACCAAAACAACGAAAACACTCAAAAAGCTGAAGCCGAAATTATTAAATTAGTAAATATAATATCAACACTCGGAGAATCGGCTGGAGAAAATTATCGCGCATCAAAAAATATTGAAGATAAAATTAAAATTATCAATGAAATTGCCGCTCAAACAAATATACTCGCACTTAATGCTGCTGTTGAAGCAGCTCGTGCCGGTGAATATGGTAGAGGTTTTGCTGTTGTTGCTTCCGAAGTCCGAAAACTTGCAGAACGAAGCAAAGAAGCAGCCGACGAAATTATTTCTTTAGCCATTAAAGTAGTTGACATCGCCAAAAACGCACAAGATGGTTCGATGAACGTTGTAATTCCCGAAGCAAATAAAGCTGCCGGACTTATCAGAGAGGTCGCTGCCGCAAGCCTCGAACAATTGACTGGTGCCGAACAAATTAACAACGCTATTATGCAATTAAACAACGTCATCCAACAAAACGCAGCATCAAGCGAAGAATTGGCATCCAACTCAGGAGAACTTAATAATCAAGCAGAAATATTGAAAAATACAGTCAATTATTTCAATACATAATTCCAAATAAAAATATGAGATTTTGAACTGGTTTTTTCTTTTTGTTTCCAATTTTTTTGGAATTATTAATGATAATTTTTTAAAATTTTCTATAATTTTTATCGGCGTTACGTGGACAATGCCTAACTTTTTGACTCAATCAACTGTTATTTCATTGGCATCAGCAGCACTTATAGTTCCCTATCTGATTTTATCCCCATTAGGAGGAAGGTTATCTGTAAAATATTCCAAACAAAAAGTATTTAGGCTTTGTAAACTTGCTGAATTTCCAATAATGGCAATTGCAGCCTTCGCATTTTATTTTCATTCAATTTGGTTAGCCATCTTTGCTGTTTTAGTTATGGGAATACAAAGTTGCTTATATTCACCATCTAAATATGGGCTAATCAGAGATATAGGAGGCGAAAAAGGTATTGCATTCGGAAATGGAATTTTTGAAATGATGGCTTTTCTGGGAATTTTGTCAGGTACAGTGCTCGCATCACTAATTGCAGATAACTATTCTTTTAGTTTAACTGCCGCGCTATTCTTAGGTTTTGCTTTATTTGGATATCTTTCAACATCAAACATTCGAGTTAAAGAGTTAGAACCCGAAAATATTACTGACAATAGCATCAATCCCTTTAAATTTGCAAAAGAATCATATTTTTTTGCTAAAAATTATTCTACCATTAATCTTGGCGTTTTTGGTGTATCAATTTTTTGGCTTGTGGGCGGATTAATACAAATGAATTTGGTTATTCATTGCCTGAATACCCTTCAGACAACCAATACTGCTGCGGGTTTAATAATGGCAACCGCAGCGGTTGGAATAGCAGTTGGGTGCAGTTTGGCAGGAAAATTTTCAAACGGAGAAATTAAAAAAAATATGATTTTTGCTGGATTATTTGGCATGACCGCTTTTTTGCTAGGCATAGCAATTTTTAATCCACCGCCTCTTATTTGCGCTATCATGATATTTTTGACAGCATTTTGTTGTGGCTTTTTTGAAGTTCCTTGTTTGACTATGGTTCAAAAACCCGACACGGGTCGAAAAATTGGCGATATGCTCGCATATATGAACTTAACAATTTTTATCTTTATTTTGATAGGAAGCACACTCTTTTTTATTATCACTCAATTTATTAGCGATAATAGTCTGATAGTCTTTGCAGTAACAGCCGGAATTTGCCTTGTTACTTTGATTATGTTCTTAATAAAAATGAACAAAACTAATGTAAAGTTATGTGTAAAATGACTCAGACCAAGATTCCTCGCTACGCTCGGAATGACCATTTCATTCCTTTAATGTGGCATGTTTCGGCTGCGGCGCTGCCGCAGCGGAAACAGAACTACCCCAAAGTATAATTCGTCATTCCGAATGAAAAGTAGTGAAATGAGGAATCTGAAAATATGCAATTTTACAATTAACATAACACTAACTTACATTATTCATAATATTTTTTTTAACGCAAAGACGCAAAGTTGAGTAGGCAAAGATAGTAGTGGATAGCCAGTTTTCATTTATAATATCAGAGTTCCTTACCTCAGAAACTTCGTTTGTTTTTTTATAAGGAAAAATCTATTTTTGGGACGGAAACCAAAATGTCCCTTTTTTTTTGCATTCCGTTGGGCGATGCATTGAATTTATTGAAATGAATGCATCACATTTCATATTTATGGCAATTTGGTCGCATTCCTAACGGAATGCGTTTTTATGCTTTGAATTTATTTTCTACCGAACGTCACATTCGTAGCGGAATGTGGAAAACAGAGAATGATAAATATTTCATAAAAAGGGGACATTTTGATTTCCCCAGAGGTAAGATATTCTGAACCTATTATGTGTCCTTACTTCTCAAAAAAAAAGGCTGCCCAAAATGGACAGCCATGAAAAAGAAAAGAAAAAATTAAAAAAAACAATATACTATTTATTCTACTTAATTATTGTCAGCCTTTGAATTATAGCCTGATTGTTTTCTGAATACATCTTTACAAGATAAATTCCGCTATCATACTTTTTCAAATCATCAATGTGCAGAATGCCTTTGATATTGGTATATTCAGCATATTTACGTCCTTGAACATCATAAATTTCAATGCGAGTAAGTTGGTCGCCTGTAATAGTTACGCTACCATTGGTAGGATTTGGATACATTGTGAAACTGTTTGTAACTTCTCTCGAAATGCCAAGAAGTATTTCAACAACAATTCCGTCGCCATCTAATAATGCCTCGCAATGTCCGTAAACGGCGGCTACTTTGTAAGTATATGTTCCTGTTGGAAGATCTATGTCAATATATTCAAGTTCTTCTATCAAATCTTCATTAATAACAACACCGTTACGATAAATATTATAACCAAACAAATCGCCATCAATTTCTTCGGGTTCTGTCCATGTTATAAAGGCATTATTATCATTCTCTTCTACTTCAACTGAAAAATCTTCGGGTGCATCGCACAATTGAGGAACATAAACTTCTACTTCAATAAGTTCTGTTTTTTCAGACGTACAGTGGTCGTAAATAACATTTACTTCAAAATAGTGTGTGCCATCCGAAAGACCGGGTACAAGTACTTCAAAAATTGTGCTTGGTAATGTGCCAAATAATGTGCCATCTTTAAATACACGATAATTTAATATCGGCATATCAAAATTTTCAGGTTCATTCCAATTTAATTTGGCGGCATTGGTATATGGTATAACATTTGCCGTGAAATCAGCAACTGTTTCACAATAAAGAGGTACAAAGATAGTAATTAATTCTTCTTCGGTTGTTCCTGACTCTGCGCAATGTTCGTAAACAGCACTAACTTTGTAGATATAAGTTCCGTTTTCTAAATTCTCGTCATTATAAAATCTATCAGTTGGGGCTCTTTCGATTATTTTTGCACCATCTCGATAGATATTGTATCCGAGTAATGTTCCGTCAATAATTTCAGGTGCATCCCACGTTAAAACTGCTGTGTTAGTGTATTGTTCGGCAGTAACTTCAAGATTTAGAGGCGTTTCGCAGAATTGTGCTGCTATTACTATTGTTAGTCCATCAGACGGCGCAGATTCAATACAATGGTCATAAGATGACGATACCTTATATATATAGGTTCCGCCAATTAGGTTATCATCATAATATTCTTGAACGTCTAATAACTCTTCGTTAAGTTTGATGTCGTCACGATAAATATTATACCCTAAAAGTTCGCCTTCATAATTTTCAGAATCATCCCAAGTGATATGGACAGTTGTTTCGTCAATAATTGTTCCTGTTACTTCAATTGGTCTTTCGCATGGAACTGAGAAACATATTACATTCGACATTTGGGCAAAAGATTCTTTGTTTCCGGCATAAACCGCAACTACATTGTAAGCATAAACGCCTTCGGTGATACCTTCGTCAGTATAAGTTGTTTCGGTAAGTAATGTAGTATTTAACTGTGTATTAAGACGATATATATCGTACCCAATTGGAGTATAATCTTCTGACTCGGGCTCATCCCAATTTATTGTTATATTTG
>WRMI01000016.1 GCA_009777175.1 Marinilabiliaceae bacterium
ATCCGACTGACTTTACCGGTATTTTTTACATTTCTTACTTTCCCTGTTTTTCCTGTTTTTTTATCTATTGTTGCAGGGATGGTAGGATTGATTTCGCTTTCTAAAACTTCTTGCACCGTAACGGGCTTTTCAAGCAATTCGGTTAAAAATCCACTCAAAATATCAAAATTTGCCTTGTCACGCAAAACATTTTTGATGGCATAATCAAATGATATTATTGTTCTTTCCATATTTTTCTCAATTATTTTTTTGCAAAAATAATAGGTTTTTTTATAATGACAAAATTAATTTTAATTTTTTTCAAATATAGGTATATTTTATTACTTTACGTACTTTGCGGTTAGGATTCCTGTTAACGCAAAGACGCAAAGTTGAGAACGCAAAGAATAGTGGTTAGTGGTTAATAAACTAACCTTTGTGTCGCTTGTGAAACTTCAGAACTCCTGACTTGGCACAAAATCGATTGTCGCAAATTTGCGGCATAAAAAACCTAATTTTTACCTAATTCAGTAAACTAAACAACCTAAGTAGAAAATGGTATACCCCACACATGTCATGCTGAACTTGTTTCAGCATCCCCTGATTATTGAGGGGATTGCGCGTCAAACCCGCAATAACAGGTTGTATTAAATTTGCATTATTGGCTACTGAGGTTGTTTTGCTATGAAAAAATTAGGTGATAATTAGGTTTATTTAGTATAATATGCGACATTTTTAGTTTACGGTATCTTTTTTGTAATGATTTGTATTTTAATTTTATAGCGAATGCCAAGTCAAGAGTTCTAAAACTATACAAACTTTATAAATTTTATAAACTTTTTTAACTTTATAAACTTTTTTTGTTATTTTTGTATTATTTTTTATTTTTATGGAGCCAATTTTTTTACCAAAATTTTTTACAGTTATCAAAAAAGGATATACCCGCAAACAATTTTTAAATGATTTAATGTCGGGTACAATAGTTGGAGTTGTTGCACTCCCACTTGCCATTGCTTTTGCCATTGCATCGGGTGTTGGACCCGAAAAAGGGTTAATTACGGCAATTATCGCAGGTTTTTTAATTTCTTTTTTGGGAGGTAGTAGAGTCCAAATTGGTGGACCAACAGGTGCTTTTGTGTTGATTGTAGTGTCAATAATCGGAGCGTATGGTATCGACGGATTGATAGTTTCAACAATAATGGCAGGAATTATAATGATTTTGTTTGGAATATTGCGCCTCGGAACAATAATAAGATTTATTCCCTATCCGCTTACGGTAGGTTTTACAAGTGGAATAGCACTTTTGATTTTTATAACACAAATAAAAGATTTTTTTGGACTCAATATTGACGAGTTGCCGGCAGATTTTACAGGAAAAATGAGTATTTTAAGTGTTTCGTTTGGTAAACTTAATTGGTGGGCATTAGTAATAGGAATTTTATGCATAATAATTACGGTTTATTGGAATAAAATTTCAAAACGTTTCCCCGGTTCACTTGTTGCACTGATTTTGAGTGTTCTTATTACTTTGATTTTCAACGTTGAAGTAGAAACAATAGGCAGTAAGTTCGGTGAAATAAGTGCATCAATTCCAAAACCTTCTTTACCGAGCATAAATTGGGATTTGATAGTTAAACATATAACGCCTGCTTTTACTATTGCGCTACTTGGTTCCATTGAATCACTTCTATCGGCGATAGTAGCAGACGGAATGATTGGAGGCAGACATCGCAGTAATACCGAATTGATTGCACAAGGAATTGCAAATATAGGTAGTGGACTTTTTGGAGGAATTCCTGCAACGGGAGCAATAGCACGCACTGCAACTAACGTTAAAAACGGAGGTCGGTCGCCAATTGCGGGAATTGTACACGCTTTTGTACTTCTTATAATTATGCTTTTTGCTGGAAAACTAGCAAAATATATTCCACTTTGTGCGCTTGCAGGTATTTTAATGGTTGTTGCATTCAATATGAGCGGTTGGCACTCGTTTATCACAATTCTAAAAGGTTCAAAATATGATGCTCTTGTATTGCTAACAACATTTATTCTGACAGTAGTTGTAGATTTGACAGTTGCTATTCAAGTAGGTATAGTACTTGCAGCGATGCTCTTTATGAAACGCATGGCTGACGTAAGCGAAGTTAAACAATTGGTTTCGTACACAAAAGGAGGAAAAGAAGACCCCGAAATACTTAATATCGACCTGCCCGATATAGTTGAAGTTTTCGAAATATCTGGTCCTATGTTTTTTGGAGTTGCAAATAAATTCAAAGATATTATGGATGATTTTGGCGACAAGTCGGAAATAATTATAATAAGGATGCGTAATGTTCCGCTGGTAGATGCAACGGGTATTCATAATTTCAGGGCAATGCTTACTTACCTCAAAAATAAAAACAAAAAAATTGTTTTGTCGGGAGTTAATAAAGATGTTTTGAATGAACTTACTAATAATGGAATAGGAACTCTTGTTGGCGAAAAAAATATATTTCCAATTTTTGACGAAGCAGTGGATTATGTTAGGAAAATTGTTGAAAAATAATGTTCAAATTATCATCTACAAATTTCTGAACTCCTGACTTGGCGCAAAATCAATTGTCGCATTTTTATTCATAATTTTTCAGTTCAAAATTATTTCCGTCCCAAACTCCGTATGTGAAATGATTAATCCAATCACCAAGGAATATCACTCGGCTATTATTGTTGATTTTCATATCATTAGCAATGTGTCTGTGTCCAAAAATAAAAAAATCGAAATGGTGTTTTTGAAGGAATTCATTTGCCCAAATAACTAATGGTTCATTTTCATTACGACATACATTTAAACCTCTATTACTTTTTCGGCTATTTTTCGACCATGTTTCGGCAATTTTAATTCCAATATCGGGGTGTAGCCATCTGAAAAACCATTGGGCAACCCTGTTCTGAAATAATTTTTTCATTCGTCTGTATGATTTTTCATGTTTTGTTAAACCGTCGCCATGTGCAATAAAAAAGCGAAAACCGTCAATTTTTAAAATAATAGGTTCTTTATGAACAATTATTCCTGTTTCAGATGGCAGATAATCAAAAATCCAAATATCGTGGTTACCTGTAATAAAATGAAGGTGAATGCCTAAGTCATTCAATTCGCAAAGTTTACCTATAAAACGAGCGAACCCACGTGGAACCACTTTTTTATACTCGAACCAAAAATCGAAAATATCGCCGAGAAGGTAAATCACTTTGGCACTATCCTTTATGGAATCTAACCAATTGACAAATTTTTTTTCAATTTCAATGGGATTAACGTGGTAAGGCGCACCGAGATGAACATCAGATGCAAAATATATTTTTTTTTGTGATAATTCTCTGATATTTAACATTATATTAATTATTGATTAGTTGAAAACAGATTATTTTAAAAATTTTTGCAAAATTACATAAATTATTTCTATTTTTGCATCTTTAATTTAAAAATATTAAAAATGAACAGAATTAAGATATTTTTTATTTCGGTTTTATTCCTTTTTATGGGGTGCAAAGGTCCAAATCGAGAAGAAGAAGCTTGGAAACGATATAATGAAATTGTAAATTTAAGTCAATCAGGAAGTTACAATTTGGCAAAAATCAAATTGGATACTTTAATTTTATTATATGGTGACCAAAAAGAGATGGTCGAAAAAGCGACAGACATTTTAAACCGTCTTGATATTTTAGAACAAGAACGCAATTTGATGTTTTTAGATAGTATGTTAATCCTACAAGAAGCGTTGTTGGAGCCTTTGATGAAAAATTTTATTTTGTCGGACGAGTACGGTGTCGAAAAATTATTGATACACAAACGACAAATGCCCGAAAATAGTTTTTACAGAACTTTTATTAGAGCATATTTGTACGAATCAGGAAAATTTTTTATTTCCAGCCGCTACCACGGCGACAAGTGGATTTATCACCAACAAATTAGAGTATATAACGATAAACAGTCCGTTTTATCTGAAATTGTTGCCGAAGATGGTCACAATAACAGGCGATTTGAGGATCAAGGTTCTAAATGGGAAACAGTTAATTATAAAGATGGCAAAGATAACGGCATAATTGATTATATTGCAACATATTGGAACGAGCCCATTAAAGTTCAATTTATCGGAAAAGGAAACGAATATATAGTAATGGAGCAATTCGACAAAGAAGCAATCCGAGACGGTTATGAAATTTCTTTTGTTTTGAAAGAAATTGAACGTATTAAAGAGGAGAAAAACAAAACTGAAAAAACTTTACTAAAATTAAGATAATCAACTTTTTATGACAGCAAAAGATATATTTGAACAAATTAAATTAAAAAAAAGTTTTTTGTGTATCGGTCTTGATACTGATATTCGCAAAATTCCGCCCTTCCTTTTTGATACATCTGACCCAATTTTTGCGTTCAACAAAGAGATAATTGATGCAACTCACCAATATGCAGTTGCATACAAACCAAATCTTGCTTTTTATGAAAGTCAGGGCGTTGACGGTTGGAATAGTTTGGAAAAAACAGTCAATTATATACGTTTCAACTATCCTAACCTCTTTATTATTGCCGATGCTAAAAGAGGAGACATCGGAAATACGGCAAATCTTTATGCCCGCGCATTTTTTGATACCATGAATTTTGATGCAGTTACAGTTGCACCTTATATGGGCGAAGATTCTGTCAAACCTTTTTTGACATACTTAGACAAATGGGTGATTTTGCTTGCGCTTACATCTAATAAAGGCGCGTCTGATTTTCAATTTATGAAAATAGATGATAAATTTTTGTTTGAGCATATTATTAAAAAGTCTACTGAATGGGGAAATAGCGATAATATGATGTACGTTGTTGGTGCTACACAAGCGGACATGCCAACTCAAATCCGCAAAATTATTCCTAATCATTTTCTTTTGATACCCGGTGTGGGCGCACAGGGCGGAAGTCTTGCTGATGTTGCTCAAAAAGCGATGAACTCCCAATGCGGACTGCTCGTTAATTCATCAAGACAAATAATTTATGCAAGTTCAGACGAACATTTTGCTGATAATGCAAAAATTGAAGCAAAAAATATTCAATCTGAAATGGAAATATTACTAAGTTCTATTATTCACAAGCAGACAGACATCACGGAGTAGATAGTTTTGCATTGCATTCTGCCATCTTCACAGAAGAAATAGAGTGGCACAGAGAATTTCTTATAACACAGATTTTCTGCCAAACACCAGCGCCTAACGCA
Organism: Marinilabiliaceae bacterium; assembly: GCA_009777175.1. Taxonomy (GTDB): domain Bacteria; phylum Bacteroidota; class Bacteroidia; order Bacteroidales; family Marinilabiliaceae; genus WRMI01. Next base: position 5,214 of record WRMI01000016.1, read on the forward strand.
AAGTTGCCGGCAAATTGTGGGCGCAAAAAAAAAGAGGCTCACATTTTTTTATATAAACCTCTGATTCTTTTGTGGGCCCAGCTGGACTCGAACCAGCGACCCCCTGATTATGAGTCAGGTGCTGCTAACCAACTGAGCTATGAGCCCTAAGAAAAATGTTTAATTTAATTTGAATTTTGAGGGCGCAAAGATACAAACAATTTTTATACAAAAAACAAAAATCTAAAAAAAATTAAAAAAAATTAAAATTTTTATGAATTTTTGTTAAAAAATGTAACTTTTTATTTTTTTTTTCGTTATCCAAACTTTAAAACTGATAATTTCATTAATAAATAAAATTAACATATATTATGGTAAGATTGAAAGAGATAGACTATTCATTTTTCTGTTTTTTGCAGGAAGCATTAATTGATTTAGATGCAGCCGAAGCACTGAACGACAAAGAAATTTTCTCTAAATCCGCAATGCTTTTTAAGCAGTCCATTGAGATGAGTTGTAAATATTTAGGATTATTGTGGAAAATTATTCCACATTCTGACGGTAAGAAGAACATCGGATATATCCCTAACAAAATTTTCAAAGACTTTTTTTCTTCGGATGTCTTAAAGCAAATTAAAGGCTCTTTTTTATTCAAACAATTTGAAAATGAACTAAATTCATTTAGTTCACTTGACGAAAAAATAAACTACTTAATCACTGAAATTAAAACAGCACAACAACTTGAAGTCGTGATTAGGAAAGATAATCAAACAGCCGTTGACGCAATGATAGCATTTTACAAAACTACCGGATTTATTGGCATGAGCAACATCGAATCACTAGAAAAAAGCAAAGGGGACATCAAAGTTGAAAAAGAATTAGAAGAACATAGACGAACAGTCAACAATATTGGCACATGCGTTCTGTGTCAAATGTTTATGAGTTTTTTGATTTGGGGAAATATTGAAGATACTAGATATCCCGATTGCATCGCTGCAAAAACTACAATGGAAAGCTACGGAAAAGATTCCATTATTACCAAAAATTTGAAATGGTTTTTTGAAATACAACGCAAATGTTTGAATATTATGTTCGAACTCCATAAAAACCAATCTTGGCTTAAATCTATTTAATTTTTATAATTTTTAAATCAAAATTGTAGATATAAGAGTTTATATAGTAATACTTTAGCTAAATTTGAAAAATGATTTTTAAAAATAATAAAACATTTTTTTGATTTTGTCGTTATCAAAAAAAAATATTTTAAGGTTTTTTTTATTGTATTATTCACAAGAAATGAAAATATCTTTTAAACAAAAAGGAACAAAAAATAACTGAAAACTGATTTTCTACTAAGGTTGTTTTGTAAAATAAATCAGGTAAAATAAATAAGGTAATAAATAAGGTAAAAAATAAGGTAAAAAATAAGGTAAAAAATAAGGTTAATAACTATAAAACTATAAACTACTTATTCACTCATTTACTCATTTACTGAAAACTGAAAACTGATAACTGAAAACTAAATAATAAATATGAGCAAAAAGTTTCCAATATATAAAGAATTAGATTTATACCGAATCAACAAAGAAGTTTTGAATGAGTGGGAAAGAAATGAAACCTTCGGCACAAGTTTAACACTTCGTCAAAATTCCCCTACTTTCGTATTTTATGAAGGACCGCCCTCAGCAAACGGAATGCCCGGAATTCATCACGTTATATCCAGAACTATTAAAGATGTTATTTGTAGATACAAAACTCAGCAAGGATATTTAGTGAACCGTAAAGCAGGATGGGATACACACGGACTTCCCGTAGAACTTAGCGTTGAAAAATCACTCTCAATCACAAAAGAAGATATCGGAAAAAAGATTTCAATTGCCGACTACAACAAAGAGTGCCGTAAAGATGTTATGAAATACACTGATATTTGGGAAGAACTCACCAAAATCATGGGATATTGGCTAAATCTAAACGACCCATATATTACTTATAAAAGCAAATATATTGAAACACTTTGGTGGATGCTTAAACAACTATATAACAAAGGGTTACTTTATAAAGGATACACTATTCAGCCATATTCGCCTGGTGCGGGTACCGGATTAAGCACGCATGAACTTAATCAGCCCGGATGTTACAAAGATGTCAAAGATACCGCTTGTGTAGCGCAATTCAAAATTATTAAAAACGAAAAAAGCCAAGACCTGTATATTAACAAGGAATCAGAAATCTTTTTTTTGGCTTGGACAACAACACCGTGGACTTTGCCCTCAAATACCGCACTTGCTGTTGGTAATAAAATTGAATATGTGCAAATCAAAACATACAATCAATATACCTATCAGCCAATTACTGTTATACTTGCAAAAAATCTTTATAGAAACTTTTTCCCTGAAAAGAACGAAAACCTTGATTTTGAGGCATATAATCCTGGTGACAAAAATATTCCTTATAAAGTATTAAATAATTTTACAGGTTCTGAACTTGAAGGAATTGAATATGAACAATTAATACCGTGGGTAAAGCCCGACGGCGATGCATTCAGAGTGATAACGGGTGATTTTGTTACAACCGAAGATGGAACAGGAATAGTACACATTGCACCCACTTTCGGCTCCGATGACGACAGAGTGGCTAAAATTTCGGGCATCGTTCCAATTTTGTTGACCGACAAAGATGGCAAAAAACAACCAATGGTCGACAAGTTAGGTAAATTCTATTTAATGGAAGATTTGTCCCCCAAATTTATAGAAAATTTTGTCAATACACATCAGTATAAGGAATACTCGGGTCGTTTTGTCAAAAATGAATATGATAGCAACCTTCTCAATTCCGACCAATCCCTCGATATTGATATCTGCGTGATGCTCAAAAAAGAGAACAAAGCTTTTAAAGTCGAAAAACATATTCATAATTATCCACATTGTTGGCGCACTGACAAGCCCGTACTTTATTATCCGTTAGACAGTTGGTTTATTCGCACTACTGCCCTCCGAGACAGAATGCTCGAACTTAACGAAACAATTAATTGGAAACCCGAATCAACTGGAACAGGACGTTTTGCCAAATGGTTAGAAAATTTAGTAGATTGGAACTTAAGCCGTTCTCGTTTTTGGGGAACTCCACTACCTATTTGGAGAAGCGAAGATGGAAAATATGAGAAATGTATTGGTTCGATAAAAGAATTGATAAACGAAATCAACAAATCCATTGAAGCTGGTATAATGAAAAATAATCCATATCAGAATTTTAAAATTGGCGACATCAGCGATGATAATTACGAAAATATTGACCTACACAGACCTTTTGTTGACCAAATTATTCTTGTTTCAGACATTGGCACACCTCTATTTCGTGAACCCGACCTTATTGATGTTTGGTTTGATTCGGGTGCAATGCCTTATGCACAATTTCACTATCCATTTGAAAATAAAGACAGTATAGATAATGGCGATCTTTTTCCTGCCGATTTTATTGCAGAAGGAGTTGACCAAACAAGAGGTTGGTTTTTTACGCTACATGCTTTGGCAACTATGATTTCCGATTCGGTGGCATTCAAAAATATTATTTCCAATGGATTAGTGTTAGATAAAAGTGGAAATAAAATGTCCAAAAGACTCGGAAACGCCGTCGAACCATTTATTGTTATTGAAGAATTTGGTTCTGATGCGCTTCGATGGTATATGATGACTAATTCACAGCCGTGGGACAACCTTAAATTCGACAAAGCAGGAGTTGATGAAGTTAAAAGAAAATTTTTTGGAACTTTATATAACACTTATTCATTTTTTGCTTTGTACGCAAATGTTGATGGCTTTGATTGTAGCCAGCCTCAAATTCCCATTTTTGAAAGGTGCGAAATTGACCAATGGATTATTTCTCTGCTTAATACTCTTATTAAAGAAGTTACGTCGGCTTATGAAAATTATGAAATTACTCGTGCAGGACGTTTGATACAAAATTTTGTTTCAGAAAATTTAAGCAATTGGTACGTTAGGTTAAACCGAAAACGTTTTTGGGGCGGAACTTTTGACAACGATAAATTATCAGCATATCAAACACTTCACCAATGCCTTTTAACTGTTGCGTCTCTCGCAGCGCCAATTGCACCATTTTTTATGGACAGACTCTTTTCTGATTTAAACATATATAATAAGGAATCATTCAAATCTGTTCATCACGACATAATGCCCAAACATACCGAGGAATACATAAATTCCGAACTCGAACTACAAATGGAATATGCACAAAAAATTTCCTCAATGGTTTTGTCGTTAAGACGTAAAATTGCGATTAAAGTGCGTCAGCCACTTCAAAAAATTATGTTACCAATTTTGGATGAAAATTTCAAACAGCAGATTGATGCAGTTAAGAATCTGATACTTACCGAAGTGAACGTTAAAGAACTGCAATATGTTACAGACGACAGCGGAATTCTTACCAAAAAAATTAAACCAAATTTCAAAACATTAGGTCCCAAATATGGAAAAATAATGAAAGAAATTGCCGCTACAATTAATAATTTTTCAGCGGATGATATTCGAAAATTAGAAAATGAAAAAAGCATATATATAAGGAAAGAAGACCAAAATATTGAAATCTCTTTGGAAGACGTTGAAATTACAAGCGAAGACATACCCGGTATGTTAGCCTCCAACGAAGGCAAACTAACTGTGGCATTGGACGTTACAATAACAGAAGATTTAAAAGAAGAAGGAATTGCGCGCGAATTAATAAACAAAATTCAAAATTTGAGAAAAGATTCAGGACTCGATGTTGTTGATAAAATAAGGCTCAAAATTACACGGCACAATGCAACTAATAGTGCCATCGAAAAACATAAAGAATATATTTGCTCACAAACACTTACAAGTGAACTTTTGCTTGTCGATAAAATTGACAATGGTTTAGAAATAGAATTTGATGAAAATATTTCCATTTTTATAGCAATAGAAAAAATTTGATAACCATATAAAATATTACTATTTCATGACAGAAATTACCAAATACAGCGATGAGGAGTTGCAGGAGTTTAAAGAACTCATCCTTGCAAAATTAGAGAAGGCAAAAAGTGATTACGACCTGCTCAAAAACTCAATTACACACGAAGATGGAAACGATATACAAGACACTTCTCCTAATTACAAAGTATTAGAAGAAGGAGCGTCGGTGCTATCCAAAGAAGAAGCTGGAAAATTAGCACAGCGCCAGCAAAAATTTATTTTGCATTTACAAGCGGCATTACAACGCATCGAAAACAATACTTATGGTATTTGCCGTGAAACAGGAAAACTTATTCCCAAAGAACGATTAAGGGCAGTACCACACGCTACTTTGTGCATTGATGCAAAAAACAGCCTAAATAAAAAAAATGAGTAAAATCCTTAAATCGATTTTAATCATCGTTAGTTTACTTTGCATTGACCAAATATTAAAAATTTGGATTAAAACTAATATGATGCTCGGCGAAGAATACCGAGTTTTCGATTGGTTTATAATTCATTTTGTGGAAAATCCGGGGATGGCGTTCGGTTGGAAATTTGGCGGAAAAGCAGGAAAACTTTTTCTAAGCATTTTCAGAATTTTGGCAGTATTTGGAATTGGATGGTACCTTTTTAAAATCTCAAAAAAAGAAGATACTAAAATAGGACTCCTCATCTGCATTAGCCTTATATTTACGGGTGCTCTCGGCAATATCATTGATAGCACTTTTTACGGTTTACTCTTTGATACAGGAACAACATACAACCCCGAACTTGGTGGATATATGGGCTATTCAGGAATATCGCAGTTTTCAACAGACGGATATGCATCATTTATGCAAGGGTGCGTGGTCGACATGTTCTATTTCCCTATTATTAAAGGCAGATTCCCCGATTGGGTTCCATTTGGATATGGGGGAAATAATTTTATATTCTTTCGCCCCGTATTTAACATTGCAGATTCGGCGATTACGATTGGAATAATTTCACTTTTGATATTCCAAAAAAAAATTTTCAAAGAATTTGAAAAAAAATAAAAAAAAATATTTTTTGTTGAAATGTCTAATAGTTTAATTATAAGCAATATACGATTTAATAAAAATTTTTATAAAAAAAAAATTAAAAAAAAATTAAAAAATTAACATTTTTTATTTGGAAATTAAAAAAACAATTATTTTCTTTGCAAAAAATTTTAATACAAAAAAAATTATTGAAATAAATATGAAATTTAAAGTTTTACTATTTTTAATGTTTTTGTCTATGGGGGTCTTATCCGCACAGACAAGAACCATCAAAGGGTCCGTTAAAGAAGAAAACGGCGAGCCTATAATTGGAGCCAATGTATTGGTAAAAGGTACGACAATAGGGACTGCCACAGATATAGATGGTAATTTCACGTTGAACATACCTGCTGATGCCAGAATATTGGTATTTAAATCACTCGGATTTGAGACAAAAGAGTATCAAGCCCGAGAAGTAATGAACGTAACACTTGCCTCCGACTCAAAACAGTTGGATGAAGTAGTTGTTACCGGAATGGTACGTATGGATAAACGATTATTTACAGGTGCCACCGACCGCATCGATGCAGATAAAGCACGATTAGATGGTGTCGCCGATGTGAGCCGCGCATTAGAAGGACGTTCCGCAGGAGTTTCTGTTCAAAACGTTTCAGGAACATTCGGAACAGCACCTAAAATTAGAGTGCGCGGAGCTACCTCCATCTATGGAAGTTCAAGACCCCTCTGGGTTGTTGATGGCGTTATTTTAGAAGATGCAGTAGAAATCTCGGCAGACCAGCTATCATCAGGAGATGCTACTACACTTATTTCATCGGCAATCGCTGGACTAAATGCGGATGATGTTGAGAGTTTTCAGATTTTAAAAGACGGCTCTGCAACATCTATATATGGTGCAAGAGCAATGGCAGGTGTTGTGGTTATTACTACAAAGAAAGGAAAAGCAGGTTATAACCGGATCAATTATACAGGTGAGTTTACCACAAGGCTTAAACCAAATTATAATGAATTTAACATTACGAATTCTCAAGAACAGATGGGGATTTATAAAGAAATGGAACAAAAAGGATGGTTAGAATTTGAACATCTAGTAAACAATACAAGTTCCGGAATTTATGGAGCAATGTATAGAGCGATAAATTATTATGATCCCAATACAGGATTATTTGGAATGGAAAATACTGAAGCGGCAAAGAACGCATATCTAAGAGAAGCAGAAATGAGAAATACCGATTGGTTTGATTTATTATTTAGAAACACTATTATGCAAAATCATGCGGTAAGTATTACTGGTGGCACAGAAAAAGCACGTTTTTATTCTTCAGTTTCTGTAATGCTAGATCCAGGTTGGACTGAAGCAAATTCTGTCCAACGATTTACTGCAAATTCTAATGCTTCTTTCGACATTTCCAAGAAAATAACTTTATCTTTATTATCAAATGCATCTTACAGAAAACAGCAGGCACCCGGAACATTAGGACGCGAAACTGATGTTGTTAGTGGAGAAGTGAAACGAAGTTTCGATATAAACCCGTTTAGTTTTGCATTGAACACATCAAGAACGCTTGACCCGGATGGGAGATATATTAGAAATTATGCAGAATTTAATATTTTTGAAGAATTGAAAAATAATTACATTGATTCGGAAATTGCAGATATGAAATTCCAGGGAGAATTGGGTTGGAAACTTTTTAAAGGTTTAGAAGTTAATGGTTTAGCAGCAGTGAGATATCAAAAAATATCTCAAGAACATTTTGTTACAGAACGTTCAAATCAAGCAAGAGCATACAGAGCGGGAATTGATCCAGAAAATGCAACTATTAGAGACGCAAACCCATATCTTTATACTGATCCTTATGATAATAATGCATTACCAGAAACAATTTTACCAAAAGGTGGTATATATTTTCGCTCAGACCGTTCTATTGTGCAGGCAGATTTTAGAGGCTCAGGCAATTATAACACTTCTTTTGGAGAAGAGGATCAGCATATAATACAACTTTTTGCAGGTGCTGAGTCTAATATCACTGATAGAAGCTTCACCCGTTTTGAGGGTTGGGGCTGGAACGAGGGAACACCACCACTATTAAATCCGAAAGCGTTTGAACAACAAGTAATTGAAAATCATCTATATTTTTCTAATTCATGGACTTGGGGAAGAAGTTTTGCAACTTTTGCTATGGCAACTTATTCATACAAAAGCAGATATATTATAAATTTGACGGGTAGATATGAAGGTACTAACAGATTAGGTAAATCGCGTCAATCACGATGGTTGCCAACTTATAATATTTCAGGTGCCTGGAATTTGCATGAAGAGTATTGGTTTTTTAGAACACCCGACCAAATGCTTTCACATCTTACATTTAAAGTTTCCTATTCACTTACAGGAGATAGAGGCCCTGGGGATGTTTCCAATGCTGAACCAATTTTTAGAGCACATACTCCCTGGCGACCATTAGTTGAACTGTATGAAGTAGGGATTGAATTGGAATTTTTAGGAAACTCAGAATTAACTTATGAAAAAAAGCATGAATTAAATATCGGTACTGAAGTTGGATTTTTGAAAAACAGAATTAATTTAATTATGGATGTTTATAAACGTGATAATTTTGATTTAATAGGTTACACATATACACAGGGTGCAGGGGGTTTTACTGGAAAATGGGCAAACGTTGCTGATATGGAATCTTATGGATTTGAGGCAACACTTTCTACACAAAATATTGTTACTCCTTCATTTACTTGGACAACCGACTATACATTTTCTTTGGCAAAAAACAAAATAACAAGACTTGCCACCCGTTCTCAAGTAATAAATTTGATTACCGGTAATGGATATGCTTTAGAAGGTTATCCTGTTAGAGCATTATTCTCAATGAATTTTCAAGGTTTAAATGACGAAGGATTACCAACTTTTATAAATGAAAAAAATGAGCCTACCGTTGCAGATATTTGGTTTCAAGATTCGCAAAATCGTAAACACTTAGTTTATGAAGGTCCAACAGACCCGACAATTACAGGCGGACTCGGTAATATATTTAAATACAAAAATTTTAGGTTAAATACATTTATTACCTATTCTTTTGGGAATAAAGTACGATTAGATCCAGTGTTCCGTGCCATTTATTCCGATAATACTGCTCTTCCAAAAGAGTTTAAAAATCGTTGGGTTGTACCCGGTGATGAAGCATTTACAGATATACCCGTAATAGCAAGTCGCCGTCAGTATCAAAATTACAGACAAAATTACGAATATTTAAATTATGCATACAATGCATACAATTATTCAACTGTGAGGGCAGCAGACGGTGGATTTATACGCATGAAAGAAATTTCATTATCTTACGAATTTGGAAAAAATGTGGTAGATGCAATGGGAATTGGAAACTTAGAGCTGAGGTTTCAAGCTTTGAACTTATTTTTGATTTATGCAGATAAAAAATTAAATGGGCAAGACCCAGAATTTATGCAAAGTGGTGGTGTTGCTATGCCAATGCCTAAACAATTTACTTTTACAATAAAATTAGGAATATAATTAAATAAGGAGAAAATAATATGAAAAAATTTTTTTTATTTTTAGGAATTTCGTTAATAACTTTTTGTTCGTGTGACGATTTTTTGAGTCACACACCCGACCAAAGGATGGAATTAAGAAGTCCACGAGATATTTCAGAACTCTTGGTTAGTGCTTATAGTAATTGTAGCTATGCAATACTTGGAGAATTAATGAGCGATAATATGATAGATAATACATCACCGAAACTAGATGACGGAACGTATTATAATTTGGGCGCTTACGACCGAATGCATGACGAAATGTTTGCATGGGAGCATGTTCTGACAACCTCATTTTATGATAGTGTGGATCGACTTTGGGAGCAATGTTATTATGCGATTGCAGTCTGTAATCATGCTCTTGAAGCAATTGATAGATTACTAGCTGAAGACAGTACTCTTGATTTAAGCTCTCAAAAAGGTGAGGCTTACATATCAAGAGCATACCATCATTTTATTTTGGTGAACATATTTTCGATGGCTTACAAAGATGACTCACAAGTAGATATGGGAATACCATACGTTACTGAACCTGAAAAAATTGTTCAAGTAAAATATGAAAGAAGTACAGTACCTGACGTTTACCAAAAAATTGAAAAAGACATCGAAGCTGGCATTAATTTAATTAGTGATGCCCATTATCTTATACCTAAGTATCATTTTAATACCAAGGCAGCTCACGCTTTTGCGGCTCGTTTTTTTCTATTTTATAGAAAATGGGATAAAGTTATTGAACATGCTGATATCGTATTAGGAAATAATCCTATTTTTAGAGATTGGAGAGCTTCTTTACCAACACAAGAATCACATGGATTATGGTTTATTAATGAAAAGTCTCCAAACAATTTATTGATGTTTCCATGCTACTCCTTGTTATATAGAATTTTTGGAGATAGATACGGCTGCTCAAGAGATGCTTATTCTGGTTCACTCGGTGCCCAAGGCGGAGGACCTACAGGAAGTTTAACACAATGTTTTAATGGTAAATTATTTTATCGTGGACAACAAGATTATGGCTCTTTCTTTATGGGAGCGGGAAGAGAATTTTTTGAATATTCCGATAAAGTTGCCGGAATAGGATATCCCCATACTGTTAGAGTTGAATTTTCAAACGAAGAAACTCTATTGTGCCGTGCCGAAGCAAAAATTTATTCTGAAAAGTATACCCTTGACGATGTTTTGGAAGATTTTAGTTTATATGAAACTTCAAGAAATCCAAGAGACATAATTGTAACCGAAAATCTTTTAGATAGTTATTTTGTTACTGTTACTGAAATTTCACAAGATTTTCCAACTTTAAAGAATGTGTATGGTGAAAGATATAAAGAGTTGAATACAGAAAAGATGTCACCTTCTTGGGTTGTTAAAGATGACATCTTAAACTATGTACGTTGTGTTTTACTTTACAGGCGGGTTGAGACCATTCATAACGGCATGCGTTTTTTTGATATCAAGCGTTACGGCATCGAAATAACACATCATATAGGAAAAGATAGAGTTGAACATTTGACATGGAACGACCCACGAAGAGCTGTGCAGATTCCTGCCGATGTTATCGCAGCCGGATTAGACAAAAATCCGAGGGAGCCTGAAACTAAGACAATTACTTACAAACAAGATATACAAATAAAATAATTTTTAAATTTTATCAAATATGAATATGAAAATAAATAGATTTATTGTAATTACCCTGATAGTTGCGTGTTTATTCGTTTCATGCAGGGAAGATGAGTTAGGTGAATCAATTTTTGATACCGAAGTACCTGAATTAAATGAAGACTTTTTTACATATAATTTAGACTACTTTTTGGTAGAAAATTTTCGTAAACCTTACAATATGCATTATATTTATAAAATGTCGGATGTGGGTTCAAATATGACATATAATGTAATACCCGCAACATTTATAAATTCTAAAAAATTGGCAGTCTTGATAAAATACCTATGGTATGATGCTTTTCTCGACGTTGTTGATTCTGCTTTTCTGAAAGAAAATAGTCCTCGGATAATTCACCTCATAGGCAGTGCGCAATATAATCCCAGTAGCGGGACAGAAGTTTTGGGTTTTGCCGAAGGAGGTGTTAAAGTAACTTTAACAAAAGTGAATGATCTCAATGAAAATGATCAAGAAAATTTAGAACAATATTTTCATACAATGCATCACGAGTTTGTTCACATTTTATGTCAAAATAAAACATTTCCAAAAGAATTTAATTTAATTTCTTCTGAACATTATATTATTGAATGGCAAACCCGAACTCGGATTGATGCTGCTTGTTTAGGTTTTATATCTCCTTATGCAGGATCTTCAGTAGCAGAAGATATAGCCGAAACGGTTTCTTGTTATATTACGTGGCCTAAATGGTTTTATGACCAAGTTGTTGATGATTGGGCTACATGGGGTGTGGGTCCAACCTGGGACGGAGAGGATGGTAAAGCGATTATTCTAGAAAAGTTAGAAATTGCAAGAAAGTGGTATAAAGATGTATGGAACATTGATATAGATGAATTACGTGAAGCGGTACATAATAGAAATAACTCCGTGGATTCAGATTTTGTAACTGATTTATTAATAGAATATGGACTCGAATAAATTTTTAATGAATAAAAAGATGAAAAAGAATAAATTTTTAATCGTAATAGGAATATTAACAATTATTTTAAATTCCTGTCTTTTTGAAGAAAAAAATTTCTTTGATGAAAGTGCTTCACAACGGATGGATACTTTTATTAAAGGCGCAACGGATGCGTTAATCAACGCAGAAAATGGATGGTCTTTTGAATATTTTCCGAGAACCGACTCCAAAGGTTATATTTTTGTTATGAAATTCTTAAAAACCACAGAAGTAAAGATGGCTTTTATTGATATCAGTGGTCAAGTTAGAGCGGATAGTTGCGCTTTTGACGTGATTGAATCTAATGGTCCTTTGTTAACTTTTAATACAAGAGGTGCAAGAAGTGAACAAGGCTCCTTTCATTGGTTTTCAGCTCCGGATACTTCTAATCCAATAGATGGAAAAGGGCAAGAAGGTGATTATGAATTTAATATTATTGAATATAGTAACGATGTAATAAAATTAAAAGGAAAAAAACGTGGCACATATTCTTATTTAAGGAGGATTCCATCAGATAGAACCTGGCAAGAGCATTATGATTTAATAAGAGAGATGCAAAACCTTTTGTTTAATGATGCTTCTACACCAGTACTAAGGTTTAAAAATGAAATATTGTTATTTTTAAGCAAAGGACCTAGTTCGGTATTTGAGGCACTTCCCAAAGGAGGAGATGAAGTTTTTGATAAATTTAATATTCCTTTTATTCTTACTGATTATGGAATTAGATTAAATCAACCATTACTATATGAAGGCATAACAATGCAAAGTTTCGTACTTAATGAAACGAAAGATTTGTTAATTTGCAAGGAAAATGAAGATATTTGGATAACGGATCCAGAGCCTGCTGATCATCTGATAACGTCAGGAACTAATTATTTGGCAGAAAAAGATAAAATGGGAGGAAAGTTTTTAATAGCCTTTGAAGCTATGGAAGCCGAATTCCCAAATTATTTTAGCGGAGGCATTAGATTGAATAGTTTAGGTTTTGGTGGAATCTTTGAAAAGTCTACTGCTGTTTCACTAAGTGCCTCAACCAGAGTTGGATTAATTAAAATCCCGATGATGTTTATTGACGAATATACGGTTCAAATTCTAAATTTTAATGGTGACATATTAAATAATGATGATCCTCTTAATCCTGACATGGATAATAATGCTTGGCTTTTTTATTCAAATGTTATATCAATAAAGGATTTTTTAAGAATTTTACCGGGTACCTATAAAGTTGAATTTATGGAACCATTCGAAGTACTAAATATCAAATTTACAGATATTGAAAATCCAGATAATTTTATGTTAATAACCAGATAATTTTAATTGTTTAATCTAATATATTTATTTATGTTTAAAAAATCATTATTTTTTATTGCGGCTAATTTATTATTAATATCATTTGTAGCTGCTCAAACACAAGGGCTCAAAACAATTGATTCACAAATTGTAATTGAGGAGAAAAATACGAAGGATAAAGCCATTGACGTAGCTCCGCGGCTTTCATCCGGGAATAATGCATTTCCAACAAAAATTGAAAATGCATTCACTACACTGACTCTTAAACCAAAAAATGTATCTACTGCCGATCCGTTTTTTGTTGGAGAATTGTATGCTATTGCAACATGTTATTTTTGGGATCTAAGACAATGGACAGTAACTATTAGAGCCGATGAAAGCAACCCAAACAGATTCTGGTTCTCAGACCTAATGCCTCAGCGCTTAGAACAAGATATCTATGGTAACTTCAATCCGCAGAATATTGAGGTATATGCAGATTTAGTCGAAAATACATTAAGATTTCCTGAAGGTCAAGATATGTGGGATGAAACTCATCCTTCTGGGGGTCCCGTATGGTTGATGGGTTATGATGGTACCGATTTTACTAGTGACGGTATTATTGAAGCTTATGTGAATACCCCAGGAGGGAATATTACTTTTCTAAAAGGCTATGGTTCACAAGCTCAAACAGGAGGTTCACAGGGACAAGGCTATTGGAACGGAATTCTTTTGCCGGGTGTGATATATGACGTGGATAAACCTGTCCAACCAAGATATTTGGCACCTGAAGGCACCCTCTATTTTGCATACTCTGATGACGGAGATACATGGGGTTGGGTTGATAATATAGCTGTGAATTCAGCATTTTATACATGGCATTGGGAGAATTTATTCTATTCAGAAGATGCAACTTATACATGGACAGTCAATGAATTTTTGGAGCGTATAAATGATATCCCCCAATATGCTCCCTATATGACTTCCAATGATATTCATCTTTCTATGCCTGTTGAAAATATGAAAGAGTTTTCATTTCCTTTGCTTGAGGCTGAAACCCCAACTGGAAAATATGGATCATTCCAATTAAACACTGAAGAAGGTGTAGATAGAATTTCTATCATAAGGGCAGGCGGTGGTTCTTCATCTTCGGGAGGTAGAAATTATAATTTGACAAACGCTAATAGAATATTTTCTTCGACCTGTTATTACTCAGGAGAACAAGGAGAATGGATTTATGGATCAGGAGGACAGAGTAACGCTTTGATTCATATTTTTGAAAAGCCTCTGTCTACTCTTTATTTCGAAGGTATAGATTTTTGGATCAATAGTGATTTCATGGCTCCAAGTGGCACGACATTTAAAATAGAAATTTATGATTATGATTTTGATGAAAATGGCGACCTTGTCTTAGGCGATAACTTATTAGCCGCTGCTAGGACATTATCAAATAATGTAATTTTGGGGGAAAACTACGGAATGATAAGGTTCAGAAATATGTTCATTATTGACGAGTGGGGTTTTGAAACTCCTATTGATTATTTAGAAGTTGACCATGGAATAGCCGTTGTATTTTCGGGATATAATGTACCGGGTGTTAATGTGTGTATTCGTTGTGAACGTTTCGACCGTCCAGATACTAAGAATTTTAGCTATCAACTTAGGGCTCAACAAGGAGATATCTACGCTAGAATGAGAAATTCGATGTACGTTTATTTGGTTAACGGAATGTATTCTTACGTAGGTGTTCCCTCGTTGCCTGATAAGGTATTAAATGTATCCGAAGGAGGAGGCAACTATACTTTCCGCTTGATTCCTTACTATAATGTTGTGGAATTGGAAAGCGATTTGCCCAATTGGATTACAAACATTAGTTTTGTTGATGACTTTGGTTCAGTAAATTGGTATAGTGACGCAACAATTACTGTAAGTTCTCTACCCCAAGAGTTAGCAGGTCGTCAAGCTTATTTAGTTTTCAAAACAATTGGAGCGAGTGTTACTGTTAGAGTTATCCAAGGTGATGTATCCTACATTTCCTCCCAAAAACTTAATAGCCCCATCGTAGCTACAACACCCAACGGTTTAGAACTTTCATATCCTGCTGATTTCAACAAAGCAGTTGTATATAACTTATCAGGTCAGGTTGTTGCAACATATCAACTACCTAAATCTGGTCAGCTTTCAATACCTGCAAATGTAATGAGCAGAGGTATTTATACGATTCAATTTATTGGAAAAACAACTGAAACTGTAAAGGTTGTTAGATAAAATACTCTCTTAATTGTAATATTTTTAGAGTTTTCATTTGTTAATTTGTTAATAAATAATTAATTAAAAGCCCCGAATGGTCGGGGCTTTTTTTTGTTATTTTATACCTAGATAACCCCGAGTAGGGGCGTACCCTTACGACCGCGCGAATAGCCAGATTTCTTTTATTCATTTCTGTAAATATTTGATATTCAGGAGTTCTGAATTTTAATATCCCAGCAATACTTCTGGCGCAGCAGGGCGGAATTCGCGTGGTCGTAGTATATCTTCGTTTGAAAACTTAAAATGATGCGGTTTGGTAGCATTATGAAAATATGCAAATTCTATTTGTATAGTTTTAAAAGCCAGTCGATTATTCCTAATTCGCAAACCAAGTCCAAATGATGAATACATTGTACTAAAAATGATAGGATTATTGTAATCGTCTAACCATCCGAGATGGGCAAAACCATATACTACAAAACGAAAATCATAAATATTTAACGGCGTAAATATACATTGTTCAAGCGACACAATTAAGCGATGCCTACCAAGCGCGGTATCATTGCGGAACGCAGGAATTCCGTGCTCACCGCTGATAATAAAACGGTCGTCTAAATGGTCAAATAGTTGTCCGGTATAACGTCCGCTGATAAACGTGCGCACTTGGTATTTTCTGATTGTGAGCATGTTTGTTATGTATTTCGTTTGGAAGTCGATGATGCCCTGTTCTGCTTTATTGCGAAAAAATGTACCGAAGGCAAAAGAGCCCATTATATACCCGAAGTTTGGGACAAAATAACCGGTTGCAAAGTCCATGCCAAGATATGTTCGCAAATATTTTTCGTTAATTTCGCGTCCGCCTACTACTGTCATTATTTCGCCATAAGGAATATCTTCTGTGCGACCGAAATTGTATAACATTGAGGTTTTATAGAACATTTGCTGTGACCACGACAATGATGCAAGGTAAGTTGTTCGACTTTGAAATCTGTAAAATCTATCTTCTGAAAATTCGGGTCTGTCGGAAAATTCGAGGCGTTGCGCACGAAACGATGCAGTTAAGTTCATTTTTCTGTAATCTTTTGATTGTTTGTCAATAACCTCGAAGGAACGTCCAAGCCATGCGTCCCAAAGATTGTATCTGATTGAAAATATGGTTGGTTGGTGATTTTCGGTGGCGGTAGGATGGTAGAGCGTTGTCGTTCTCATATCATAAAAAATCAGATGTCCTGCGTATTTCGTGGTTGGCGAGTAAAAATCACGCTGCATACTGAAACCATAACGTTGATTTTCATATCTATCTAAATATTCCGCTTGAAACGTTGTAAACGTGCGCCCTATATTCGATGAGCGCAAAATTGCTCTGTAACCCATCAAATTATCTTTTTGCGTATCTAAATAAGTGCCTGCCTCCATTTCAAGACCTAAACCGGCGATATTGCGGTTTGTTACCGAAAAATAACCGTTAGACACAAGATTGGTATTGACATTTGCCGAATAGGGAAATGCATCCTGCACAATCACTGTAACATCTGCCTCGCTGTCAGAAACAGGAACGGCAATAATGCGGGCATCGTTGATATACCTAAAACTGCGCAGGTGCCGCTCTGAATGTGCCAAATTGAAACCATCTGCTGTGTCGCCCTCTCGAAATAAAAGCATATTTCTGACAATATATTCGCGAGTGTCAATATGAACGGCATTAGCGGCTTTGCCTGCAGGTTTGGGTGTGTTCGTAACATTCTCTTTTACAGAAGCACCAAAAGGTTTTAGTTGCACAATGCGTATCGTTCTGATAGTCAAACCATCAACATCGCTGTATAAACTTTCGGGCACAATAGTATTTAAAGTATCAACTTTTTCTTTTCGGGGAGCAACAACAACAGCACTCTTCGCTTCGCGCAACAACCTTGACGATGGCTTAAAATCATAAATACTATCATTACGGATAATTATTTGCAAACTATCTTCGTTGCCCGCGAATTCCGCAGATGGAGCATGATATTCTCGCGATTGTACATTTTTTTCTTCAGGAATCTGTTTTTTTTGAAGTGCAGAATCAATAGAATGAGTACTATTCTTTATGTTGCTAAAAATACGTCTAAAGGCATTTTTTTTTACAACGTTTATTGTATCTACTGTTTCAGTTTGTTCTATTTGCGCGTCAACTTGCGCTGTTACTGAAACTGTTGCCAACAATATCATTAAAAATACCCATTTCATCTGTTTATTTTTTGCCACGAATTACTTCTATTAAGGTTGTTTTGTTAAAAAAATAAAGGTAAAAATAAGGTTTTTATTATTTATTTTAACGCAAAGGCGCAAAATTGAGAACGCATTAATAGTTTTCAGTTTTCAGTTATTTTTTGTGTTCTTTTGTGGTTAAAAGATATTTTTATTTCTTATGAATAATACAAGTTAAGTAAGTGATAAAAAATAAATAATATACAACGTATGGAATTCCATACGGTTAAAATTGGGGTTGTAGATTTGTTCCCAAATTCCCAAGAAATCAAGTGTAAAGTGCGTACTCATCCAATTGGAAACCACAACTCTTGCCTCCAATTCGTCTTTGTAACCCGCCATATCGGTAAGCGAGATATAATCATTTTTATTATCAGAAATGATTGTTATCTCAGTTCCTTTAACTATAATTTTATCCTTTTTTGCCATAAACATAAATTTTAAAGGCTAACAGACTTCCTTTGGCGTTGAAACGCCTTTTATCAGCAACCACAATAAAACAGTTACTTCGCCAAGGGCTTGTGGTAAACTTAAATAACTTTCCAATGTTTTATGAATTTCCGGACTGATTATAAAACTTAAACTGGCAAGCATATAACATATTCCCGAAAACACAAGTAAGTACGCAATAATTTTCGGAAAGAAATTCGATTTATACACAAGATAAGCAAATGGGAAAAGCCACAAGCCCCAAAATATAGTTACAACATATACGCCGAAAATATTCAAATGTAAAAACATGGTTGTTAATTCATAGATTTGTTCGGTCGAAAATGCAGTAAAATAATTTGCTCTATTCAGAAATACCAACGCACCTGTTTGAAAAATGATATTTACAAACGAGATGGCTATCGAAATTGATACCAATGTAAGCAATAATCTTGCTTGTGTTTGATTGACGTTTTTAAACAGACGGTACAATGTCAGAGCCAAAAACATAAACCCTATTTGTCCAACAATGCTAAAAAGAATTGTAACAACATATTGTGTTTCTGACGCAAGAATATTTTGAACTGTTAAAAGGGCATTTTCAGGCACAAAAGTTTTATTAATGTAGAACCAAGTATATCCTGCGCCAATGGCTAACACTAAATACCAAAACCCAGCAATTCTTGCAGTTCTTTTATTCTCTTTCATTTCATTTAATTTATTCATATTTATTTAAATTTTTATATGTCCTCTCAGACTATTAATATTTTGTATAACTATCAATTTTTCACGGTGTTGTCCACTGCGATCTCGCCCGCTTGTGCCACACAGTAAGTTGTGCGTTAGTCTCTTTTTTATTTATGTTCATCAGAGTTCTGTTTTTTTAGGATTCTAATGCACATCCATATATCCCATACCCACTATTATGGAAAAGTAATAGTTGTAATATATTGATGGCGAATTGGTTAACTCCATCTGATTATCATTCATTTTCCAACGAACTTTTTCTAAAGGAAACAAATAGCCAAATCTAAAATTAATCATAGCTCCATTGGTCTGACATGAAAAACCCATTCCTAAGTCTATGTGACTTCTGAAATTTGTTATTTCCTTGTATTTTAAATCTGTTTTGAAGTAATTGTCAAAAGAAGATTCACTTGTTAATGCATCTCTACATAAATAATTTAATCTGCCACTTTTGTACCCTGCATATGGATATATTGAAAAGTATGGATATTTTAACAAGTCATAACCAATATTCAATGAAAATGAACGATATGATGTCTTTGACAAATAATCACTTTGCACATTTCTTTTTGTTGTTTGGTTAAACGAAAATGTAGCTATATATCTATTATAAGATGCTTGCCATCCAACACCAATACATGCTTTAGGGTAATTTGCTGATGGAAATCCGAAAGCTTGTAATTGTTCATTTAGTGCATCGTTTTCAATAGACGGAAATTCAATAGGAAAAAACATAAATCCAAAGTCTGCAACTTCATTTTTCAATGTGTCTTTTTGTGCCATTAGATTATTAAAACAAATAGTAATGCTTAATAATAGTACAATTAACAATATTTTCTTCATAAAGTTTTTGTTTTTTGCATTTTTTTTAGTTTAATAATTTCTTTCCTGCCTTCCCCCAAAAATGACGCATAACAAGTAAGTATATAAATGAGTTTGTGTTTTTCATTTACTTTCTTTTCTCTGTTTCACATCAATTTTTATTTTATCTGTTCCGCTTAATCCCTTTTTATCAACGGCTTGTACGGCAATATGATGTTCGCCTTCCGTAAATTTCTTTTCCTGTATACCTTTTTTGTCCATCACAACATCTGCCTTAAACTCTATTTCATTGTGCGACAAGTCCCACGAAAAGAAATCAACTCCTGTTTTACTTTTGGTTTTTGCTTCAAATTTGTATTTCAAATTTTCCAATTCTTCTGCCGATAACGTAACTTCCGGGGGATTTTCATAAGGAATAATGTCGCGAATGTATTTTAGTTCAATAATAATATCTTCCTTATTTCGTAATTTTGAAACGGCGTTGATAATATCTTTTGAAAAGTCGAAAGCAATAATAAAACCGCAAATTTGCCCTTCTTTTTTGTTTTTCTCAAACAGATAGTTGTCGTCATTTTTTATTGCCGTAAGAAAAGCATCAAGAGTATCGCGACCGACAAGCTTTTTCCATTTTTTTACTTGAATTGGCGTACCATATTGTGTATGTCCGTCAATACCTCCGTCTTTTCCGCCTTTTTCATTCGGAACACCGCCGAATTTATCTATAATCCATATTTCAAATTCTTTTCCGTCTTTTGCTTGTAACTTTTTAAAATCGAATGTTGGCAAAATTACCTCATAAGGCTGTTTTTTTTCGAACAAATCGTCTTGTCTTTTTTGCATACGCAAATCGGAAACCTTGATAGCCATTACAGATTGATCTATTCCTATCCATTTTCTTTTCATTTTGTCGGCAACAGCAATGGTAGTTCCACCGCCAACAAATGGGTCAAGAACAACGTCGCCCTCGTTTGTGGCACATTCAATAATTCTTTGTAAAAGTGCTTCAGGTTTTTGAGTGGGGTAGCCTATGCGTTCGTTACCTTGAACTAATTGAATATCATCCCAAATTTCACTGATAGGTACTCCCGGACTTTGCTCTAAATAATATTTTAGTTGTGGAGTTACTCCTTTCGGTGGAAAATAGACTAAACCCTGTCTTTCATACTCATCAAGTTTATGAGGGGTAGTTACCCAATGCATTCCCTCTTGACCTTGTTTGTTTGGGTCAACGTTTCGCCAAATTTTACCTGTTTCGCCATTTCTTTTACCACTTACCAGCAATGGAACCATACGATATAGTCCCCTTTCATCTTGATTTTTGTATATCTTTTTTGAAACCTCTGACAATTCTGTAAACACTTGATTAAAAGTGTAATTTTTCGATTTTGAATAGAAAAAAATTGTATCGTAATTTTTTCTCGCAGCTTTTGAAATACTAGAACGGTTGAAACTTCTTTTCCAAATAAACTCATTTATTAAGTTACCTCTAAAAATTTTATCCAAAATATCAACTTTGATATAAGCGTTTGCGTGCCAGTCGCAATGCAGAAAAATAGAGCCTGTATCTTTCAGAATGCGGTGCATTTGGCGCACACGGATTTTTAACCAACTTATATAGTGGTCTATTCCGCCTGCAAAACGGTCTTCAAAACTGCGTTTTTCGCCGTCATCGCCCCATATTACCTCGTAGGTTCGATTGCTGAAAAATGGAGGGTCAAGATAAATCAAATCAACTGATTTATCTGGTATTGATTGCAAAACTGCGAGATTATCGCCGAGTATTAATTTATTGGTAAAATCTTTTTGAGCCATATAATAAAAATTTGTGCAAAATTAGATGAAATTTTCGGAATTTCAAGTAGATGAAATGAAAAAATAATTTTTTACTATGGAAGGATACAATTTATTTTAAGCCCACATTATTCATAATATTTTTTATTTTTTTAACGCAAAGTCGCAAACTTGAGAACGCAATTGAAGTCTATGAATGTGTTTAACTCCTTAATATAATCATAATTACATAATAAAAAACCGATTGCGGAAAATTTCGCTGCGAAAAGTTTCGCTGCGAAAAATTTCGCAATAACAATAATTATTTTTGGAAATTACAAAAAAAGCCATATCTTTGCGAAAAATTTCACTGCGAAAAATTTCGTTGCGAATTTTTTCGCAATAGTAAATATTTAAATATTAGTTAGATATGGAAAATCCATTCAAATTTGGCTCGGTAGTATCTGGTGATTATTTTACAGATAGGGAGGAGGAATTCGAAAAGTTATCTCAAATTATATCAAGCACTAATCATGTGATTTTGATTGCACCACGGCGGTTTGGAAAAACGAGTTTAGTGAATAAAGTTGTTGCAAACGCCGGCAGACACGTTTTGTGGTTAGACTTACAACTGATCACAAATACAGACGATTTTGCAAGTCAACTACTGAAACAATTGTTCAAAAAATATCATTTTGAAAAACTGAAATTTATGCTTCGCAATTTTCGGATAGTTCCAACACTGTCGCTTGACCCATCTACAAACAACGTTGAGGTTAGTTTTCAGCCGCATGTAAATAGTTTTATATACTTAGAAGATGTGCTGAATTTAATAGAGAAACTTGGCGCAGAAAAACAAAAACCTGTCGTAGTGTTTGATGAATTTCAAGATTTGATAATGATAGAAAAATCGCTTGACAAGCGATTACGTTCTGTTATTCAGTTTCATAATAATATAAATTATGTTTTTATGGGAAGTTCCGAATCGTTGATGAAACAAATTTTTGAAAATAAAAAGTCGCCGTTCTATCATTTCGGACAATTGTTTCCATTGAAAAAAATTTCACATTCTGATTTGCTTTCTTTTTTGCAGTCACGTCTTGCTAAAATAACTGAACATTCTACTGAAATTTCAGAAAATATACTCAGTTTTTCACGTTGTCATCCACATTATACACATCAATTAGCATTCCATATATGGATGTCGTTAGAACTAAAAGAGTATTCAGAAGATATTGTAAATGAGACTGTTGAAAAAGTTATTCTCTTGCATGACAACGATTTTGAAAGGCTTTGGAATACTTTTAACAACACCGACAAAAAAGTATTGATTGAACTCGCTTTTGAACAGTCAAATTTGTTATCTGCACCAGTTTTGCTTAAAAACAAGAGTGCCACGAGTACAGTGTTCAGTGCTTTAAAACGATTAACCGAAAAAGGTATCCTGATAAAAACAGAAAATTATGAAATAGACGACCCATTTTTCAAAAAATGGATTGTGAATAGACGTACGTGAGTTAATAAAAGTCTCTAATAAATTTACTATCTATCTAACTAAGAAATATTGATTCTTTGACTGTGATTCAAATAATTCATCTATCTTTGCATTTTATTTTAAATATATGTTTTGGAATATGAAAACAGATATGATAGATAAAAATGTAGAATTTCAGATTCAGTACGCAGCATCGAAGACATCAAAGCAAGTTATTCAGATGAGTGGATTGTGCTTGGAAATCCTGAAAAGGATGAGTTTGATCACACTATTGCAGGGGTTTTGTTGTACCATAGCTCCGACAAAAGAGAGTTAGCATATCGCGACAAACCGCTGCTCAGACTATTCAAAAAGAAATCGCTCTTTTATAATAGGGTTATTGTCGAATTGACAAATATTCTTCTTTGTTGGTTGATGGTATGTTTGACAACTCTTTCATTTTCTTAAATTACTAAAAATAAATGCTAACCTATTCAATGATAAATGGTTAGCATTTATTGCTGTACCCGGAGCCGGGGTCGAACCGGCACGGGTTTAACCCCACCGGTGTTTGAGACCGGCGCGTCTACCAATTCCGCCATCCGGGCAAATTTTTGCGCCGCAAAGATAAATATTAATTTTTAATTAAAAAAATTTTTTTATTGTTTTTTTTCTTTAAGTGATAAGAAATAAATAACAAATAATACTAAAAAGAATCTAACCACAAAGGAACAGAAAGCTTTTGGTTTGTTATTGAACGTATTGAAATTGTTATTGAGTTTACCGAAATATTGAACGTATTGAAATTGTTATTGAGTTTTCCGAAATACACAAAGGACACAATGTTTCTTTTTTAACCACTAACCACTATTTTTAATTTCTTTGCGTACTTATCTTTGCGAACTTTGCGTTAAAAAGAAAAAATTATAAATGATTTAATATATTGAGTTTTTATAAATAATTCTAGCCACGAATTTCACTAATTAACATTAATGTATTTAACCCATTTTGCAGTTTTTATCTAATTCACACATTCACTCATTTCCTCAATCACTCATTTCCTCAATCACTCATTTCCTCATTCCCTCATTCCCTCATTCACTCATTCACTCATTCCCTCATTCACTCATTTACTCATTCCCTCATTCCCTCATTTACTCATTTACTCATTCAATAATTTACTCATTCAATAATTATCCATAATACAATACCACCCCAGGTCCCAAAGGTAATCCGAGCAAAATCCAGCTAACAAGCAAAATTGTCCATCCAATGAAAAATGCAATAGAGTAGGGGAGCATACAAGCCATGATTGTACCGATGCCCGCATTTTTATCATATTTTTGATAATAAACAATAATTAGCGCAAAAAAGCTCATCATTGGGGTAATAATGTTAGTAACGCTGTCGCCAACACGATAAACTACTTGCGACAGTTCGGGGGAGTAGCCCAAAAGCATAAAAATAGGAATAAAAACAGGCCCAATAAGCGCCCATTTTGCAGATGCACTACCCATAAAAAGGTTTAAAAATGCGGCAAATGTAACAAAAAGAATAACTAATGGTATCAGTCCAACGTTTGCATTTTGGAGAGCGGTTGCGCCGTTAATTGCGAGCATTAAGCCGAGATTACTCCAACGAAACCACGCTACAAATTGTGCCGCAAAAAATACTAAAACAAGATATGTTGATAATGTTTTAAAACTATCATTCATTCCTTTTATAATGTCTTCGGGCTTTTTAAACCTTCCGACAGTAAAACCGTAAACAGCGCCCGCAGATGCCATTATTAAAAATAAGAAAGTGATAATTCCTTCAAGTACAGGCGAATGCAGGATGCTGCCATTTTCGGCTCTTAAAAAACCATTTTGGGGGAATAAACCAATTGCAATAAGGGCGAGCCAAATCAAAAAGACGTACCCTGCTCGTTTCAACCCTTTTTTCTCTAAGGGTGTTGTTTGTTGTATCGGTTCGTGTTCCACGTCTCCCGTATAATTTCCTAATCGTGGCGCTACCCATTTTGCGGTAACTAACATTCCAACTCCGACAATGAAAAACGTAGAAACTGCTGAAAAATAGTAATTTGCAGTAGGTAAAACATAATAATCGGGGTCGATAATATGAGCGGCTTCGGTAGAAAGTCCGGCAAGCAAAGGGTCTAAACTGCAAATAAGTAAGTTCGCTGCAAAACCACCACTGACTCCCGCAAATGCTACCGATAAACCTAAAATTGGATTTCTGCCAACCGAATGAAAAATAACACCCGACAATGGAATTATCAACAAATATCCTAAGTCGCCGGCAACTTTTGAAATAACTCCCGTAAACAGTACCATCACAGTGATGTATTTAACGGGAGTTTTAACAAGCATTGCATTAATAGCGGCTTTAATAAGACCGCTTGTTTCTGCGACTCCTAATCCTAAAAGTGCTACCATAACAATACCTAACGGAGCAAAACCTGTATAATTATCAACCATTTCGAGGATTATGCGGTGTACATTTTGGCGAGAAAGTAAATTTACTATTTCAACTTGTTCGCCTGTAACAGGATTTATGCTCTGCCACCCAAAAAGAGAGCCAATGGCGGATAATAAAAGCGTTGATACCGCAAAAATTCCGAATAATAATGCCGGATGTGGTAATCCATTTCCTGTTTTTTCTATAAAATTAAAGAAACCTTTTTTAGGTTTTGAGGTTATTTGTTCCATATTTTTTATCTGCTAACTATTTTAAATTCAATTCCTTTGATGTCATCAATAATATCAATACGCATTCCATGACGAAATTCAAATTTATAATTTCCTCGATAAGCGGTCTTAACAGCATGTTTGTAATATGTTGTAACATAATAATTTTTGCCCTTTTTTTTCCCAAACCATTCCCCGCGAGTATGAGCCATATATAGTTCGAGGGTGTCCTTTAAATGAGTGTTGTTTTCGGGTTCATCAACAGACACAAAGAGCCATAAATTTCTGTATGGATAGTTGTCAGTATGTTTAAAAGTGAGTAAAAAATCTGTTATTTTTACGGTGTCGTCAATAAATACGTTAAAAATTGCACTTGTATCTTTGTGCCAACCTTTTTCAAAATCGACCTGAGACTCATAAATAACATTATTTCCACATGAAATCATAACAAAGATCGACAAAACAATGAAAAACAATCTATTACGAATATCAAATCCTAAAGTGTTGGTTGTCATGACAAAAATAAATATTTTGGATATACAAGCAAATGATTATATTTCGGTAAACTCAATAACAACTTCGGTAAACTTATTAACAATTTAAATATATTAGTGTTAATTCGTGTAATTCGTGGCTAACAATAACAAACAATTTTAATCGTTTTTTTCAATTCTTTTATTAGGTCTTGTCCTTCTTTTTCTTGAACTTTTTTTGTCAAATCGTGAAATACTTTCTTGTCCGACTGCGTTTCTGTAGTCTATTTCGGGGGTTTCTTGCGTTTGAATATTTTCATCCTTAAGATTCATTGATTTGTTTCCTGAACGGTTCAATTCAATGATTTCTTTAACTTTATCCACCGTAAGCATCACAAGTCCAGTACCTTCTTCTTTGTTTTGAGAATACCACATCAATCTTTTGAAAACGTCAGTTTTAAAATGATAATAATAACCTTCGGCTGTTTCTAATGGAATAGCGGTATTAGGAAAATCTTTTTGAGCGTCAACATAAGCGTCAAGTTCGTAATTGAGGCAACATTTAAGTTTTCCGCACTGCCCTGCAAGTTTTTGGAGATTAAGAGAAATTTCTTGGTATCGTGCGGCATTAGTAGTAACAGAAACAAAACTAGAGATAAAAGAAGCACAGCAAAGGTCTCGTCCGCAGGGACCTATTCCGCCGATGCGTCCTGCCTCTTGACGTGCGCCAATTTGACGCATTTCAATCCTAACTTTAAACCTATCTGCCAAAATTTTTATAAGTTCCCTGAAATCAACCCTATCATCCGCAATATAATAAAAAATTGCTTTTGTAAGGTCTCCCTGATATTCAACATCTCCGATTTTCATGTCTAAACCAAGATTCATGGCAATTTGGCGGGATTCGAGCATGGTTTGTCGTTCTAATGCACGTGCTTCGTTCCATTTTTCGACATCGGCAGGTTTAACTTTGCGATAAATCCTTTTAAATTCAAAAGAAGATATATCAATATTGTTCTTTTTCATTTGTAACGGAACTAAGTTTCCTGTGAGGGTTACAATGCCGATATCGTGTCCGGGCGAGGCTTCAACGGCTACAACATCTCCTTTTGAAAGACGCACATTATTAGAATTCTTATAATAATTTTTTCGTGTATTCTTAAATTGCACCTCAACAAAATCACTACAATAATCAGTTGAAGGCAACCCTTTTAACCAATCGAAAATATCTAATTTTCCGCACCTGTCAACACAACAAGCACATTTTTCATTATCATTCAATGTTTCAGTCTGTTCCATTCAATATCTATTTTTTATTAAATAAAATAACAAATTTAATTGCCATATCAAACAGAACAATTTTTGCATTTCCGTTTTGTTCGATATGTGCATAAGCTAAATCTAACTCTTCGACCATTTTCACTACATTTTCAGAGTTAATATAACGTGAAAATTTATTGACAAATTCAGTTTCTTTTTTATTTAAAAAAACAAGTTCGGGCTTGCTATAATTATAAAGAAAACTATCTCGTAGTATACTCGTTGCATAAACAAAAAAGTTTTTCAGTTTATCCCGCGACAAAGTGCTAACCATAGATACCCATTTTTCTAAATCTGATACTTTTCTGCCATAAGCGTGGCGCATAAAGTTGGCAAAAGTGTCCATTAATTCTGAATTATTATCAGCATTATTCAAATTTTCTATTGCTTTAACAAAATTTCCTGCTGATAATTTAGCCAAAAATGCGGCTTCGTCCGCTGGCACTGAAAAACGCTCTGAAAGGATATCAGCAATTATTTTGGTTTCAATTGGCGGAACTTTTATTCTTTGTGTTCGAGATAGAATTGTAAGTAACAGAGCGTCAGGATTTTCTGATACAAGCAAAAAAACTGTGTTAGCAGGAGGTTCTTCTAAAATTTTCAACAATTTGTTTGCCCCCGAAACATTCATCCGTTCAGGTAGCCAGATTATCATTATCTTGAATTTTCCCTCAAAATTTTTTAGGCTTAATTTTTTGATAATAGAAATGCTCTCTTCTACATAAATAGAACCTGATTTTTTGTCGTCTCCAATTTCTGAAAACCATTGCAAAGAAGTAAAATATGGGTTAGATAATACAAATTTTCGCCACTCAAAAATAGAATCATCGCTTGTTGGAGTTGAAGTTCCCGTTTTTATAACAGGAAAAACAAAATGAATATCAGGATGTATAAGTTTTCGGGCTTTCAAACAAGAACTACATGTCCCGCACGAGTCGTCTTCTTTAGGGTTCAAACAATTCAAATAAGAGGCAAAAGCAATGGCAAGCGGCAAAGCACCCGTCCCTTCGTTACCCGCAAGTAAATATGCATGACTTAACCTATTCTCTTTTACTGATTTTAAAAGATGGGATTTTACAGATAATTGTCCTATTACTTCTTTGAAAAACATTTTAAATCAACTCTTTATGTGATAAAAATCCAAATAAATATGTTGCAAATATAATACAATAATAGGAAATAAAAATATTAGGAAAATAAAAAGAGGTTCTTTTCGCAAATGATAACTTTTGCCAAAGCATAATTATTTTCGCTTGCTGCTTACAAATATCGTCTAATTTTTTTGCAATATTCAGTATATGAATCCCCATAATGCCCTTTCATAAAATGTTCTTCCCTAATAATTTGTCTGTGCAAAGCTGGTATAAAAAAACAAAACAACATAACAAAAGAAGCAATGTTGGCGTTTAATAACGTTAAACCTAAAAAGAAAAAAATAAATGAAACATAAATAGGGTTACGACTAATGGAGAACATACCATCTGTTACCAATTTATCGGGTTTTTCGACATCAATCCCTACACGGAATGAAGTTCCGAAGTCTTTTAAGGAAAATGCAAATCCGGTAAGTCCTACAATATTAATCAGAATTCCGAACCATGAAATAAATAAAATGTCAAACAAAGGTTTTAACAAAATATCTGGGAAAGGCAAAGACAAAGAAGATGCAATAGCAGTATATACTAACAACAACATTATTGGAACTAACAACAAATCACCTTTATGCGTTCTCCCGAAAACAAACGCTTGAATACCTCTTCGTTTCAACATTATAATTCTTGTGAAAAACAATAAAAAAAAGAAACACAACGAGACTATACTCATTATATTTAACAACTCTCTTATTTTCATATTATTATATATTTTATAATTTGACAACTAATAACTTTATAACGTTTAATTTCAAAAATTATTTTTAAAACAGAATAAACAATTTTTGTTCTAACTTTTGTCAATAAGCAAAAACTTATTTTTTTTGACACTGAATAAAACTATGACAAGGTTCAATATTTAGACTTTTTTTGAAAAAAATAAGGTTAATTTGAAAAAAAAATAAAAAAAAAGAGATTTTTTTAAAAAAAATGTAACAATAAAAAAAATATTACGTTATAAGGGGAAATTTAATAGGAAAAAATTGTATAAAATAAGGAAAATTTTTACTTCTTCGAACATGACGTTTGATATAGATAAATGGTATAAACAGAAAAGTCAGGGCGATATACTTCACAAATATCGTGGGACTGTTTCGCAGAAACAGATAATTGCCGCCTTGAAAACTATTGAAGAAAGTTTGAACATTGCCGATGAAAATAATAAAATCAGGCGAAAAGTATTCAGCGTTTTTGTCGAAAGTATTCAAAATCTTTTTCATCACGTAGAAAATCCCCCCAAAAAATACGGTTTAGAATTAGAAGATAATTTTGCAATAATTATTTTGATACGTGAAAAGAGCCAACATTACCGTATTTCGACGGGAAATTTCATTAAAACAAAAAAAGCGCACAGCTTAAAAGATAGGATTGACCAAGTTAATTCCATGAACGAAGAAGAAATAAGATTGCTCTACCGCGAAATTTTAGAAAATGAAAAAATCTCTGCAAAAGGCGGTGGCGGATTAGGTATTCTTGATATTGCCCGAAAAACAGGAAAAAAATTAGAATATTACCTATACCCCTTTGACGATAATTATGTATTCTTTACATTAGATGTGTTTATTAGTTAAAAAAAATATATAGAAATAGATATGGAAACAATAATTCGAGAAGGAACTCCAAAAACTCCTTATGTAAGACTGAACGGCGAAAATGGCGTAATAGAGATTAAGGGACGTTCAATCCCGGAAAACTCAGTCGAATTTTATAAGCCCCTTATTGAATGGCTCGACAGATATGCCAACACTCCCTTCGACCTTACTAGTGTGAATATACAACTTGAATATTTTAACACTAGTTCTTCTAAATGTATTCTCGATATTTTCAAAAAATTAGAACTTGTTTTTAAAAAAGGAAACAAAGTCGAAATTAATTGGTATTACGAAGAAGACGACGAAGATATGTTCGAAGCAGGAGAAGATTATCAATCAATCATAAGCATTCCTTTCAAAATGATTGAAATGGAAGAGTGAACGAGTAAATAAGTGAATGAGTGAATGTGTGAATAAGTAAATGTGTGAATAAGATATAACCTACTTTTCAACCTACTTTTCAATTACCTTATTCTTAAACAAAACAACCTTAATACAAGATTAGAATTAATTCAATTCTAATTTTTTATTTGACTTTACCAAACAAAATGTCTGCGCCCTTAATAACACAACACCTTTCCATAGGATATAAGCGCGGAAAAAGAAAAACTATTCTCCATGGCAATATTAATGTTTCATTAGAAGAAGGTGAATTTGTCGCAATTATCGGACCCAACGGAGCAGGAAAATCAACACTTCTGAAAACATTTGCCGGTTTTTTGCCAAAATTGTCTGGCGACATAATTATTCAAAATAAAAATTCAGACACAATTTCTGAATTAGAACGGGCAAAAATTATTTCAGTCGTACTAACCGACCGCCCTTTCATTGAAAATATGAGTGTCTTTGAATTAGTTGCATTAGGCAGAACTCCTTATACGGGATATTTCGGAAAAATTGAAAAGAAGGATAAACTTTTGATAAAAAAATCTATAAAAGATGTAGGATTACAAGGTTTTGATAATAAATTTATCACTGATTTGAGCGATGGCGAGCGTCAAAAAGCATTTATTGCAAAAGCATTGGTTCAAGAAGCACCAATTATGTTACTTGACGAACCAACAGCATTCCTCGACCTGCCAAGTAGAGTCGAAATTATGCATATTCTTAAAGAATTGGCAATTAATAAAAACAAAACAATCCTTTTATCTACACACGACTTAGAACTTGCAATGCAAACAGCCGATAAATTATGGCTTATTGCTCAAGGTTTGCACTTAAAAATTGGCGTTCCCGAAGATCTTGCAATAGAAGGCATTTTTAAAATATACTTTGAACGGAAGGGAATTATTTTCGACAACGATACAGGACAATTTTCTACTACAAATAAAAACTCCGCAATACCCATTCAATTAATAGGAAAAGGTATTGAATATAAGTGGGTTAGCAATGCACTCATCAGAAACGGATTTGAACTATCAAATTCCGAATCTTATCTATTTAAAATTGAAATAGTTGAAAAAAGTGATTATAAATATTTAGTTTCAGATAAAGTGAGCAAAGTGATAAAATGTAAATCGGTTGAGGAAATTTTAAAATCAATTAAAGAAGTTTGCTTGCAAAAATAATCAAGATTCTTGTTATTTTCAAAATATTTTGTGCTAATATGGAAAATAGTATATAAATAGTTATCTTTGCGGCGTTAATTTTTGTATTAATGATATGATATATACTGAATTTCACAGACAAATAAGAAGAAATAAATGCCAAAGAGATGTACGACCCATTGAGAAGAAGTATTGCAAAAAAGATGAATATAAAATAATTTTTAAATAAAATAAAAAATGAATACAATTATCATTCAAATAGGAGCAAGTTCTGACCATTACGGTGCTTTTGCTGAAAATTGTCCTGGTGTATATGGTGCCGGCAATACTGCTGAAGAGGCTAAACAAGATGCTTTAAAAGGATTGGAATTATTTATTAATTCACGTGATAAAAAAGATTTGCCTGAAATACTGCATAACCAATATACTATTGAATATCGTTATGATACACAAAGTTTTTTGAATAGATACAACAAAATTTTCACTAATGTTGCATTAGAAAGATTAACAGGTATTAATCAAAAACTGCTTCATCATTATTCAACAGGACTAAAAAAACCTCGCTCGATTCAAAGAAAAAAAATTGAAACGGCTTTGCACAAACTAGGAAATGAATTATTGACAGTGAAATTATAAACGGCATCTAGGACTGCCTATTGGAGTTTCAACAACGGCAGGATAGTGTAAATAATCAAATTCAATTCACAGAAAAATCAACAATCAACCAAAATATTAAATGACCTATAAATAATAAACAGTATGGCAAGTATCAAAAAAGAGCAGAAATTGCTCCAAACAGAGAGTCTGTAGATAAAGCCGAAAAACATACAAATCAGATGAAAAAATTTAACCTCCCTCTAACAATGAAAATTTTCTATGGCTGTTATATCGGATTTGCAGTTGCAGGAATTTCGTGCCTTATATTAAAACTTTTTTTGAAGTATAATATTTCCTCAAATTTAATTCTATTTTGTTTTTTGGGGATGTTTTTTGCATCATCATTTGATAAAATCGAAAATAACAAATTAATTATATTCAAAATAAAGAAGTTTAATCATATAATTTTTGTTGTTTGTGCGATAATATTAATCCTCTTATTTATTTTTAACTTATTTTATTTCAATAGGATAACCATTATTTTGTTTTATGCTGTTTTAGCATTTTATTTTCTAATAGATGCATTTACAAAGAAAAAGAAGGTTAACGAAATAAACAGAATCATAAAAAATTTTAAAAAGGGTCGTGATTATTTTAAAAATAAGGACTATTCAAATGCTTTTACCTATTTTCAGAAAGCCGCAGACAAAGGGCTTTCCCAAGCACAATATTATTTAAGTTATCTCTATTCAAAAGGTTTGGGAGTTGATGAAGATGCGAAAATGGCTTTTGAATGGTGCCAAAAAGCCGCACAACAAGGGCATATATATTCTTATTGTTGGCTTGGAGAGAAGTATGAATATGGCGAAGGCGTAGAGCAGGACTATAACAAAGCCTTTGAATGGTACTCAAAAGGAGCCGAAAATGAAGATGAAAACGCTCAATATTATCTCGGATTAATGTATGAAAAAGGAAATGGCGTTGAAAAAGATGAACTTAAGGCATTTCAGTTGGTCAAACAAGCCGCCAAAAAAGGACATTTTTCCGCACGTGAAAAATTATTATCAAATGAGGCTAACAACGGTGATGTAGAGTCACAATATCTTATGGGCTTACTATATGATATGCGCGGAAACCCCGATTATTATATAAAAGCAGCAGATTGGTATTTCTTATCTGCACGAAATGGTTATGCACCCGCACAATATAGAGTTGGTTGGATGTATGAAAACGAGTTTTGTGTAGAAAAAGATATTGATAAAGCAGCAGACTGGTACCTGAAAGCCGCTAAAAATGGTGATGCTGACGCTCAATACAAAGTTGGTTGGATGTTTGAAAACGATTTTGTCGTTATGAAGGATTATAAGGAAGCAGAAAAATGGTATCAAAAAGCAGCAAAACAAGAACACGAAAAAGCAAAAATTGCACTAAATAATTTAAAAAATTGTAACTTAAATAACAACATTTTGTAGAAACGAAAAAAATAAAAAAAGCAAAATTTTTAATATTTTTTTGAGAATAATAAAACAATAATCTATCTTTGCCGCCCCAAATTTTAATTTTTTTACTTATAAATGGAATATAATTCAAAACTCAAAAAGCTTGTGCTCCCCGAATATGGTCGGCACATTCAAAAGATGGTGGACTATGCTGTAACGATTGAAGATCGTAAAGAGCGAAGTGAATGTGTGGACACTATCATATCAGTTATGGGCAATTTTTTCCCTCACTTGCGTGATGTTAGCGATTTTAACCATAAATTGTGGGATCACATTGCAATTATGTCTGATTTTAAATTAGACATCGACTTTCCATACGAACTGCCCGAGCGCGAACATTTTTCGCAAAAACCGCTTAAAGTTCCTTATAGTCACACAAAAATGCACTACAAACATTACGGAATTATCATTGAAAGGATGATTTCGGAAGCCGTAAAAATGGAAGAAGGAGAAGCAAAAAATCAACTTATTGCAAATCTTTTAAGTCAAATGCGGAAATCCTTACTGAACTGGAACAAAGATAATGCAACCGACGAAAGATTGACTGAAGATATTAAGCTATTGTCCGGTGGTCAAATACACGCCAGTGAACAACAAATCAGAGCATCAGAAGTTCAGAGTCAAGTTACATCCACCAAAAAAAGAAAAAAACATAAAAGATGAACAGTTTTGAAATTATTGGACAGCAGCAAATGTGTGGCGAAATTGTTCCGCAGGGCGCTAAAAATGAGGCGTTACAAGTGATTTCTGCTGCTCTTTTATCACCCGAAACAATCATCATCGAAAACTTACCCAACATTCTGGACGTAAACAATTTAATATTGTTGCTACAAGAACTTGGCGTAGAGGTTAATCGTCTTTCCGACAATGTTTGCAGTTTTAAAGCAGAAAATGTCAATATTGAATATATGCAAACTCCTGAATTTCGCAAGCGCGCATCTTCTTTGCGAGGCTCTGTTTTGATTATGGGACCACTCCTTGCGCGCTTTGGAAAAGCATTCTTTCCAAAGCCCGGCGGTGATAACATTGGAAGACGAAGGCTTGATACGCATTTCATTGGTTTCCAAACACTTGGCGCAAAATTTGAATATGATTCTAACGATACTTTTTATACCGTCAACG
Source organism: Marinilabiliaceae bacterium (assembly GCA_009777175.1). Taxonomy (GTDB): domain Bacteria; phylum Bacteroidota; class Bacteroidia; order Bacteroidales; family Marinilabiliaceae; genus WRMI01. Next base: position 40,363 of record WRMI01000016.1, read on the forward strand.
CCGATAATTTAAAGGGAACTTATATGCTTTTGGACGAAGCATCCGTTACAGGAACTGCAAATATTGTTATGGCAGCAACATTAGCAAACGGAACGACCACTATTTACAATGCTGCATGCGAACCGTATATTCAACAATTATGTAAAATGCTTGTGAAAATGGGCGCAAAAATAGAAGGAATCGGTTCTAATTTATTGACAATCACAGGAGTTACACAATTAAGAGGTTGTCAGCATACTTTACTTCCTGATATGATTGAAGTAGGCAGTTTTATTGGTATGGCAGCAATGACAAAAAGTGAAATCACTATAAAGAATGCACGCCCCGACCAACTTGGATTAATACCTTCAGCATTTGAACGCATGGGAATAAAAATGGAAATAGGTACCAATGATATTTTTGTGCCTTCGCAAGAAAAATACCAAATTGAAACTTTTATTGACGGTTCAATAATGACTATCGCTGATGCACCTTGGCCCGGTTTAACTCCCGATTTACTTAGTATATTTCTTGTTATTGCCACACAAGCAGGCGGAAGCGTGTTAATTCATCAAAAAATGTTCGAAAGTCGTCTCTTTTTTGTAGATAAACTGATAGAAATGGGTGCTCGAATTATCTTATGTGACCCGCACCGAGCCACCGTTATAGGTCATAACCAAGAAATTTCTTTGCGCGCAGGAACAATGGCATCACCCGATATTCGCGCAGGCGTTGCACTGCTTATTGCAGCACTTTCTGCAAAAGGGAAAAGTATTATCCACAACATCGACCAAATCGACAGAGGATACCAATTTATAGATAAAAGACTTAACAACATTGGCGCTAATATTATAAGACGGTCATAAAACGTATTGGAGTTGTCAGTAGTGAGTAGTGAGATATAAGATGTAAGAATAAAAAAACACTTTAGGGGGGTTGGGAATGGAGAAAAAATGAAAACTAAATAATATTACGCAAAAAAACATTTTTCTTTGAAAAAACTTTTTTAAATGATTTTTATATGATTTGTAGCTTTTATCAGAGTTTAAAGAGTAGATATCAGAGTGTAGAGTTTAGATGTAGATATCAGAGCGTAGTGAAAACTGATGACTGATAACTGAAAACTGAAAACTGATTTCTATTTCTTTTTCGATGCCAAGTACCTACTATTAAGTAAGTTAACAACCTCTTCCGTGATATCGAGACCATCAATAGAATAAAGGATATTGTCTCCCATTGAATTACTCAAAACGATGCTGTATGGTTTATCTTTGCAATATTCTTTGAGAAAAATCGATAAAGTATCTCTCAGTTCCATGTTCATGCGCATTTGTTCTTCAAGTAATTCGTTAGAAAGCCGATCGTTGAGGTCTTGCAGGTCGCGTTCTTTTTGCATGAGATTATGCTGTTGTTTTTCTGCACTCTCAAGCGAAATAAAAGATTGGTTTTGAACTTTCCGCTGAAATTCTCGCATTTCGTTCTGAAAAATTCTCGCCTTTTCGTTGAAATCTGCACGTGAGGACTCTTCTTTGAGCAACAACTCCTCGCTTAAAAACTGTGCATATTCATAATTTAATATGAGCGAATCGGTGTTCACATAAACTATTCCAACAGGAGGAACTAATAATTCAACGCCATCATGTTCCTGAATTTCAGACGATTGAGACTTGTTTGAAAATACAACTATAAATAAAATTACCACTGCAACAAAAGTAATACCATTTATGATAATAAACTCCTTTTTCATTTTTTATGATATTTATAAATTAATCTTTGAAAATATTTATACTTAAAAAAAATATAATTTTGGGGCGCAAAGATAAACCAATTATCATTTAAAAAAAAATATTTATTCTTTTATTTTTCATAGTATTTATCATAAATGTTGATTTATAGATAATTACAAGGAAATTATTTTAAAAAAAATTGAAACATTTATTCAAAAATTAACAAAAAATTTTTTGATACATAAAATTTAAGTAATTTTGCACCGTTTTTTTAAAGCGAATGAAGGCAGAAAGATTATATATCATACAGTTTAAAGGATTGAAAGACGGAGTTCATTCTTTTATTTATTCCGTTGATTCAAATTTTTTTTCGTTGATTGAAGATTCGATGTATAAAGAGGGAAATATTTCAGTGGAATTGACTCTGACTAAAAGTGTAAATATGTTGATTTTAGATTTTTGTTTAAATGGAACCATATCGTCAGTATGCGACAATTGTCTCGAGCCAATAGAGGTTCCTGTCAGCAATTCAGAAAAGTTTTACATACGCTTTGGCGACCAATTTGAAGAACTGACCGAAAATAGTTTAATAATTCCTCAAAGTGAAAATGAAATTGATATCAGTAAAATTTTATACGATATAATTGTTACTTCCCTACCAATGAGGCATTTACATGATTATGACGAGAACGGACTCATGGGCTGTAATCCAGAAATGATAGAAAAATTAAGAGAATATTCGAGTGAAAAAATATCTACAAACGAAACTGACCCCCGTTGGGAAGGTTTAAAAAAATTAATCGATAAATAATAATTCAATAAATATTTAAAAGGAAAAAACAATGGCACATCCAAAACGAAAAATCTCCAAAACGAGGCGAGATAAAAGAAGAACCCACTACAAAGCCGTTATTCCAGCGTTAGGCGTTTGCTCAAACTGCGGCTCGGCTATTAGATTGCACACCGTATGCGGAGAATGTGGGTATTACAGAGGAAAATTAGCAGTAGAGAAAAAAGCAGCGGCGTAGTTTTCAGTTATCAGTTATCAGTTATCAGTTTTCAGTTATCAGTTATCAGTTATCAGATTTCAGTTTTCAGTTTTCAGATTTCAGATTTCAGTTTTCAGAAGAAATTATGTTTATATTTAGAAGACTATTTTTTTGAAATAAAAACGAGTCTTTTCAGAAGATTTGAATGAGTTAAATTGTAATTATTTAATAAGATTTATTTAATTTGTAAAATATGACAAAAATAAGAGCTGTAATTACTGCTGTTGGCGGTTTTGTACCCGATTATGTTCTTACTAATGAGGAACTTTGCAAAATAGTCGATACCACTGACGAATGGATAATGACCCGCGTAGGTATTAAAGAAAGACGCATTTTGAAAGGGGACCAAAAGGGTAGTTCCGAAATGGGAGCAGAAGCCGTTAATCAGATTTTTGAAAAAACAGGTATAAAACCCGAAGATATTGACCTACTTATTTGCGCAACAACTACTCCCGACCATATTTTCCCCGCTACAGGTAACATAATTTGTGATAAATTAGGAATAAAAAACGCTCACAGCTACGACTTAAATGCCGGCTGTTCGGGGTTCCTGTTTGCATTAGATGCAGCGACTCAATATATTGAAGCAGGTAATAAAAAAAAGATTATTGTTGTTGGGGCTGACAAAATGAGCTCTATCACTGATTATACCGACAGAACTACATGCGTACTCTTCGGGGACGCAGCAGGGGCAGTTTTGTTAGAACCTACCTACGAAAACTTTGGTATTATCGACAGTATGCTATTTACTGACGGGGTCGGTCGGAAATATCTTAACATGAAAGCCGGCGGTTCTGTGATGCCGCCATCCCACGAAACAATCGACCAAAAACTACATTACGTTTTCCAAGACGGAAAACATGTCTTTAAATATGCCGTTACTTCAATGGCAGACGTTTCGGCGGATATTATGAGCCGTAACAACCTTACTGGCGATGATGTTGCGTGGTTAGTTCCGCATCAGGCAAACCTACGAATTATTGATGCTGTTGCCGAACGAATGGGACTTGACAAAAGCAAAGTGATGATTAATATTCATCGATACGGAAATACAACATCCGCTACAATCCCCACATGCCTTTGGGAATGGGAAAAACAACTCAAAAAAGGCGATAATATTATTCTCTCTGCATTCGGCGCAGGATTTACATGGGGTGCGATATATTTGAAATGGGGATATTGAAAATAAAATTTTAACTTTATAACAAAAAGAAAAACAACTAAAAATAAGATAATTATGCCAACAATCTCACAACGTGGGCACGAAATGCCTCCGTCACCAATTCGTAAATTGGTACCTTATGCAGAAGCAGCAAAGGCAAAAGGAATTAAAGTCTATTTCCTTAATATCGGACAACCCGACATCAAAACACCCGAAATTGCTATAAAAGCATTGAATAACCTGAATATGAAGACCATTGAATATAGTCATTCTGCGGGTATTGCTTCATACCGCAAAAAATTGGTCAACTATTATGCCAAAAACAACATTCATATTAGTTCCGACGAAATAATGGCTACAACCGGCGGCTCAGAAGCTATTTCTTTTGCATTTTTGAGTTGCTTTGACACGGGAGACGAAGTAATTATTCCCGAACCTTTTTATGCAAACTATAACGGATTCGCTACATCGGGCGGTATTAAAGTAGTTCCCGTTTTATCTAATATTGAAAACGGTTTTGCGTTGCCTCCTATTTCTGAAATAGAAAAATTGATTACTCCAAAAACGAAAGGAATTTTTATTTGTAATCCTAATAATCCTACCGGTTACCTATATTCACAACAAGAACTTGAACAATTAAGAGATATCGTAAAAAAATATGACCTTTATCTTTTTTCAGATGAAGTTTATCGTGAATTTTGTTATGATGGCGCTACTCATTTTTCTGTTATGAATTTAGAAGGCATTGAAAACAACGTTATCATGGTCGATTCTGTTTCAAAACGATATAGCGAGTGCGGTATCAGAATTGGCGCATTAATTACTCGAAATAAAGAAGTTTTTGCCACTGCACTAAAATTTGCGCAAGCAAGGTTAAGCCCGCCTACATTAGGACAAATTGCCGCCGAAGCCTCATTAGATGCTCCAAAAGAATATTTTAATGAAGTTTATGACGAATATATTAACAGGCGCAATTTTCTTGTCGACAAGTTAAACAAAATTCCTGGCGTTTATACTCCACTTCCAAAAGGAGCGTTCTATACCACAGTACGTTTACCTATTGACAATGCTGATGAGTTTTGCAAGTGGATGTTAAGTGATTTTTCATATCAAAACCAAACTGTGATGATGGCACCCGCAACAGGTTTCTATAGTACGCCCGGCAAAGGACTTAACGAAGTTAGAATTGCATACATCCTCAATATTGAAGACCTCGCAAAAGCCGTAGAAACATTAGAAAAGGCATTAGAAGTATATCCGGGTAGGAAAATTTGATAAAGCCACGAATTTGTTTGTTATTGAACTTGTTGAACTTGTTATTGAACTTGACTCCTGACTTCGACAAAAAACCGATTTCGGTATTGCATCACCAAAAAATCCTTTTCTTATATTAATTAAAAATTTTTGTATAGAAGAATCTTTAATTTGTTTTTCTGATAACTCAACCGAATATAAACTACTTATATTCAAGAGTTTATCTAATTGTTGAATCACAGAGATATTTCAACGGTATCAATACTTATTACATTCTGAGATGTTGTATTATATAAAATGTATTCTTTTTTTCCTTGAAAAATAAAAACAAACGGCTCTATTGTTAACCAATACCCTTTTTCAGAATTTTTACTCATTTTTATTCTTTTTATATTTTATGAAAAACATTAAGAATATTACTATAATACCAAAGGATGCAAGAAAGGTTGAATATTTAATTAACTGAAATTTTAAGGTAGATTCCTGGTATGAGTTTAATTCATCTTCCATAAAATATTTACCATCACTAATTAATTGAAGTGTGTAGTTCATCATTGTATCGGGACAAATTGACCATATTTCCTCCAAACTAAAATTAATTGGGTAATGAGGAATTACGCCTCTACCAAAAGGAATTTTATTATCTTCGCCGTCGAAAACAATTTTAACCAAAGGAATTGTTATTTGAATTTGTGAATTTGGCAAAAGCAGGTGTGCAAATTTCAGGGCATTCATTTGCCTGTAGGTATTTCCTGTTTCCCTGCCTATTATTACGCCACGATTGTGTTTATGCACTAAACCTGCAAAATCAGTTGAAGCCGAGAGCGAACGTTCGTTTGTGATAACATATAGGTTTCCTTTAAAATTTATGTTTACATCGGGGCGTATAGTATCATTATTGAAATAAAAATAACCCTCTTTTGACGAAATAGGTTCAAATTCAGGAAATAAGTTGGGCAGGCTTTCACTATAATTTGTGCAATAACTAAAGAAGTCGAAATCTGTTTTCTTTTTTACGTGCATGTATTCATGCATAATAAATGGTTTTTGAGCAAAATATGAGAACAATTGTGCACATATTCTTTCATCACCTCCACTATTATTTCTAAGGTCAATAATAATATGCCCAATTGATTTTTCCTGTGCATCTTTTATAAAAATTCTTATTTTTTCCATTTCTAAATCATTCAAAAAGAAAGAATTGATGCCCATATAAGCGATAGAGTCACTCAGAGTTGATAAAGTGACAGAATCTGTATTATGACGATAAAAATTTAATAGGTTATGTTTAGATGGTGCGCAATGCAAGGAGTTTTTTTCATTTGATGATGGAAAGAAAACCACGGAATCATTGCTGAACTTAACTTTATATTCGTGATTTGAATTTTCTGTTATTTCGTCGAACTTAAACCAAGTCCATAACAATAATTCACAATCTAAATGACTTTGAACATAACCATCAATTTTTGGTATTTTGCTAATTACTATCTGTTTAATGGAATCAGCGGAAATACCATTTATTTCTAAAATTCTCTTTCCCCAGTAATCTTTAAAACGAGAACTGGTTCTTGTAATAACAAGAGAGTCATTTAAAAAACCAAATGAAATGCCTCCAATGATATAAGACGGTTGTCTATCAATAGTTGGACAAGCCGAAATTCCAATATGATTATCTCTTAGTTTGTTTAAGATTTTATAGTAAATAATTTCCCAAAAATTGTAGATTTCCATATTATCGGATACCTCATTTTTCATATTTACAATCATATTTTTCCAATCCTCTATTGTAAAATAATCAAATAAACCCGGATAGCCTTCTTCTATTGCATTTGTCAAAATATTTATATCTTCCAATGCTTCTTGTTTTGTTAGATTAATAACCGTTTTTGTTTCAAATTTTTTAAATGTGCTTTGTAAACCAAAAGGCAACATTGGGTCATCTGCTTTTCCATTTTTTGAAATTTGTAAAGCAATGCACGGTTTATTAATTTTGTAGTATAAATAACCTACTTTACCAATGATGTCACCCTGTGTAATTTTTTCACCTGTCTTAAATATTTTTTCGGGTCTTATTCCTTGAATCCATATAGTTCTACCATCAGAAATTTTAATTGCCATTGTTATGGATATATATTTGGTGTCAATGTTTTCGCCCGACGTAGATTTCAAAATTTCATTAACATCAGCCGAAAAGTCATTACTCGGGCTAACTCCAAAAAACAGACTGCTTGAATATTTTATATGATACGAGTAATTGAAATTTGTAACAACACCAGTGACGGGGGACACTATAATTGAATTTTCTTCGGCAGATATTATAAGGTCAAAACTGTTAAGTTCATCTGCTATTTGGTCATTTGGACGAAACAAAATATTTTCACCTGTCTTTTTTCCTTGAATGGGCCACAAAAACGACTCGTTTTGAGCATAACTACTTATACACAAAGATAATACAAATAAATAAGTTGTAAAATTTTTCATATTTTTAAATTTTATTTTACCACCTCGTCTTTTGAGTTTATCATCTTATCGGCAAATAGTCAGACAATAAAGAACAAAGTCAAAGCATTTTAATATGCCTTATAATGGGTTATTTCATTGTTTATTAATCATTTATACGAATTCTATTTTTTTAGGATATTCTTAAAATATCGACAAAACCGAAAGAATTGATAATTTGCCTATCATACTATCTTTTTTTGTCATCCAATCGGGGAAACCATATTTTTCTATGAGTTCAGAAATATCTATTGACAAATCATATAACATACTGTCTTGTGATATTAGATTTCTACTCCCTATCGATTGGTCTTTAAGAAATAAATTATAATATTTCTCCCTCAATTCAATGTCAACCGTTTGTAAATACTCATTTCTGAGTATGGTATAATCATTTTCGAAATTACTCCAAAATCTCTTATTTTTAATCAAATTAAAAGGTTCTTTCTCAAAATCCTCTAATTCATAACCATACAAAATCAACATTTTGGCATACTTGACTGCCAATTTCGTTTTACCTAATTTAATTGCGCACACGCATGCATTGTGTACATCCATGTAAAAAACCTGCTTGTAGTCAATAAACAATGCTTTATAAATATTTAGAGCGTCATTGTAATTGCCTTTGACAATAAATAGTTCGGCTTCATTGGTTTTGTGAAAGTAATCTACGTAATTTAACTGTTTTATTATTAAAAATGATACTGCCAAAAAAGCAAATGATAATATTGCTAAAAACCTTAAAAGCCGCATTATTTCGGCTTTTCTGCCAATTATTTCGTTCATATACTTATTTATTTTTCGCTACAAAGGTACAAAAAATATATGTTTTAGCAAGTAATTTTTAAAATTATTCGCTAAAATTATGTTTTTTTTATATATTTAGCGAAAAATATATCCCAAACATTTTTATAACAATAAAAAATATTTGTCTAAAGTTTTATAAATAAGGTTTTTAAGTGAATTTTTAAAAAAATAGTTCGCTAAAAGTAGTGTTTTTTATGCACTTTTAGCGAATAATATTTCGGCTTTTCGTAACTATTTTTTCCATGAATTATACTGATATTGCGCACTCTCGCACATTACGCACAAATATAGAGTTGTCAAAAAAATAATAAAATGTCTAATTTTCGTTCAAAGTTTTATCAAAGAAATAATCACTGTAATTAGTTCTTTTTTCGGGTGGTGGAGGCTCGTCTCTGACAAAAATATCATCGGGCTTTTTGGGGCGATAATCTTCTAACCACCTAAAACCGTCTAATTTTTGCTCTTCCAATGGTAAGACAAACATCGGATTTAAATTCCCTGTCGGTTGCACTCTTGTGGTGATACCTGTAACTTGTCGCTCTTCGAGCAAAATGGTTATATTGCTCGATTCAGTCCTATTGACACCAATCATAATGTCATCATCTTTTGGATAATAGACAGTTTGCCCGTTGCCATCTACTTCAATTCTGTAAAGTTCGTTATCTCGGATAAAACCTGTAATTAGTTTTCCTTTTATCTGATTGAAATGAATTGTATCTTCTCGCGAAATAACAAAACTGCTATTAATTAGTTCGGCTTTATAAAGTTGGTGATTTCGTGTGTGAAGTTTGATTATCTCGGCTGTCATCTGGTTATCTTGGCTCCACATAATCGGGTCGTGATACATATAATTAATAGAATCAGCCATATCAAAGACCATAGAATCGCAGCGGCCTTGGATATCAATTCTGAAATATTTAACTGCGTGGTATGCCCTGATAAGTTTATGATCTAGTCCGGGAATGGAGTCAATTCGCAGGGTGTCGGCGTGTAAAAAAAGAGTATCTCCTTGATGAATCTGATACAAAACTGCTCTTTTGGTTGCTAATGCTTGTTTGGATAGTTCGTTATAATAGCCGTAGTCGCCCGTTATTTTTACATTATTAGTTGTATCGGTCAAACTCATATTAGAAAAGACCTCGCCAAAGCCTGTTTTTCTGTCGTAAAAAATAGTGTCCCCCAAAAGAATTTGCTCATCAGTTGTTACAGAATTGTTTTTTTCTAATTGGGCTTTATCGGTTTTGGTATTGTAAAACCCTGCCTCTGCGTAAATAACATTTTGGTCGCTGATAATTGTCGTCGGTCCAACGATTGTAACAATTTCAGTTAAAGTATTATATATCATTGTGTCAGAATATATAACATAATCGGGATTTGTTACAACGACATCTGTTTTGAACTGTGCTAAATTCATTTTTGGAAAAAAATAGCCCCAGTTACTTTCCAAAATATTTGGACCGTTAGTAATCGTACCTCCGTTAAAATAATAAGCAACGTCATCGTATCGGTCATAATCTAAAAATTCGGTGGTTAAAACGGTGCTATCTGATACCAAACGCACATCTTTCCTAACTTTCGCCAATCCAATATTCCCAATATAAAACAACTCTTTTCCGTATAGATGAATCGAATCGTCTTGGATAATATGAATTGAGCCAAATGCGTCTACATTATTGGAATCTTTCTGAATAAAGGCACTGTCGCAGAACATAAGAGTAGTCTCGTGGCGAAGCCGAACGTCCCCAAATAATGCCTGAACATTTTTGCCATATTTTTCCTCGTCGCCTTCCATTCGATTTGCTTGTTCCAGGATAACGCGTTTGACATTACCTGCGGGCTCACGAGCAGGTACGTGACTGAAAAACAACAACAAAATAATAATGATTAATGCTAATAAATATCTCATAAAAATTTTTACGATAAAATAAAAAATATAGTGCAAAGATAATGTTTTTGGAATAAATAAAAAAATTTATAATAAAAATTTTTTGTTTAAGAATTAGATTCCTCACTTCGTTCGGAATGACTCTATTAGCATGTAAAATGGAAATGTGTAACGGGTTGCGGCAAAGCCGCAACCCGTTACACGCTCATCCACACTAGAACGGACAGTCATTCCGAATGGAACAAAGTGAAATGAGAAATCTATTTTGTGACCATTTGAATTGCACCCAATATAATGAGGTCATTCTACAGGCGGGACCACAGTCCATTGCGTCGGGTTGGTGGGTGTTGGGGAAGGGTTTCATGGATTCACATTGCCACTATTTATCATTAAAAAATTTTAAAAATAGCAAAAAACTACTCCAATTCTAACACTTTTTTAAATAAATAGTCGTATTTGTAGAGATTATTTTCGTTTTGCATATCAAAATTATCGTAGTCTAAATATTTTCGTTTTTCTTCAAAAGGAAATTCAATTACAATTTCAGGAAAATCTTGATATACATCAATAGCATTATTTACCTTTGTTACATCAATAACAGGTTCTAACCGAAATGAAAATTTTGAATTTTTTAATTGAAATAAGACAGGTGCTAAACCAAAACCAGCTAATAACCCTGTTGGCTCGCCT
>WRMI01000017.1 GCA_009777175.1 Marinilabiliaceae bacterium
GCCGGACGTAAAATGTCCTTTATGTCCTCCGAGTCCTTGCAAAATGGTGAAATATCAATTGACATTTCGCATTTGCCAAATGGAGTTTATTTCGTGAAGATAGGAAAAGAAACAATTAAAATTGTGAAACGATAACCTTCGTGCGACTTTGTGAAAAAAACCTTTGTGCGCCTTCGGGGTAGAATCTTTCTTACCACAAAGGAACACAAAGGTTTCACAAAGGAACACAAAGATTAGATATTAGATTTGAGTATCAAGTATTGAGATTTGAGATTTGATTGAGATTTGAGTATCAAGTATTGAGTATTGAGTATCAAGTATTGAGTATAAAGTAATTAGTGTAAATTCGTGTAATTAGTGGCTAAAAACCTTATTTTCCTCTGTGAAACTCTGTGTCTTCTCTGTGAAACTCAGTGTAACAAAAAATAAAATATTACACAGAGAAACACAGAGACACAAAGAATAATGGTTAGTGACATCGCCGGACGTAAAATGTCCTTTATGTCCTCCGAGTCCTTGCAAAATGGCGAAACTAAAAATAAAATATTACACAGAGAAACACCGAGATAGTGCTTATTCACTCATTCACTCATTCACTCATTCACTCATTTACTCATTTACTCATTCACTCATTCACTTATCCACACATTCACTCATTAACGTAAAGAAAAACGTTGTTCCTATTCCTTCTTTAGATTCAAACCAAATAGTGCCACCGTTCATTTTCACTAAATCTGCGCAAAGTACTAATCCTAACCCTGTTCCGCTTTCGTTGTTGGTGCCTTTTGCGCTTTTTGTTTGAGACAGTTTAAACAAATTGTCCTGAACTTCTTGCGACATGCCTATTCCTGCATCATTCACGGATATAGTAATCATTTTATTGTCGTTTGCCAATTGTGCGGCAATTTTTACTTCGCCTTCTAAGTTAGAATATTTTAAGGCGTTTGTAACCAAGTTTCGCACTATAACAGCAAACATATCTCTGTCGGCAAATACTTGATGGTCTTCGCAAAGGTTAGTCAAAGTAATTTTTTTAACATGAGCAATGTTTTGCAAACCAACAGTAATTTCGTCTATTTCTTCTTTAAGGTTGAAAGAAACGGGGGATGGCACAATTCTTTGCATTTGATTTTTCGACCATCGAAGTAGGTTATCAAGCAGATTGAAAGTGTCTTCTACACGACTTGAAATATCTTTGAAAAAGCGTTCGGGCATTTCAGCGTCAAAGTTCTCTAATCTCAACATAGACACCAACGCTGCCATAGGACTGCGGAGGTCGTGCGATATTACTGAGAATAGTTTATCTTTGACGGTATGCAATTTTTTCAGTTCGCTATTTTTATCGGAAGTTTTTCTGTAAATAACTATAAGCAGTGCGAGTAGCGCAAAAATCAATACTAACGCACCTGCCAATATCAGTATCAACTTTTGTTGTTTTTGCTTTTCTAAATGCAATAACTCGTTTTCGTTATCTTTTTGTTCTAATTCGTACCAATTTTTCATCCTCGCTATATCGATTGATTTACCTACATTGGAAATACTGTCGACAAAACTAAAGTATTCTTTGTGAATTTCAAGTGCGTTCTCGTAGTTTCCTTTTGCACTCTCAAAGGCAATTCGGGCTCGATAGTTTATTATTTTTGTATTATGATCCATTGCGGGGGCTTCTCCCGCTTTCTCCATATAATATTTTGCTGAATCCATCTTATTCAGCACGGCGTATGATTCAGCAAGCAAAGCATATCCAAAGGACATGGTTCTCATTATATCATAAATATTTGAATAAGTTTCGTAAAATTCCCGCGTCAAGTGCAAATAATACAATGCCTCTTGATGCCGGTTCATCTCAATTAATAATCTTCCGCATTCCAATGCAATTTGAATTTTATTTTCTTCATTTAGCATTGAATTTTGGAACAAGTCCAAATAATAGTCAAGCAATTCCTGTTTATTTGTAGAAATATTACTCATTGCCCACCCTTTTGTATATTGCGCTGCAAATATCCAAAGAGGCATCTGGTCAGTTTGAGGAATTTTTAATGAGTCTAACAGCGTATATGTTGTCAGGTCATACCATTCGGAGGCTGTTTCTAATATTTTGTCGATATAATACAATATATTTTCTTTGTCTTCAATCAATAGGAAAACCGACATAAGATTATAATAAACCCGACAAAGATACTCCCTGTCATTCAATTGAATACAGAGTTTTTCAGCCTTTTTGTAATTCGAATGCACTAAATAAAACTGTCCTGATGACCTGTAATAATTACCGAGTGCCATATATGCTCGTTTTCTGACATCATCCAATCCTGCTCTTTGTGTCAAATTAAGTGCTTCCATAATATACATTCTGCACTTTGCAGTATCAGCGAATCGGTACTCGTTAGAAATATCTATCAACAAATTGCCTTTTTCATGATTATTTCCTTTGAATGTAGCCAAAACTCGTTCAAGGCTATCAACTCGGGAGGTTTGTGCCGAAAGTAGCGTACACAGCCACAAACACAGAATAAATGGTATTTTTTTGTGTAAAATCATAGTATTTAATGAATTAAGAATTATAAATCGGTTTATTTATCGAACAAATTTTTCACAAAAATACAAATAAGTATAAACAAACAAAAAATAATTTTCAATTTCAATTATTTTCAATTTTCAATGGTAGAGTGAAAGAGAATGTTGAGCCATTTCCTTCTTTTGAAGTAAACCAAATATTTCCGCCGTTCATTTTCACTAGATCGGCGCATAGCACTAATCCTAATCCGGTGCCAGTTTCGTTGTTAGTGCCTTTTAAACTTTTAGATTGAGACAGGTTAAACAGATTATTTTGGACTTCTTGCGACATTCCAATTCCTGCATCAATTACAGATATAATCATTTTGTTGTCGTTTGCCACTTGTGAAGTAATTTTAACTTCGCCCTCATCATAGGAGTATTTTATTGCGTTTATTGTCAAGTTACGCACAACTACGGCAAACATATCTTTGTCGGCAAATATGTTATGGTCTTCGCAAAGGTTGGTGAGGTTTATTTTTTTGGATTGAGCAATGTTTTTGACAACCTCCATTATTTTTTCTATTTCTACTCTAACGTTGAAACATACCGGGGACGGCACTATTCTTTGCATTTGGCTTTTGGACCATCGGAGCAGGTTGTCAAGCAGACTGAATGTATCATCAACTCGACTTGAAATATCTTTGAAAAACTGTCTCTGCATTTCAGGGTCTAATCTTTTTTTGTTGGCGATTCTGAGTACTGATGTCAATGATGCCATTGGACTGCGGAGGTCGTGCGATATTACGGAGAAAAGTTTGTCTTTAACTGAATGCAATTTTTTCAGTTCGATATTCTTTTCTGATGTTTTTCTGTAAAGTAAGATTAAAAGGGCAAGCAGCACAAAAATCAAAATTAAAGATATTGTCAGAATCAGTATCAATTTTTTCTGTTTTTGCTTTTCATGATTCAATATTTCGAGTTTATTGTCTAATAGTTCCAATTCGTTCCAATTATTTAAACGAGCAATTTCCGCTGACTTCCTAATTTTTTCTATACTGTCTGTAAAATGAAAGAATTCAATGTTGATTTTTAAGGCGTTGGAATAATTACCTTTGGCTTTCTCGGTTGCGATACATGCACTATAATAGAACAATTTATTATAATAACTCATTGACCAATTTAAATCTGTTGAAATAACTTCTTGTGATTTTTTTAAATAATAAATTGCAGAATCAGGTTGCTGTAACATGGCAAATGTTTCTGCAAAAAGTGCATAAAAAATTGGCATCGTATTTGCGTACTCACTGTTTATATCTGTTTTGTAAAGTTTTCTAACTGTATTCATATAATGTAACGCATCCTGCGGGCTGTTCATAAGTCTGTATATATATGCACAATCTAACAAAAGAGTAATTTTCATACCTAATAATTGAGGCATCGACTCTAATTTTTGCAACATATTTAGGCAAAATTCCAAACTTTCTTGTAGATTAATATTTTCAGAAACACTAAGCGTCAATTTCGACCCTTTTAAGTATTGTGCAAAAAATATCCACAAAGGCATTGGATTGTATGGACTCATTCTTAATGTATCATAAGGTTGTAACGTGTTCAGGTCGTACCTTTCAGCCGCTGTTTCCAAAAATTTATCTGCATAATAGTCAATATTTTGTCTGTCTCTAATTTCGTGTGAATCAAAAACTCTCATCATATTGTAATAAATACGCTCTAAATATTCGCCGTCATTTAATTCGATACAAAGTTTTTCAGATTTTTTGTAATTAGTAAACGCTAAATAATATTGCCCAGTTGAGAAATAAAAATTTCCAAGACTTGTGTATGCCCTTTTTTCAACATGTTTCAACCCTGATTTTTGTGCCAAATTGATTGCTTCCATAATATATGCCTTCATTTGAACACTATCACCATTCTGATAATAGGCATTGGATAAATCAATAAACAGATTACCTTTATCAAGGTTATTGCCACTAAAAGTAGACAAAACGCGTTGAAGGCTATCAACTATAGAGGTCTGTGCCGAAAGTAGTGTACACAAGCATAACCCCAGAATAAATGGTATTTTTTTTCGTAAAATCATAATATTTAATGAATTAAAAATTATTCATCTGTTTATTTATCGAAGAAATTTTTCACAAAAATAGTTATAAGAATAAAAATACCAAAAAATAATTTCATATTTCTTTTATTCGTTTCTGCAAGTATTTGATATTATTCATATAACACATTTACATTTTGGAAAATTGAAATCTTTTATCAAGATTCCTCACTTCGTTCGGAATGACTGTATCAGTCTGTAAATGATGGTGGGAAAAAGGGTATCAAGATTCCTCACTTCGTTCGGAATGACTGAATCAGTCTGTAAATGATGGTGGGAAAAAGGGTATCAAGATTCCTCACTTCGTTCGGAATGACTAAATCAGTCTGTAAATGATGGTGGGAAAAATGGTGCGGCGAAACCGTACCCTTTTTCCCACCATTTCCCTTATAACGGACAGTTATTCCGAATGGAACAAAGTGAAATGAGGAATCTGAATATATGCTTTTACAATTGAAATCTTTTATCAAGATTCCTCACTTCGTTCGGAATGACTGAATCAGTTTGTAAATGATGGTGGGAAAAAGGGTATCAAGATTCCTCACTTCGTTCGGAATGACTGAATCAGTTTGTAAATGATGGTGGGAAAAAGGGTGCGGCGAAACCGTACCCTTTTTTCCACCATTTCCCTTATAACGGACAGTCATTCCGAATGGAACAAAGTGAAATGAGGAATCTGAATATATGCTTTTACAATTAACTAAACAAAAAATGTTGTCACTTAAATTCCAAGAGTAAAAGAATTCTGATTTTTATTTTTTATCGGTATGAAATAGTTTTAACTTCTCATTGTTAGTGCTAACTTTTTATCTATCATATTTTTACATTTTTACAATAATACCGCCCCCAGAATTTATACTTTGTCAACGATGTGAATGAGATAATTTTTGCAATTATTCGATTTTTTAGCAATAGATGTTGAAATCGGTACAACAAAAAGAGTAAACCAAAAAACAAAAGAACATCAAAAGTCAAAAATTCGACAAGCCGATAGTGAAAAAAACTTGGCAATAACCCCATAAGTATTGCGCTTCCTGCTATCCACAAATAGAAAACTAATCCTACCAAACCGTGCGCCGCTTCGATGGCACTTGCAGGACAAATATTCATACATTTGAGGCAACTTTCGCATTTGATTGTCCAAAAAGGACGTTGATTAACAATTTTAATTGCTTTTACGGGACACTCTTTTATGCAAAGGTTACAGTTATTGCATTTGTGCGAGGCGTACAACGTTTTCGACATAAAATATCTGCCCCAAAAGAGATACATAAATGACGGAAGTCCAACGATAATGTCAGCGATAATGCGTCTTAATGCGGCAAAATCATTCTTGCTTGCATATAATTTTTCAAAATGTTTTTTAACAATCGCATGGTTTTTTTCAAAAACAAATTGAGCCGATTTTTCACTCATGGCAGGGTGCAGAGAAATAAAGTTTGTGGGCATATCGAAAATAATTTGTCCTGTAATTTTATATTTTTTTATCCTCAAAACTGCAGACGAAAAGATAAAAGCGGCACCCGCCAAACCGGGCATAATGAAACGACCTATTTTTACTCCGCCTGCGGTACACATCAATGCCACACGGTTCGTGCCTTTGGGAAATCTGCATATAAAATCAAGCACTAATTTCGAATAATTAAATCCGTGAATAGGAGCAATAAAAATGAGAAAATCTTCAGGATTTATGTAATCTATTGCTTTAACGTCTGTTTTGGCAATATCGAACAGTTGACAATCAATATTTTTTTTGGCTGCCAATTCGGAAAACCATAGAGATATTTGCTTTGCATTACCCGTGCCCGAAAAATAGAATATCTTTATTGATTTCATGTTTCTGATGTTTAATGATTATATAATACGCCATAAAACTAAGAATAAGCCCACAAAAAATATTACTGAAAACAGAGTTTTATTATGTTTTGCAAGCCATTTTGGTAAAAATATATCAAAATTGATTGAGTGGTTATTAACGCTGTATTTGTTTGCAATAGAAGTTAATGGACATTTCCATTTATTTACTGAAAGTACAATACCTTCAAATAAAACTGCCCCAATACAAAACCAAACCAACTTGTTGACTTTATTGAATACTCCCGCATAACATACATACATAATGGCGATTACAAAAATAGACCATATTATTGTATGAATAAGTTTAATGAATATAAGTTTCTTATTTTCAATGTTTTTAGCCATACTATTACGTTTTGTCATTCGTTAATGTCTGCAAATTTATGTTTCATCGGTATAAAACGAATACCATTTTTCTGTTGTTGGGTGTCTGTTGCCACAAATCCTAATTTTTTGTATACTTCTACTGCGTACAATGAAGAATTTACAGTTATTTCCGAGTAGTTATTATTTTTTGCATATTCAATGACTTTTTGATAAAGAGCGCGCGCAATACCTTGTCTATGATACTTTTTGTCAACAAAGAGCAACGATATATGGGTAGAATGTTTTGTGGCAATCATTCCGACAATTTTGCCATTGTTAAAACATCCCCACATCAACATTTCAGATTTATCCAATAACCGCTTAATAGAAGAATATTCGAAATAATTCTGAAATTCCCTCACTCCTTCGGCGCTGTGTTGATATGCCTCAAACTCTTCAAATACTCTCCATATTAATTGCAGAACATTTGAACTTTTAAGCGTATCTGTCGTAATTTCAGTAATTGAGTATGGAAAATCTATTATATTTTCTTTTATTTCCATAATTTTTGTGTTCTTTGCTTACGATATATAATTTAATGTAAACTTGATTCCAATACGAAAAGTCATATTATTTTATCATAAGGGTAGCAAAGTGATAGAAAACACTTTTTAGAGTGGACTAAAACTTCAATTCCTTTCATCTACTCCTTAATAAGCCCATAATAATGTAAGTCTATTGTCTTTCCGTTCTTTATTGCTGATTTCTTTAATATTGCTTCCCGAACAAAACCTGCTTTTTCCAAAACTCGCATGGAGGCAATGTTAAACTCAAATACCGGTGCAAAAATCTTTGTAACCGGAAAATTTTCAAATGTATATTTAACCATTTGTTTTACAGCACTGCTCATAATTCCCCGATTCCAATATTTTTCGCCAAGCCAATAGCCGATTTCCGTTGTAATGGCATGAACGTCTGTTTGTGGAACGATGCCGATACCTCCAACCGCTTCTCCTTCTATCTCTATCGCAAAATCGGTCAAAGGTTCCGGCTTGTTAAGTACCATTTGAATAAAATCTTGCGCATCTTTTTCAGTATATGGATGCGGAAAATAATCACGAACATTATTCCAAATATTGATATTGTTTGCATTTTCGGCAAGTGACTTAATGTCTGATAACTGCCATTTTCTTAGTAAAAAGTCTGGTTTCATTTCCATTCTTTTTTAAGTTTTATTATTTTCAGCAAATCGGCTAACTGCTCATGTCTGTCAATACTGATAAGCATAGGGAGCAATTTCCCGACGGGTTTCATACGGCAAAAGTCTTCTTTGATTTGTTCTGAAATTTCTAACTCAGCAATACTTTCAAGATGTTTTTCAGTAAAAAAGAATGTAGTTTTGAAAAATCCTTCCCATACCGAAAGCCAAAATACTGTTTTTTTCTTGTTGCAAACTTTGCAAAGCCATGATTTGCCGTCATTGTAATAATTCCAATCAAGAGTTAAAGCAAATTCGCCTTGCGTTACTTGCATTTCCAACTCTTCCCACACATTATAAACTTCGCCAAGAACATCTTTTAAGACTTCTTTTGACGGATAAATTTCCTGTTCTCTTAATAATTGTATTTCCATATTTTATTTTATTTTGTTTTTTGTATCAATTTTTTTCCTCGCTTGCGCTAAACTGCTCAGTTGTGGGCAATGTTTTCAATTCTCCTTTTTGGATTATTCATACATAATTCTACCAAATGCATTTCAAACCGTCAGTTTCGTAAAATTTCATTTTATCATCTTTGCTAATCAAAGTGTAATTGCCTCTTATACACTGATAAATCAACATTCTATCGAAAGGGTCTTTGTGATTTTCCGAGTATGGAAAATTTGAATAATTGATTGCTTTTTCGGGCGTTAATGGTATTTGTACAATTTCCAACTTTTTGCAATAATTTGGTATGTTACTAAATTTGAAATTTTCCAAATACAATTTTCCCTTTCCGTGTTTGATTGCCATCTCCCAAAACGATATTGCGCTGACGAACAAATGGGTTTCATTGTTACACAACAAATCCAACACAATTTCAGAAAGTTTGTTTTTGTCAACAATAGCCCAAATAAACGTATGTGTGTCCAATAAATACTTCTTCATACCATTCCTAATTCTTCGGGTGTCATTTCCCAATCGTCATGAAAAATAACTTTGGCTTTTCCATCTAAAAAACCAATTTCTCGTCTCGGGTGCTTTCTATTATGCTTGTCTCCATTTATCATTAACCAAACATTGTTTATTATGGTTTGATTGTCAATACTCAAAATCTGACGCGCCAAAGATGCTTTTTGCGCTTCTAGTTCCAATAAGGTACTCTTCATTGTTTTATAAAATTTAGGTACATACTAAAACGGTGCAAAGTTATAATTATTTTGTTGAAAAGCACAAAAAATGTTATTAATAGAAAAAATTTGTCGGGTAGCACAAAATCTTTATTTATTCTATTCGCTCGTACTTCTCTCATAAGGTGAAAAATGAGATTTCCAAGCAAGCGAATGGAAAAAAATCGACTTTTCAATTGTTTTGAAGTCGGGAATATATTGGCATCTCCCAAAATCCCCACAAATTATATGCGGGCTACTTCCACAATTGCACTAAACGGCTCATTTAGGTGCTGGTGTTTCTTATTCTTTTTTCGAGTTGTTTTATTCTGTCTATTAATTCATTAAAGGTTGATGATTTTCCGTAAATCATTGTATTTTGCATTGTTTCGTAATCTTGTGACCAATCGTCCATATCTTGTTCGTTTGGAATTAAACTGATTTTAGGGCGAATATCTTGTGAATAATCTACACCGTGTATATGAGTAAAATTCTCGCGATGTAGATGAATCATGTTCCAAAGTGCGTTATTTGAAATTGCTTTTATGGCAAAGTCTTTGTTCATCATCTTTTCCAAATCATACAAATGACGACTTTTTCTGTTAGCAAGAATCTTTTTTCCGCAAGTAAAAATTTCATGTAACAAGAATGCTTTTTCGATAAATGTCTTTTCGGGAAGTGCTGTAATAATATGAGAATTAACAAGTGTTGTTTCTATTGGCAAATTAGTTGAAATTAAACTTTTTACTTCACTTTTTTTAGCAGGTTCGATTAATGAACGCGCTCCGATTTCCAATACAATTTCAGGTTTTACATAAGAAAAAGTCTCAAATAACGATTGATAGCGAATAAAAATTTTTCGAGGTTCGGGATAAGTTTTGTCACCTTCACCATCTGGTTGTGGTTCTATGCTGCAAAGATTTTGCAAGTTATATTTCTCGACGGCTTTTTGCAGTTCTGAGCAAAAATTTTCTTTTACGAAAAGTGATGAGTGTTTTCGTAATTTTTTTAGTTGTTTTACCGTTAAATTGCCTTGTAAATTAAACAATTCCCTATCAACAGCTAAATCAATATCTTCTGAAAACCGCTCAATTACATTCCAAACTTTGCTTAATGAAGTACCACCTTTAAAAACTAACTTTTCTGAAAAAGAAAGAGAAAAAATAAATTGTAAAATATTTGTAACCCACAAATCTTTTTCGATAGCCTGCGGCGGAAGTCCCATTTTATTGACCAACTGCTCTATTACCGCTATTTGTTGATTTTTGGTTAAGTTAAAATAATTATTCATAAAATTTCATTATTAATGACTTAATCCACGCTGACATTAGTTTAACATCTTGTAAAATAAGTTCTTTTGGTACTTGTTGCAAAATGTATTTTACTCGTGTCAAGTGTTCTTGTGTTATATTATTTTTTCCTATCTCTTTAAGTGCAAATACTATCAACATTACTATTTCGTTATTAAATGCCAAGTTTTTGGGTGCCGTGTGTTTAAACAAAATTCCTTTGCCTTTTCCAGTGTTTATTCTACGAGGCGTGCCATCTGTCAAAAACACAAAATTCATTGGTACTTGTGTGGAAAATCCTAAACGATTAAGGGCGTATATTCCTGTGGGGACGATTCTTGCTTTGTCTCTTTTTGCAATAGCATAAGCAACATTTTCCCACGATGGATATAAAATTCCTAAGCCTAATTCTTTATCAATTTTTGGATAATAATAAATGCCCCTTGCAAGTCGCAAAAGGGTTTGAGAATTTACTAATCGCTCTAACGCTTTCTGAACTGCTTTTGCTTCGCCGTAACTTGCAAAATCAGAAGTAAAATATTCTTTACCCCTACCGCATTTTTTTATTTTTGCAATTATTTTATCATCAATACTTTGCATAAGTTTTTGCAATTAAATTTTGTCGCAAATAAACATATTTTTTGCGACATTCCGGCTGCAAATATATCAATTTTTTCAAAAAAAATATTTTCCTTCCTATTTTTGTGCTTTTTTGTGGGACTGTTTTCTTTTTTATTTTTTATCTCCAATTATTGCAGAAAATTCTTGATAAGTAACTATTCTCGTTTGATTGTAAGAATGCAATGATAATAAATATTTATCTCCTGTCAAAATAAAATCAATCGGAACTGTTTCGGCAAGCGAGAGAAGATACAAATCTTTTTTATCGCGAATCGGATAAACAACTTTATTTATAATTGGAACATAATAGCAATATCTATCTATCAATTTGATAGTTTCTTGCACATCATCTTCTGTAATATATTTCCGTATTTTCAATCTTGACGAAACATTGGTAAATTCATCCAACAATTCATCGCAAACATAAATCTTTATTGCAGAATTAGTAAACAATGTTCGTATTGCAGACAATTTTTTACCAATTAAAAATGAAATCCATAAATTTGTGTCAATTATTATATTCATTTTCCATACCTAACTGCATAAACTTCCTTCAAAATATCTTCATCCGATAATTCTACATTTTTGGGACGTGATAAAATATATTTTTGCAAAACACTTTCTTTTGTTTCAACTCCCCATCCCATTTTACCAACCAACTTTCTGAAAAATTTCATTTCAGATTTTGGTATATTCAAATGTACGTCTAATAGTGTGTCCATATTACTTTCATATTTGTTTACATTTCTTTTCCTTCCTATTTTTGTGCTCTTTTGTTCTCTTTTTTAGTTTGTTTTGCCATTTTTTTTAAATCTTTGTAAAACTTATTTCCCGACCTTGGACTATAATTAAAAGAAATTATACAAACTCTTTTTGTGGGGTCAATAGCAATGGCATCAAGAAAATCTAAATGAACATTTTTTGACAACTTTGGTAACATAGGACACCACATACCTATTACAAAATAATCATAATCAGGTATAGAATCTGACAAATAAGGCAGATCCTCACGTTTGTCGATAAGTTTCATCATTGATAATCTATCCCAAAAATCTAAAGTATCAGCAACTACAAACGCAATTGCAGTATCCTGAGATTGAAAATTTGAAGATGTGTAGTGCGGGCATTCTGATGAATCTTTATTTGGTTTCACAATTATCGGATTCTTATATTTATCGTACGGTAAAACTCCTCCCAGCGCAAAATATCCTTTTGTCATAATATCAATAATAGCCGAATCGCTAACGGGCATATACAGATAATCATAATAGAAGTTATTTTTTTGTGCATATAGCAAAATAGTTTCAGGGTTTTCGGGCTTGGGAGTCTTTATGTGACCCGTAGCCTTTAACAACAATAGTTTACTCTGCTCGCAAGAAGTTGATAATGCCAACAAAAACATTATCTTTGCAAACAATAATAAATACTTAATTTTTTTCATATTTTTTAACAATTTATTCTATTTTTGTGCTCTTTTAATTTTTTTTTAATGAATATTTCTCGTTCGCAACTTAAAATCAATTCAATCGCCTCTTTTAGGTTATCTATTGCCTCTTCAATAGTAAGCCCTTGTGTATGCGCATTAGGAACTTCGGCGCAATGTGCTATGTACCATCCGTCGCTTGTTTGTTCTATTTTTGCAGTATAGTCCATATCGTTTTATTTTTAAAATTCAGCACAAAAATAGTTGTAATTTTTGAGAAATCCAAATTTATTTCTTTTTGGGTGCATTTCAAATTGTCGTTTTTTTGAAAAACTTTTTCAAAAAATCATCGAGACGCATTCTCTTCCGCAAATTTTTTCTTTCCCGTAAAATCTGATGAAACAATTTTAAAAACGCAAATATTTTTTGCATCACCGGCGGCAAAAGTAACGTCTTTTCCGGTTTGATGCTTGAACATAATAGATAATGCTTCACATTTTTTATCAGTATCATCAATAAAAACCGTGTCGCCGTAGCCGATAACGCTTCCGTAATAATAACCTGAATTACACGGTGTGTCCGAGTGCACAGGCTCTCCTTCGTACGACATTTCAAAACATACTTTATTATTTCTTTTGAGAATATCTATTTTTTTTCCTTTCATTGCGCTATGAAAGTACAGTTCCAAAAGTTTACCGTCAAATATTTTATAACCGTAACTTAACGGAACAACATAAGGTTCTCCATTGTCAACCATCGCAACGTGGCATGTCTTGCATTGAAAAAGAATTTTCTCTATTTCGTTTATGTCTGTTACCTCACGGTCTTTTCTTCTCATTTCAATATTTTTGTTATTATTTTTCGTTTTTTCTATTTGGTGCAGACAATGATAAGCCTCTCAAAAAAAGGCACTCTATTGTAAATCAGCATAAGTAAATCCCCTTGCTTTGCGTTCGTCTTGTAGTTTTGACCATTCGTCCATACCTTTCTCACGAATAACTGCGTTGTCGCTTTGCAACACGGGGTATCCTTCAAAATATTTTGCAAAAAGTTCGCATGGGTAACTTTCGCACAATGCACACATTTCAACGTTTTTCTCTTGTGCGCATATTCTAACTTTACATCCGGGATTTCCGCTTCCCTCTTGGCATGAGACACATACTCCTTGCTCAGCCATACTTGTTAGAAACGACCAAAACCCGCTGCTGCCGGGAATCATATCAATTATTTCCTCGAATTTCGCTTTTTTCATTTCGTCATACAAGACTTTCGCAGCAGGTTCAATTTTTGCTTTTACAGGACAATTTTCGCAGTATAGTCCGCAGTAACAAATATATTTTCTATTCATATCTTATAAATTTTATTATTATTTCCACTTATTGTGAATAAGTTGCACTTAAATTTTGTCGCAAAAAACATATTTTAAGCGATATTTCGACTGCAAAAATAGATGTATTTTTTGAAAACGCAAAATGTGAGATTACTTTTTGGCAAAAACAGCAAAATTTGCGAAATTCATATTTAATATTTCGCAACCGTAGAAATAGATATTTCGTATTTATCAAACGGCATCTCTATCTCTCACACCGCAGCACTCCGCAGGTGTGCAACGTAGATAACCCCGAACTAACCACCACTCACTATTCACTAACCCCTAACCAAAACTAATTTATCGAATTAAATGTTTCTGCGCCGATAAGTTTGTAGGAGCGGTCGCTGATGCCTTTGTAGTAAATTAGGATTAGATAGTCGTTTTCGGTTTGTACGTAATTATTTTCAAAATCGTACAAAGTTCCTTTTGTATTGCCTTCTGTTACAGTCAGATAGTGGTAATTATAATATCCTTGTTTAAGCAGGAGTGTATGTTCATATTTTTTTTCAATTATGTTATAATTCATTTGAGAAAACTCATTTTGTTGCCAATTAGTTAGTTCGCCGTTGATGTAAACTTTTTCAAAAATATCAGCATAATCTGCGTGCAGGCTAAAATGTACAAAAAAATAATCAGCCTCTGTGTTAGGATTGTTATATTCGCGGACTTCCACGTAGTAACGTCCATTAAAATCTTGTTGAAAACTGTATTGTTCTGTTTTTCGTGATAGATCTTTTGTGATATGAACATGATAAAAAGGGTCAATAAACCTCACTTCGCTTACATTTTCTACAATAAAACGTCTACTTCTGAGGTCAATATGTCGGAATTCGTTACCTCCTTCCATTTTCGTTTCGCGCATATAGTTAAAGTCCATAAAACCAGCACGAAAAAATTGAGGTCGTAAACCCGAAATTATATTGTCAGTTCTGCCGTTTTGTATAATTGTAGCCGTAACTTCGCTAATTGGATTAAGAATTTGAAACGATGGATGTTCTACTTCGAATCTTATTTCCTGAAAAGATTCTCTTCGGGATGATTGCACGGTTGGTTTGACATGCGCCTTTATTGTTGCGCCTGATTCTACTACCATAAATTTTTTTATTAATACAGGATTTTCGCCGTCAAAATTTTCGAATACCTTTATAATATAGTTTCCTGAGAGTAATATTCTGTTATGATTTTCGGGGAAAACTAAGTTATAATGAACGTAGTCGACCGTTGTATTGAAGGAATAAGCATAATCAGAAACAGGATTTATTAGCGTACCTCTAAAATATTCGGTCGGAATAAGCATTGATTCTTTCCAATCAAAGTCGCACAAAGTAATGGAATAGTAATAATTTTTCACTCCGCTATGAAGTTCGTCAAAAGATAATTGCAATTTTTGGTCGCTATTTAATCTAATAATTGGGTTTGAGTGGTGCCAGCCACTTCTGTGAAGGCGCACCGTATTTAAATCGGGAGAAATATATTCCGAAATAACGTTCTGACCATACAAAACGGCTGTGAAAATCAGCATGTTCAATACAAAGAAACTTTTCATTCGCTAATTTCAATCATAACAACACCTTTGGGGATTTTTTCACCCTCTTTAACAAATATTTTTTCGATTGTACCATCAAAGGGCATAACAATTTCGTTCACCATTTTCATTGCTTCCAAAGTCATAATTTTTTTTCCTAATTTCACTTTTTGACCCTCTTTTACGTAAATTTTGACAACAGTACCGGGTATATGCGATTTTATTTCATTTGGATTAGGAGCCGTATAAAACTTACGGTTCATATATTTTTTCGTAAGTGTGGTTTTATATTTTCTTACAAGAATCGGAAAATCAACCAATTCGATATTATGTGTATTTTCCATATTTACAATAAATTAAAAAGGTGGAATACCATGTTTCTTTTCAGGTCTCAGTTCTGTTTTAGTACTCGAAACTTCGAGTGCGTGTAGCAGTATTGCTCTTGTATCTTTTGGTTCGATCACCGAATCGATGTATCCTTTTGATGCTGCGACGTACGGATTTGCAAACCTGTCAATATATTCTTGCACTTTAATTGCTTTCATTTTGACGGGGTCTATCGCTTCTTCGATTTCTTTTTTGAAAATAATTGATGCTGCTCCTTCGGGTCCCATAACGGCAATTTCGGCTGTGGGCCAAGCGAACATAAAATCAGCGCCGAGATGTCTTGAATTCATAGCAATATAACCTCCCCCGTACGCTTTTCGCAAAATAACAGTAATTTTAGGAACGGTCGCTTCTGAATATGCATAAAGAACTTTAGCACCGTGTCGGATAACTCCTGCGTGTTCTTGGTCAACGCCGGGCAAATAACCGGGCATATCTTCCAAAGTAATAATAGGAATGTCAAAGGCGTTGCAATATCTAATAAAACGTGCGGCTTTATCGGAGCTATCGCAATCGAGAACACCTGCAAGTACCAATGGCTGATTTGCCACAAAACCAACAGTTTTACCGCTCATTCTACCGAAACCAATGACAATGTTAGGCGCAAAAAGTTCTTGTATTTCAAAGAAATCGGAGTCGTCGGCAATTGCTTTAATAACGTCTCTCACATCATACGGCTGACGCGGGTCGGAGGGAATAATATCTTCGATGTTCTTTTCAAATTTTGGGTCTCGGGGTGGAAATGGTTTTGCTTTTTGATCATTATGCCACGGAATAAACGTAATAAGTTTTTTAATTTGTTCGAAACATTCTTGTTCGCTGTGGGCAAAAAAGTGAGCATTTCCTGTAATTTCGGCATGAATACGTGCTCCACCTAAATCTTCCATGGAAATTTCTTCTCCGAGTACTGTTTTGATAACATTTGGACCGGTAATAAACATTTTAGAGATTTGGTCAACCACAAAAACAAAATCAGTTAATGCGGGGGAATATACAGCGCCGCCTGCGCAGGGACCTAAGATTACAGAAATTTGCGGTATAACTCCCGATGCGATAGTATTTCGATAAAAAATTTCACCATAACCAGCGAGAGAGTTTACTCCTTCTTGTATTCGTGCACCTCCCGAGTCGTTAATTCCTATCAAAGGAACTCTCATTTTGAGTGCGTGGTCCATTATTTTGGTAATTTTTCGTGCGTGCATCAATCCGAGCGAGCCGCCCGCAACAGTAAAGTCTTGCGCAAAAATACATACCGAGGAGCCATAAATAGTTCCTGTTCCGATAATTACGCCGTCTCCGTGCAACTCTTTTTTATCCATTCCAAAATCGCGACCTTCGTGCTCTACAAAAAGGTCATATTCGGAAAAAGATTTATCGTCTAATAAATAAAGGATGCGTTCTCGGGCGGTCATTTTGCCCATGGCAGCTTGTTTTTCGATGGCTGTTTCCCCGCCCCCTTTTTCGACCTTCTGCTTTCGCCGCCGAAGATCTAAAATGTGTCTTTTTAATGACATAATATTTATTTTTTTAAATTAATGATATATATATCAATATATTACAACATAGTTGACTGTAGAAATCAAAGTGCATAGATAATGCTTTTTTTTATATTTTTACAATTTTTTTGAAAAATTTTTCATTTTTTATTAATCAAAATTAATCACAACATACTCAGACCTCGTACCAATCCTAAATTTTCCTCCCCAAACTCCAATCCCTGAAGAAACATAAAAATGTGTATTTCCTTTTTTCAAATATCCATGGGAAATTTCGAACATTAATTTTGTAATTAAAGAAATGGGAAAAACTTGTCCATCGTGCGTATGTCCTGCAAAAAATAAATCAATATTGTTTTGGGCGACTTCATCAAGTTGAAATGGTTGATGATCAATTAAAATGACAGGTTTTGATTTATCTATTTCCGCAGTGAGTTCTGAAATCGATTTTCTTTTGGAATTATATCTGTCGTCGCGTCCAACAATATAATAGTTGTTATCAATAAGAATAACCGAATCTCGCAACATTGTAACGCCTGCTTTATTAAAAAAATCGATACTTTTATGAATATTTGAAATATATTCGTGGTTGCCGGGAGTGATATAAATTCCGTATTTCGTGTTTATTTCGTCAAAAATTTCTTTATAGTTATTTTTATAAAGAGGTTTCAGGCTATTATCTATTGCATCACCCGCAATAAGTAGGATATCGGGCTGCTCGGCGTTAATCAACTTTACCCATTTTTTGAATTGTTTTGTTCCAATTCCATATCCTAAATGCAAATCACTGATAGCAACAATTTTCAATGGAACGTGTGGTTCGCCTATCTTTTCAGTGTTAATAGTTAGTTCTACTCTTTTCTTATTAAAATAATTAAAATGTCCAAAAGTCATCAAAATCATCATAAAAATAGACAAAAAACCTAAACCTTTTAAACTGTTGAACATAAATTGTTTAACAGGTAAAAATCCTAAAATACGCACAATATCAAACAGAAAAAAAATCATTACTAAATATAGCATAATTATGAGCCATGAAGTGCCTATATTATAGAAAAAAGAGGCAATTGGAGTGGGAAACTTATCGGCAATTCCCAATGAAAGAAAGGGCGAAATAAACAGGAAAATAGAAACTGAGATGATAATAATTCTAATTGTTTGATTAGTAGGTATTAAGTGCCAAAATCGGTAAAAAACATAAAAGTTAGCACCGAAAATTATTGTCAAAAAAACAAGTAAAATGATAATAAAACGCATAAATTTTAAAAGTTTAACGCACTATTTTATTCCATGTTCAGTTTGCTCAAATAATTGGTTATCTGCAAAATAATATAATCTAAATCTTTAATTTTGGTTTCAATAAAGAAGTCTAAATTTTTCTCATAAATACCCGATTTACCTATTTTGAACGCTGCTTTCGACAAGCCCGAAATATAATCAATGGCAAAAAAATATTTATTAGAAAGTACGAACAGAATGTCAAGTTTTCTTTTAATAAAGTCTTTAATTTCAGGTTTGGGGCGCATAAAAAAGTCAAAATCCACTTCGCTGATGTAGTTATAAACCTTATCACCTATATAAGAGAAATTTTTTCTATCACCCTCGATGTAACCAACGACAATCACTTGCGCTTCGTCGGGCAAATATTTTCGTAATTCTTTAATCTGTTTTAAATTTTCGGTATCATTTGCCTCAAAAATAATGCCTGCCGTTTCTACTTGTTTCAAATTGATTGCTTTTACGTTACGCCGCAATTTTTTTAGTTTTCTTTTATAAAAAAATTGTCCAATTAAGAGTCTTATTTTTTTAATTAAAGTCATCATTTTGTCAATCTTCTATTATGTTAATAAATTGATTTTCAGATATTATATTAATATTTAATTTTTGTGCTTTTTCTAATTTAGCGGGTCCCATATTTTCTCCTGCAATGAGATAATCAGTTTTATTGGAAATAGACGAAACGTTTTTTCCGCCGTGCTCTTCTATCAATGCTTTAATTTCATCTCGTGACCTACTGAATGTTCCGCTGATAACTATTGATTTTCCTTTTAATTTGTCAGATACAAAAACGGCAGAATCTTCTTCTTCAAATTTCAAACCCGCTGTTTGTAAAGATTGAATTAGAGTGATATTTTTTTCGTTGCTAAAATAATTAATAATACTTTGGGCAATTTTGTCGCCAATTTCTTCTATTTCGATTAATTTTTCAAAAGAGGCATTACTAAGATTTTCAATATTTTTGGTTGCTTTAGCGAGTTGTTTTGCAACGGTTTCGCCAACAAATCTTATTCCTAACGCAAATAATACCCGCGCAAAAGGAACTGATTTTGAGGTTTCTATACTGTTAATTATGTTTTTTGCCGATTTTTCCCCTAATCTTTCCAATGGAGATAACTGATATGTGGTTAGTTTGTATAAATCAGCAACGTTCTGAACAAGGTTTTTTTCGTATAAAAGTGCAATTGTTTCACTTCCTAAACCTTCAATGTTCATTGCTTTACGGCTAATAAAATGTTCAATTTTTCCTTTTATTTGTGGGGGACAATCAATATCGTTTGGGCAATAATGTGCGGCTTCGCCTTCTGTTCTCAAAAGAGGAGTATTACATTCGGGACAATTGTGCGGAAATTCAACTATTTTGCCATCAACAGAACGTTTTGTTGTATCAATACCGGTAATTTTTGGAATTATTTCGCCTCCTTTTTCAACAATAACCATATCGTTGTAGTGCAAATTCAATGATGCAATAATGTCTGCATTATGCAAAGATGCACGTTTTACGGTTGTTCCTGCAAGGTGAACGGGTTCTAAATTTGCAACGGGAGTAACCGCACCTGTCCTACCTACCTGAAAATCAACTGATAACAACCTCGTTTTTGCCTCTTCTGCCTTAAATTTGTATGCAATAGCCCACCGAGGCGACTTTGACGTAAATCCCATCTCATCGCGCATCGACAAAGAATCTACCTTTATTACAACGCCATCAATGTCAAATGGAAGTGTTTTACGTTTGTCATCCCACTCATCAACAAATTCAATAATATCCTCAAAAGATTGACATTTTTTGATATATGGTGAAATTCTTAGACCCCATTGAAAAGCTTTTTGTAAATTTTCGAAATGGCTATCAGAGGGCAAATTATCGCCAAGTATCTGATAAAGAAAACATTCGAGAGGTCTTTTAGCCACTGTTGCACTATTTCGATTTTTGAGTGAGCCTGCGGCAGCGTTTCGTGGGTTGGCAAATGCCTCCTCGCCGCTGTTTACGCGTTCTACGTTAAATGTTTCAAAATTTTTATGTGAAATATATATTTCGCCCCGCATTTCAAATTGTTGCGGAAAATCCCCCGTCAACGCAATTGGAATTGATTTGATAGTTTTCACATTTTCTGTAACGTCGTCTCCAACTTGTCCGTCACCGCGAGTTACGGCGGTTTCCAAAAGTCCATTTTTGTAAATAAGTGAAATCGCTGCACCATCGAATTTTAATTCGCAAACATATTTAACTTGTTGATTTACAAGTTTTTCTACTCGATTGCAAAAATCTTTTATTTCACTTGCAGAATAAGTGTTGCCAAGTGAAAGCATCTGATATTTATGCGGTATCTGTTTAAAATCGCGGTTTATATCGCTCCCCACACGCACCGAAGGACTTGCTGGGTCAAAATATTCGGGGAATTTTGCCTCTAACGAAATAAGTTCAGTCATCTTTTTATCATACTCAAAATCCGAAACAGTTGGATTGTTGAGTATATAATATTGATAATTAAAGAGATTGAGCTCATCCCGTAACGTTTTTATTTTTTGTAAAGTCTCCATTTTATTAAAAAAAATTCCTATATCAAAATACAAAGATATTGTTTTTTTTTATACCAAAAATATTTTTGAGGTAAATTTATTAATTTAGCCACTAATTGCACGAAATAGCACGAATTTCTTTGTGTTCTTTGTGGTTAGTTTTTTTACCACGAAGTCGCACAAAGGTTAGTTTTTTAACCTCTAATCACTAATCACTAATGTTTGTGTTCCTTTGTGGTAAAATCAAACCATTATTTATTAAATTTCTAAACTTAAACCAAATTGAGTATAGTGTTTAAACATTGAGTCTGCTGTTAAAATGGTCATGTTATTTCTAATTGCTTCCCAAATCAAAAATCTGTCAAAGGGGTCTTTATGAAATTTTGGTAAATTGTAAACTGTAATAATGCTATAATTGTCTATCTCTTTGCACAATAAGTAACTATTATTTAATTCTTCAATAAAATCTTCTGGTGTTAGACCTCTCAATGACAATTTTTTTAAACCGTATTTTATACTAATTTCCCATAAATTAATTGGACAATAATATATTTCGTTATTAACATCTAACAACTTTTCTCGAATGTTTACTGTCAGTTTTTCGGGTTCAAAAAAAGACCACAACAAAATATGGGTATCAACGAGGTATTTCATAAATTTACTAATTCTTCGTCTGACATTTCAAAATCATCCGAAAACATTACTTCCCCTCTGTTTTTCAGAGTACCTAATTTTCTTTCTTTTGATTTTTTCCATTTTGAAAAAGGAACAATAACAGCTACTGCCTTCTTTTCACTCCCAAATGAAAGCGCAACTTCCTTTCCCGTTGTTACCTCGTCCAACAAAGAAATCAACTTCATTTTTGCTTCGGCAATCGGTAATACTATCATAATTATCATTTAAAAGATTACTATACACTTCATTAGCCCCAAAATTTTTCCAACTTTAGCTGACAAACGAAGTGCAAAGTTAATAAAAATTTAAAAACAAAAAAATATAATGATTTTTTTGAAAAAATTGCCATTAATTACAAGAATTTTCTCTATGTGTCTCTGTGCTACTCCGTGTTTCTCTGTGTAATTATTTTTTTGGTTACACAGAGGGTCACAGAGTTTATCACTAACTACTAACCACTAACCACGAATTTCTTTGTGTTCTTTGTGTATTTCAATAAATTCAATAACCAAAACCTTTGTGTACTTTGTGGTTGGGTTTTTTAACGCAAAGGCGCAAAGTTAAGAACGCAAGGGTCGCAAATGATTGTTAGCCACGTGTTACACGAATTAGCACAAATTTTTCTCTGTGTGTCTCTGTGCTACTCTGTGTAATTATTTTTTTGTTTCACAGAGGGTCACAGAGTTTATCAATAACTACTAATCACTAACCACTAATTTTTGTGTTCCTTTGTGTATTTCAATAAATTCAATAACCAAAACCTTTGTGTTTCTTTGTGGTTGGGTTTTTAACGCAAAGGCGCAAAGTTAAGAACGCAAAGGAGCCCGTTCACCGTGAACCTTGTACCGTTTTTGTGTTTCAATCTATGAATATCCCTGTTTTTTGAATTTCATCAATAAAACCTGCGTAGTCTTTGTCTTTTGCAATAAGCACAGGTTCAATTCGTCCGTCAACTTGATATGTTAATTTCCATAACAAAGGCAGGATATCCCAATATATGTCATCTTCTATTTGATTGACAATCATTGCTATATCAATGTCGCTGTGCTCGTTATAATTACCTTTTGCATACGACCCATAAAGCCAATATTGTTCTATATTGAATGGTAAAATACTATTTACAAGCGTTTTATATTTTTGTGCCGTATCAATAGTATCTGTTATATTTGTTCTATTATCCATTGCTGTAATTCTTTAGTTTTTTCTATTAATCTTTCACAATAATTCGGAGAAAGTCGTTTCAGAAGTCTCTCTTTGTATTCGGGATATCGTGTTTCAATATTAAAAGGCTCTATTTCTGTGATGAAGTCAATTTGTTGTTGGTCAAACGAATCGTAAAAACCTCCGTGTATTGCCAAATAAATCAGTTTATGCGTAAAAGGGGGTGTCTCGTCCTTAAGTTTTGAGTAATAAGATTTTAAAATCTTTTCAATAACTTGATGACACATAAAAGCAACATACAAATACCGTTTTGTTTCAAACATTGCAATTGCCGTTTCCAAATCATAATTTGAAAGGTCTTTCCAATATTTAATTTTTTTTTCTTTGGTCATCATAATGTAATGGTTTTTTCTTTTCTTATTGAAACAATATGCAGTAATTATTATAAATCTGTCATTTTGAATATATTATCACTATACATTTGCCAACTTTCGTTATAAAATGAAATGCAAAGATGCAAAAAAAATTGAAAAACAAAAAATAAAATGTTTTTTTTTGGAAAAAGATTGCTACTAATTACACAAATTTATACGATTTTTTTTTACCACTAACAACTAATCTTTGTGTTCCTTTGTGATTGAGATTTTTAAACACAAAGGCGCAAAGTTGAGGACGCAAGGGTCGCAAATGATTTTTAGCCACTAATTACACTAATTCACACGAATTTTGGGTTGTGAGATTCGTAGCGATTTTGAAAGTGGCTACTACTAACCACTAACCACTATTTTTTCACTATTTTTACAATTTCGTTTCCTACTTTTACAAAATAGATGCCATTTGATAAATGCGAAATATCTATTTCAACGGTTGCACGGTTCACGGTGCAAGGTACACGGTGGACAATGCGACCTGCCGCATCAAATATCTCTATTTGGCGTATGTTATTTGACCCTACATCTGATAACTGAAAACTGAAAACTGAAAACTCTCCAGTAGTTGGATTTGGATATACCTGCAGTTTGCCATTTTGAGAAATATTGTCTATTCCTACTTCTTCCGTTTTCACTTCAAGAGGCTCGGATGCTGCGCCTGCGTTGTAGTTTTCGTTTTCTGCAGAGCGAGCAAAGATAAAATAGGTTGTATTTTCTGTTAAACCTTCAAAAAGTGTTTCAAATTGCCAGCCACTGTTGGGTGTTACGTTTGTTAAATCTATTGCATATTCTACAGATTGTCCTGTGCTTGGTGGTGATATTGGGTAAATTGAAATAGTTGTAGTGCCGACTTCGTCATCAATAGGAGTTTCAACAAGAGAACCTTCCGCTTTTGCCACATTTACAGTTATATTTCCTTGTGCAGTTGTATAATTACCGCTTGGGTCGGTATAAGTTGCTGTAAATTGCTGATTATCACCTGCATTTAAAGATGCTTCAGGGTTTTCCCATTCATAATCGGCAGGTATTTCCAAATCTGCAAGGGTTAGCGTTGGCGAATAAATTGCAAGAATTGGGTTTAATTCTTCGAAAATACCCTCTGCTTTGGCAACATTTACTGTTATATTCCCTTCAGCAGTTGTATAATTACCGCTTGGGTCGGTATAAGTAGCTGCAAATTGTTGATTATCACCTGCATTTAAAGATGTTTCAGGGTTTTCCCATTCATATTCATCAGGAAGTTCTAAATCTGAAAGAGATAGCGTGGGTGTGTAAACCGCAGGAATTGGGGCTATTTCTTCGAAAATGCCCTCTGCTTTTGCTACATTTACTGTTATATTACCTTGTGCGGGTGTATAATTACCGCTTGGGTCAGTATAAGTTGCGGCAAATTGTTGATTATCACCTACATTTAAAGATGTTGCAGGATTTTCCCATTCATAACCGGCAGGTATTTCCAAATCTGCAAGGGTAAGAGTGGGTGAATAAATTGCAGTTATTGGGGCTAATTCTTCGAAAATACCCTCTGCTTTTGCTACATTTACTATTATATTACCTTGTGCGGTTGTATAATTGCCGCTTGGGTCAGTATAAGTTGCCGCAAATTGTTGGTTATCACCTGCATTTAAAGATGTTGCAGGATTTTCCCATTCATAACCGGCAGGAAGTTCCAAATCTGCAAGAGTTAGCGTAGGTGTGTAAGTTGTGGGAATTGGCTCAATTGTAATAAAAGAACCTTCAGCCTGATTTACTGTTACTATTACATCCTGCGTTGCAGAATTATAATTAGCATCATCTGTTGGCGTAAACATCATTTCAAAAGACTCTCCGCTTTGCGCTACTGTTGGCGCAAAAGTTGAATTTGTAAATTCAAATGTGCCATCACCGCTATGACCATCAAAGATTGCCTCTGCAAGCGTTTGACCATAAACAAGCGTTGCATTTGTGGGGAAGGTTACATTTGGCGTTCCTTTTTCAATAGTAATTGTAAAATCTTTTGAATCAAAACCTCCACTGTTTTCTGCTGTTATTGAAAAATTATAAATACCCGCAACTGTTGGCGTACCATAAATTTCGCCATCCGCCGAAAGCGTTAAACCCGGAGGCAAACTATTAGAATTGTCGTTTAAATACCACATAATTTGTGTATGTGATGTTGCAGATAATGCAAAGTTGTAAACATTTTCCACTTCACCGTTAGGTAAAGGCGAAGGAGTTGTGATAATAGGAGGCGGAGGAGTTTGCCCACCGCCACCCCAGATGGTATGAATATAATCAATATCAACAAAGCAGGGACTACCACTAAAAGTGAATCGGGATGAGGATGGTAAAGAATTACCATTTATTATTGAGGAGGCGTAGCGTGTTTGGGGAGAACCACTTCCTAAATTGTAAAAAGTTCTATAAAATACATAAGATTGATTTAATTGAGTTTGCGACAAAAGTGGGAATTTAAAAATATTATTAATTTTAAAGGAAGCACCACTACACCCACTAAACATCTCTTGTGCAAACCAGCCTCCTACTGTTGTAATTCCACTTGGTAAGTTAAATATTTCGTTCATCGTAAAGGAATTGCCAGAACAGCCTCGAAACGTATCCTGTGCAAAATTGTTTCCTACTGTTGTAATTCCACTTGGTAAGTTAAATATTTCGTTCATTGTAAAGGAATTGCCAGAACAGTCAACAAACATACCACGTGCAAACGCGTTTCCTACTGTTGTAATTCCACTTGGTAAGTTAAAAATTTCGTTCATTGTAAAGGAATTGCCAGAACAGCCTCGAAACATACCCTGTGCAAAATTGTTTCCTACTGTAGTAATTCCGTTTGGTAAGTTAAAAATATCGTTCATTGCAAATGAAGTGCCAGAACAGTCTCGAAACATATAGTTAACAAAATTGTTTCCTACTGTTGTTATTCCACTTGGTAAGTTAAATATTTCGTTCATTGTAAAGGAATTGCCAGAACAGCCATCAAACATACCGATAGCAAAAATGTTTCCTACTGTAATAATTCCGTTTGGTAAGTTAAATATTTCGTTCATTGTAAATGAATTGCCAGAACAGTTAGCAAACATAGCAGATGAGAAACCGTCACCTACCGTAGTAATTCCACTTGGTAAGTTAAAAATATCGTTCATTGCAAAGGCATCACCCGAACATAAAAAAAACATACCATTTGCAAACGCGTTTCCTATTGTCGTAATTTCGCTTGGAAAGTTAAATATTTCGTTCATTGAAAAGGATGTACCAGAACAGTTTCTAAACATAGAATTGGCAAAACCGTCCCCTACAATTGTAATTGCGCTTGGCAAATTAAATATTTCGTTCATTGTAAATGAATTGCCAGAACAGCCATCAAACATACCGATAGCAAAATTGATTCCAACATTGGTTATATTATTCCAATCGTGATTAAAAGAAAAAAACTGCCCCATTAAAATATTTCTGCAATAAAAAAAAGTATAAGCCCATTCCATGTGTGGGGCTGTACCTGCGTTAAGTTGCTCTTGAGTGCGTGTCATTAATGGGGTAATGGGAGATAAAACTTTTGTTAACATATCTTTATTAGATTGGATGTTAGCACCAGATGTATTGTTATAAAAACCAAAAGCAGCAAACCATGCGTCTGTAGATGCGTCGGGTGTAATGGTTATGGTATAAACACCAGCTACTGAATAGGTATGGGGGATACCAATACTTGTTGTAGAGTTTTGTGGCGCACCGCTATCTGTGTTTGCAATGTTTTGTTGTGTACCATCGCCCCAGTCGATATACCAATTATATGGTTTGTTATTTGTATTATTTAGTCTTCCGCTTAGGGGAATACTAAAAGTACCGTCATCTGGCACTGTAACTTCAAATTGGAAAATTTCTTGTGCTGCTGTGTGTTGCGTAAAACTAAACAGCAGGGCAGTGAGGAAAAGGGTTGCTGCTTTTCGGAGCTTTTTAAGGGTACTTTGGCAAACAGGTAGGTTTGCGGTTACATTTTGGCAAACAATTTGGTTTGCCCGTACATTGTTAAGATTTGTCATTTTGTAAAGGTATTAGGTTAATATCAATAAATTTTGGTTATAAAATAAAATGCAAAGATAAAAATATTTTTTTTATTTTAGCCACTAATTTCACAAATTAACACGAATTATTTTTGTGTTCCTTGTGAATCCTTTGTGTTCTTTGTGGTTAGTTTTTCTAACGCAAAGGCGCAAAGTAGAGAACGCAAGGGTCGCAAATGTTTTCGATCAAATTAAAATTTTTCCGCTATCCTAAGTTTTGCACTTCTGATACGTGGGTTTTTATTAATTTCATCTTCGCTGGGTACAATAACTTTTCTCGTAATTACATTAAAAGGTGTTGTTGTTTTGCCGTATATATCAGTTTCGGGTTCAGAACGTTTTATATCCCCTGTGCGAAAAAAATATTTAACCATCCTGTCTTCCAACGAATGATACGAAATTATGGCAATTCGTCCGCCCGGTTTCAATACTTTAACAGATGCTTGTAACATTTCGGCTAATGCAAGCAATTCTGAGTTTACTTCTATTCTCAATGCTTGAAACACTTGCGACAGAAAGCGTGCCGTATCATACGAAGGAGCTAATTTTGAGGCAATTGCTTTAAGTTCAGTGGTTGTTTCGAGAGGCTTCTCCGACCTGAACCTAACAATTTCTTGAGCCAAACGTTTTGCCGATGATATTTCTCCATAAATTTTGAAAAGTGATGTCAATTTTTCTTCATCGTAACTATTGAGAACTGTTTGTGCTGTAATTGTGGACTTTTGGTTCATTCTCATATCCAATTTTCCATCAAAACGAAAAGAAAAACCTCGTTCGGGGTTATCGAAATGATAAGACGAAACTCCTAAATCAGCCAAAATTCCATCAATGGGCAACAATTTCAAATATTTAAGAAAATTATATATAAAACGGAAATTATGGCAAATAAATATTAAGCGATGGTCGTCAATGGAATTTTGCTTTGCAGTTTCATCTTTGTCGAATGCAATTAACCTTCCACTTTGATTAAGTCGGGCAAGAATTTCTCGACTATGTCCACCGCCACCGAAAGTGAGGTCAGCATAGATTCCGTTAGGTTTTATTTCCAAACCTTCCACAGATTGCGTGATGAGCGCAGGTATGTGATATGTAGACATTTTGTTTTTATTATTTAAGAGTGCAAAGATAAAGAAGTTTGCTGTAAAAACAAAAAATGAGTTTTCAGTTTTTAGTTATTAGTTTTCAGTTTTCAGTTTTCGGTTTTCAGTGAATAAGTGAATGAGTAAATAGTATTCTCAATTCGTAATTCATATTTTTTTCAATATTAACCGATTAATTTTTTGTTCAATATTTATATAGTTGGATTTCAATATTTTATCTTGGATTATTCATCAGAAAAGAAAATATCTTTTAACCACAAAGGAACACAAAAAATAACTGAAAACTATAAATAACTGAAAACTGAAAACTGAAAACTATTAATGCGTTCTCAACTTTGCGACTTTGCGTTAAAATAAATAAGATTCAAAAGAACTCATTATAAAATTTTTATTTTTTTATTATTATTGTTTTTGGAATTAAAAAAAAACATCTAATTTTGTATTTTGTTTTGCCTTCTTAGCTCAGCGGTAGAGCAGCTCACTCGTAATGAGCAGGTCGTGGGTTCAATTCCCATGGAAGGCTCTGATTTTAAATTGATTAAATAAATATGAAAAATACCAAACCTCTTTTCAATGAAGATGAATTACGTTATCTGAAGTTGTTAGCGCAAAAATTTCCCACTGCGCAGTCAGCGAGCACAGAAATAGTTAATTTAGAAGCGATTATGCGACTACCTAAGGGTACAGAGCATTTTTTGACCGATATTCACGGCGAGTATGAAACTTTTAATCATATTTTGCGAAACGCATCAGGGGTCGTGCGCAAAAATATTGAAGAAATTTTTAGAAAAAACATTAATTTGAAAGATAAAAAACAACTCGCTACACTTATTTACTACCCCGAAGAAAAATTAGAACTTTTAAGAAAACAAGATGTTATTAACGACGATTGGTATTATGTTACACTTCTTAGGTTAGTAAAAGTTGCACGAGAGGCAGCGCAAAAATATACACGCTCAAAAGTCCGAAAAGCCATGCCCAAAGATTTTGCTTATATCATTGACGAGTTGATTAATGAAACCAATGTACGCAAAGAAGAGTACGTTGATAGTATTTTACAGTCGATAATTAATATCGGACGTGCTCAACATTTTATTGTTGCTATCAGCGGTTTTATTCAGAGATTACTTATTGATAGACTTCATATTATTGGCGATATTTTCGACCGAGGACCCGATGCCTCAAAAGTTATGCAAACAGTATCTGATCATCATTCTTTTGATATTCAATGGGGTAACCACGATATTATTTGGATAGGTGCCGCAAGCGGAATTGACGCACATATAGCCGAAGTTATTAGATTTTCAGCACGTTACGAAAATTTAGATACATTAGAAGATGCCTACGGAATTAATCTTTTTCCGCTAATTTCTTTTGCTATAACACATTATAATACAGACCCGTGCGACTGTTTTTTACCTAAATCGGGCAGCGACCAAAAAAGCCGCGACACAAGCACCCGTATTACGACAATGATGCACAAAGCAATTAGTGTTATTGGCTGGAAATTGGAAGGGCAAGTAATTAAAAGAAATCCAAA
Organism: Marinilabiliaceae bacterium; assembly: GCA_009777175.1. Lineage (GTDB taxonomy): Bacteria > Bacteroidota > Bacteroidia > Bacteroidales > Marinilabiliaceae > WRMI01. The sequence continues at coordinate 30,019 of WRMI01000017.1, forward strand.
ATTTAATTTGGAACACCGACTTTTATTAGATAAAATTAATTATGAAAAAGGAACTTTAAACATAAACGGTAAAGATTATCCTCTTAAAGACACTGTTTTTCCCACCGTTGATAAAAATAATCCGTACCAACTTACTCCCGAAGAGGTAGAAGTAATGGATAAATTACGTTTCAACTTTTTAAATTCTGAAAAACTGCAGCGGCACATAAATGTCCTTATCGGGAAAGGTAGTATGTATCTTACATACAATGATAATTTGTTATTTCATGGCTGTATTCCAATGACTGGCGAGTTGGAATTTGAACAATTTGATTTTAACGGAGAAATGGTTAGCGGAAAAGTGCTGTGCGACAAATTTGACCGTGCCGTCCGGAGATGTAGAGTTAACAGACAAAATGTACACGCACCGTTGCAAGATTTTGATTATTGCTGGTATTTATGGTGCGGTCCATGCTCGCCTTTGTTTGGTAAGAAAAAAATGGCTACTTTTGAAAGATACCTTACAGACGCACCCGAACTACACAAAGAAGATGCTAATGCTTATTTCAAATTTAGAGACAGCGAAAAAACATGCGACCTAATCCTTAAAGAATTTGGTCTTAACCCCGAAAAATCCCATATTATTAACGGACACATGCCCGTCAAAGTCATCAAAGGCGAAAAACCTATTAAAGCAAATGGAAAACTTTTTGTTATTGACGGAGGAATGTCCAAACCATACAGAAAAGAGACAGGAATTTCGGGTTATACTCTGATATTTAACTCTACAAGTTTGGTATTAGTTGAACATCAACCTTTTGGCTCTAAATCAAAAGCAATTAACGAAGAAATTGATATAGTGTCATCCAGACAAACAACAATACTCTCAACAACTCCCATTTGCGTTGGCGACACCGACATTGGTATTGAATTAAGACAACAAATAGACTACCTAAAAAAATTATTAATGGCTTATCAGCTTGGGGTAGTGAAGGAGCAGTGAAGTTTTATCTGTTAGGGAATGAGGAAATGAGGGAATAAGGAAATGAGTTAAAACCTAAACTGTTTTATTCAAAAAGAAAATCTGAGAAAATCTGTCACATCTGTGTTATTAGTAGTGTGTTACGCCGAACTATCTGTGTGCGTCTCATTTTTTTGGACAAAATTACTTACATTTCATTTTTTTTTATTTTTATTTACAAAAAAAACAATTATTTTTAAAATTTAACGTTATACACAAAAAAATATTAACAATTTTAAAGAAAAAATGAGATGTTAAAAAGCAAAAAAATTCTGTTTTTATCCATTTATTTTCTTTTTTGTACAAAGGTAGCGTTCAGTTTGTATGCTGCATATAGTGCAGAAAACGATGACGACAATGAAATAATCGAATTTCGTTCTTCGCAGCGTGAATATTCAAATAGTTCGGTACTTTCATCAGGCAAATGGATGAAAATTTCAGTTGACGAAACGGGAATTCATAAGATTCCTTATTCCAAATTAACCGAATGGGGATTTGCAACTCCAGCAAAGGTACGTGTTTTTGGTTATGGTGGCGAAATGTTACCTGCCGCAAACAACGAGCCGCGCCCCGACGACCTGCCCGAAGTTGCCATTTTGCACTATAACAATGCTATATATTTTTATGCACAAGATTTGGCAGTATGGAGATGGAACAATACGGCAGATATGTTTATGCACGAATTTCACAGGTATTCTAACAATGCGTTCTATTTTTTGACAGACAAACAAGGAAATATTAAAAATATTGAGAAACAAACAGCCGAACAAGGAACAGCAACAACAACTGTTACATCTTTTGATGACGTTAGATATCACGAAAAAGATTTAAGAAAATTGGCAAGCACAGGATATCTTTATTTTGGTGAAGAAATTAATTCAGGTAATCCGCAAACTTTTAGTTTTTCTTTTCCTTCCCGCGAAGTTGCTGAACCAATTAAATTGGCATCACAAGTGCTTACAAAGCCAACTACTTATGCCACTTTTGATTTCAAATTAAAAAATCAAACTTCAAATATTCTCTCAATATTATTAGGTGCTAAATCTTGGACAACTTATCAATTAGGGTTTGTTAATTCGGGCAGAACTACTTTTACTTCGAGTTCCAATAATATTGATTTAGAATTAGTTTTTTCAGGTAATATTGGTTCAGGGTATTTAGATTATATTGTTTTAAATGCTCGAAGTAGTTTGAAATTAAATGATTCTCAACTAATTTTCAGAGACAAAAAATCAAATTTGCCCAATGGAATTGCATTGTTCAAAATGACTAATACTAAGGCAGAGACGGTAGTTTGGGATATTACAAATCGGAACGATGCCAAAGAAGTATCTGTAACAAAAAATGGAAATTCTTTGGAATTTAAAGTTTCGGTTTCGCAATTGAAAGAGTTTGTTGCATTTAATCCATCAGGCAATTTCCCCCTTCCTGTAAAAGTAGAAGATATTGAAAATCAAAACCTTCATTCGTTTCGAAATATTGATTATATCATTGTTGCGCCAAAAGATTTTCATGTTTTGGCAGAAGAACTTGCCGATTTACATTTTCAATACTACGGATTAAATACTATTATTGTAACGCCTGAGCAGATTTACAACGAATTTTCGTGGGGACATCAAGATGCTACTGCAATACGTTCTTTTGCTAAAATGATTTATGATAGAGATGCAACTTTAAAATATCTATTACTCTTTGGTTCAGGCTCTTATGATAACAAAGGGATACTTCCCAATCATAATACAAAATACAACATTGTTACTTGGCAATCAGAACATTCATACAACGAATCCAACAGTTATACTACTGATGACTACTTTGGGTTTTTAGATGACAATGCGGGAAGCAATAATTCGAGCAATCTAATGAGAATCGGCATCGGTCGTTTACCTGTTTATACATTAAACGAAGCAGAAATTTGCGTCAATAAAGTACGTAGATATTTAGAAGAACAGAATAATGGCAGTTGGCGCAGACAAGTTACATTTTTAGCCGACGAAAAAGGAGATAACGCGTATGAAAAAGAGCATTTAATACAAGCTGAACAATATTCAGAAATGCTTGAAAACAATCATCCAGAGTTTTTGGTAAATAAAATATATATGGATAGTTATCCAATAATTACTTCCTCGAGTGGTCGTACGATTCCCGAAGCGTCAGACGCTGCTAATCGTGCTGTAAATGACGGAACTTTGATTTTCAATTACATCGGTCACGGTAGCCCAAAAAGTATTGCTCACGAAAAAATAATAACTCCCGTACATGTACCTCATTGGAAAAATATCAAAGCACTATCTTTTTGGCTCACAGCGACTTGTGAACTCTCCCGTTTTGATGACCACAACGTAAAATCCCTCGGCGAACAGATTTTTTTGACTCCTCATGGCGGCGCTATTGCAATGCTTACTACTACGCGACTTACAGGAATAGCAAGCAACGGCTCTTTGATGAAAGATTTTTATGACTTAGTTTTAAGCACAAACGAAAATGATGAGAAACGAAGCATCGGTGAAATTGTTATGTTAACAAAAAATAGACGTAGTTCGGCAGTAGCAGAAAATCATCTTAAATTTGTTCTTTTTGGCGACCCCGCACTAAAATTAGCACATCCAGACGAAAAAATGAAACTTGATTCAATTATGGATATTCGTAAAATTAATCCAATCACAAATGAACCCGAACGCATTGACACAATTAAAGCATTGTCTCACATTACATTAAGTGGCAACGTAGAAACACGTACGGGAGAAAAAATGGACGATTTTAATGGAATAGCCGAAATAACCGTTTTTGACAAACAAGTTAATAAATCAACGCTGGGCAACGGCGATAACAATGTCGAACATTATACCGAGTACTCAAACATTTTATTTAATGGTCGAGCCTCTGTAACTAACGGCAGTTTTAGTTCCGAATTTATTGTCCCACACGACATTAGATATAATTTTGATAACGGAAAAATCAGTATGTATGCTTATTCAACTGATAATAACGACAAACGTCAAGCGGCAGGCGCAGATAAAAGTTTTGTTATCGGCGGTTTTGACGACAATGCACCATCCGACAACAAAGGTCCAATAATTTCTATGTATCTGAATTATGAGACATTTAAATCGGGTGATGTTACAGGTAGGTCGCCGCTTTTGTTCGCAAGAATTGAAGACGAATCAGGTATTAATGTCGGAAATGGCATCGGACACGACCTGCTTTTGACAATAGACGGTGATGTGGAAAATGCCATTGTTTTGAACAACTATTATCAAGGCGAAATAGATAATTTCAGGGCAGGAACATTAATTTTTCAACTCCCTGAAATGAACGTGGGTAATCACGAACTTGCCTTAAAAGCGTGGGATACTCACAACAATTCCACAATAGGAACAATTAATTTTGCTGTTGGAAAGTCTAACGAATTGGAAATAAAGAACTTCAGGTTGGGACCTGTTCCGGTTCCTTTGCATCTTTCAGAAATAGTTCATTTTTCGTTTGATACAGACGAGCCAAATAGCAAGTTTACACTTTCAATTGACGGAATAAATTGGGATGGAAGTATTACGGGTAAAATTAATAAAGAAGTAATTTCAGATGGTATGTCAGTAGAAAAAACTGAACTTTCTTTGTATTCTTTGGGAATTAGAAACCGAGGTAACTATTTTATTAGATTTGTTGTTACATCCGATACAGGTAAAAAAGGACAAATTGCACAAAAAATTATTGTCATCCCATAACATTTTAAAAATTTTTACGTTTTTATACAATATTTAAAAATTTTTAAGTTTATATATAGTATTTAAACATTTAAGTCAAACTAAATATTTATGATTAAAAAGTTTTTTAAGAAAGTAATTATTTTATCTACTTTCAGTTTTTTATTGCAGACTACCATATCTGCACAAGTCGAGTATGGAACTATCGTTAATATCATACCGACTGCTGTTCCATTTATCAGTATTGTACCTGATTCTCGTGCGGGTGGTATGGGTGGAGCGGGTGTTGCTACTCCGCCCGATATTTATTCTCAATTTTGGAATCCCGCTAAATATGCGTTCATAGAACCAAAAATAGGACTCGGAATAGCATTTACTCCTTGGTTAAGACATTTGATTGGCGATATTAATCTTTATAACCTTACGGGAGTGTACAGATTGGACGAAATGCAGGTTTTAAGCGCTTCTATTCGTTATTTTTCTATTGGTGAAATACATTTCAGACAATCCTACGACGACCAAGGATATACGGTCAGTCCTAATGAGTTTTGCATTGATTTGGCATATAACAGAAAATTATCTGACGTATTTTCTGGCTCTGTTGCCTTTCGGTATATACGCTCTGATTTACAAGCAGGAGTTTATGCTGATGGTTTTCAACCCGGAAACTCTTTTGCTGCCGACTTAGCATTTTATTTCCAAAAACCTATGCAATTATTAGGACAAAACTCTACTCTTTCCGCAGGTATTAATATTTCTAATATCGGTAGTAAAATTACCTATAACGGAACTGATTATGAGTTTATTCCAACAAATTTAAGATTAGGAACTGCGCTTTTTACAGAAATTGATGCCCACAACACTATCACATTCACTGTGGACTTAAACAAATTATTAGTTCCTACTCCGGGCGTTCCCGACGATAATGAAACGGCGCAAGAATATCGAGATAAATATAATAGTATGGGAACACTCAAAGGTATGTTTCAGTCATTTTCGGATGCTCCGGGCGGTTTCAAAGAAGAGATGCAAGAAATAATGGCATCCATTGGCGCTGAATATTGGTACGAAAAACAATTTGCAATCAGAGCAGGTTATTTCCACGAACACATAAACAAAGGAAACAGGAAGCACTTCACCGCAGGACTCGGATTAAAATTTAATATGCTAACAATTGACGCATCTTACATTATTGCCGTTAACCAAAGCAACCCATTAGCAAATACAATTCGAGTTTCAATTGGAATTGATTTTTGAAAAAAGAGTAAAAAAAGCAACCTGAGTAGCAAAGCTCTTCTGAAATGTTATAATTCTTTCTTTTCAAGATTCCTCACTTCGTTCGGAATGACTGTATCAGCTTGTAAATGAGGGCGGGAAAAAGGGGGCGGCTTAGCCGCACCCTTTTTCCCGCCCCATTCCCTCATAACTGACGGTCATTCCGAATGGAACAAAGTGAAATGAGGAATCTAAATATATGCTTTTACAATTTACTAAACAAAAAAATGTTGTCAGTAAAATTCCAACAAGAAAAGAAGTCTGAATATCCTGTAATTTAAGTTAATAGAAAATGCCAAGTCAGGAGTTCTGAAATTATTTCCATTTTTTTTCAAAAAAAATTGGCAGTGTGAAATAAATTATTTTTCTTTGCAAAAATTGTTAATACTCTTTTTATGAGAAAGAGTAAAAAAAAACGCCAAAACATAGAACTCTGAAAAAATACTTAATAAAGACTTAAAATTATGAAAAAGAAACAGCAAATTTTGATACTACTATGTACAATTGTTTTTGTTATTTGTTGCATCACTTGCAATAGAAACAAAAAAGATGTTGATTTAGTTGCACTTGGCAAGAAAGCCGGCATCGAGATGTGTGAATGCTACAAAGATGAAAACTCGGATGACGAATGCTTTGAAGAGTTGGAATCAAAATACGAAAAGTATGAGGATTACGTAGATTTTGCTGATGCTTTTATAGACGCTTTTGAAGATTGTATGCTTGCTTTTATTGAAGAAACCTATTATAATGAAGGAAAACAAGCCGCAATTGAGAAGTGCGAATGTGACAAATTAGAAAACGAACTTTATGATGAATGTATGAAGGTATGGAACGATAAATATCTAATATACCTAATATATACTAATAAAATATTTTTGGAGGCATTGGAAATAGAGTATGAAAAATGTTCAGAGTAGGATGCAATTATTTATTATTTAATTTTTTAACCTTTTTTATTCATAGAAAAAAAGCACCGAAGGTATATTTATCCTCTCAGAAGGTATCATCAATTAATTCCAATGTTATGAAAAAATATCTTGTATTTTAGCAATATTAAGTTTATTGACAACCACTTGCTACCGGAAAGTTCGAGGATGATTTTATTATTGATAGGGAAAATGTTTTTAAACCACCTTTAAACAACAAATGAAAAATTTTGCACTATTTTTGATGAAAATTTAAAAGAATTAAAACAAAATGATTAATTTTGTAAAATATTTTAAAAACGAGCGATGCTAAACAGATGATTTTAACTAAATAGGAGGAAATAAAAGATGAAACAAATAAAAATTATTATTTTAATTTGCTGTTTTTGCCTAACTGCGGTTTGTTGCAACAACAGTAATAATGAGCCAGAGCCCATAAATGAGCCGGATCCTACAGATATTTGTGAATTTGTAAATCCGACAACCGATTTGATTTGGTTGAAAGAAATAGTGGAAGAAATAGTATTAATAGCTGAAAGTGGCAACCCTATATCGGTATCCATATTTCAATGTATTTATGGAAATAACGAAACAGGTTTTTTAATAGATAAAGGCAATATAAACCCTTTCCATAATTGTAAAGGAGAAGTATTGTGTATTATGGGAGGTAATGTAGGAGATACTTGTTCGGAATTAAACATTGTTAGTCAAGAACAAATTTGGGAAATAGAAAACGGCTTTATAAATGGTTTATGCGAATTTGATAATCCATTGGAGGATTTACGATGGTTGAAAAAAATTGTAGAAGAATTTACTGAGTATTCAAATTCGATTGACAAAGGACATTTTAAAATATACCAATGTTCTTACATTGAAGAAAGTAGAGAGAGAGTGGGATTTGTTATAACTCCCATTTGTGTTGATTGTCCAGATGATACGGCAATGTTATATCGTTGTACAGGATTCAAATTATGCTCTATGGGAGATATTATAGGCACTTGTGATGAATTTAATATCACAAACAAAATACTTCTTTGGGAAATAAATAATTAAAACTTTAGAATATGAAAGCGATAAAATCAATCAATTTATTTATATTGACATTACTTTGCCAAGTCTTGTTCGCTCAAAGCAATGACATTGTAAAGTCTTTTTATTTGGTACAGAAAAATTTATATGGGAGCAGGGTTTAAGATAGAAGCAGGGGCACAATATAAAGCAAGTAATTTATAAAGATTTAAAATAAAACTAAAACAATTTCGCTTCATCGTCAAAACCATTTTAAAAAATAAATAATATGAGAAAACCATTAAAAAAACCGCTATGGTTTACATTCTTAAAGACATTGTCGTTAGTTGTAGTTACTTTTTTTGCTGTCAATAGTTGTGGCAATTCTGAAACTCCACTGATAAATGAAAATAATGGAAACGATAGAATTGAAATATCTGATACTACATTTATTTTAAAGATAAATGAAACTTTTATTCTTCCCAATAATACTCTGATAGTTTCTTTTGTTGATGTTTTGGATGGTAGGTGTCCAATGTATATTTGTCATTTATGCTATGGTTCTAATGCAGATATTTTGCTGTCTGTAACTAATTCAGAAAGTGAAAATGTAGAAATTGAATTGAGAATTTACGGATGTCTCCTTTATCCTGATTCATATACTGGCGGATTAGCTGTAGATACTTTAGGATACAGGTTTCAGGCATTTGAATTATCGCCGTACCCCGATTTTGATCCTATAAATAAAAATAATTACATTACAAAAATAAAAATTACAAAGTTATGAATAGAATAAAATTTTGGAGTACATTGTTGCTCGTATTATGCAATTTTGGAGTGTCTGCCCAAAATTTTTGTTTGACTCCTTCCAATATTCCCGAATTTTTACAAACTGTTCCACAAAACAAGTATGTAAAAACGAGGTCAGGGGATACTTACGTGGTAAGGGTATTTTTTCACATAGTAAGACAAAGTAACGGAACTGGAGGTCAAACTACATCCGAGGTGAATACTGCTTTTAATATACTGATAGAGGATTATCAACCCCATGGGATTTGTTTTGAATTATTGGGAATTGACGAGATACATGACGATAATACCTATAATAAAATGTGGTTTAGTCCAAATACCAATGGAGATGGTAAATTTTCTGATTTTAACCCAAATTCTCATCCTGATGCTATTGATGTCTATTTATTTGCAAACGATAGGTTAAACTTTGGAGTGGCGGCGGGAATACCTGCCAGTGCATTAGTAATAGGCGGGAAATATATTGACGGTACTAATCTTGTAACCTCTCATGTTTTATCTCATGAAATGGGACATTGTTTAGGTCTTTATCACACTTTTCATGGATTGTGTGAAAGTGGTTGTGCAGAATTAGTTAATGGTAGTAATTGTTCTTCTTGTGGAGATACCGAAAAAATATATATGGGACCAGGGTTTAAGATAGAAGCAGGCGCACAATATAAAGCGAGTAATTTATAAAATTTTATACTATAATTTCTATAATTTAATGTTTATTTATTTAAAAATTTTAATTTTTGTTGATTATGGATTTCAAACATGTTTTTTTATTCGTATTAGGATTTTTCCTATTTTTTGGGTGCAGTCAAGACCCTGAAATAGATGTAACCCCAACACCTAATAATCCTGAAATACCTGTTGTTATAAGCAAGTCGGTTGTTTCGGGTTATGTACAAAAAGGACCGTTTATAATCGGTTCGTCTGTTATGATTTTGGAATTAGATGCGGAACTCAACCAAACGGGTCGCACTTATTCAACAAATATCATAAATAATAAAGGCTCCTTCGAGCAAAAAAACATCGAATTGGTTTCGCAATATGTGGAACTAAAAGCCGATGGTTATTATTTTAACGAAGTCACGGGGAACACTTCAAACGGACAAATAACTCTTTATGCCTTGGCAGATATTGAGGATGTTAGTTCGGCAAACGTCAATGTATTGACTCATTTAGAACGCCCTCGTGTAAACTATTTAGTTAATGACGGTATGGGATTTTCAGAAGCCAAAAGGCAAGCACAACAAGAAGTGTTGGCATTGTTTGGTTTTGAACCTTCAGAAACTAACTCAGAAGCATTGCATCTATTAAATGATGCAAAATTGCTTGCTATCTCATCTATTTTGCAAAGTTTTCAATCGCCTGGTGATATGATGGAATTGATGGCATCTATCAGCGAAGATATTAAAACTGATGGCAAATTAGACAATATTGATTTAGGTACACAATTAATTGACGGTGCTTATTCGATTTCACGTTCTCTTTCTTCAATTAGAGAAAATTTAATTGAAAAGTATTCCGAACAAGACGAAGAGGTTGAAATACCTGATTTTGAAAAATATGTTATCTCTTTTTGGGAAAGTGAGTTATATCCGAGGTCAGTATTTATAAAATACCCAAACGAGGGGCTTTATGGTCCGAACATTTTGGCGGATGATGTAAAATTCTGGGATTGGAATCATATAATTGATGGTCATTATTGTCACAGTTTGCGTGCAGAAGTACCCGATGGTTTCAGTTTAAAGATAGTGATACGAGGCGGTAGGTGGGCATTTGTCATCTCTCCTCTTCCTGTTCATAATTGGAGTTGGAATATGTACAATGATAATGAACAATGGCAAGAATTTACAGTAACTGAGAGCGGATCCTTCAGCGACTTGGCATTCCTTTGGTATAATGGTACTTTGGATGAAGAAACGGGATATTATTACATCATTATCGAATATTACGAAAATGGTGCCCAAACTCCCACAAAAACTAAAAAGATGTACAACACTGTGCGATAATCATTATTTTTCATTAAATATAGAAAAGTGTAGCATAAAAGTTGTTTATGCTGCGCTTTTTTTGCTTTCAAAATGTAGATGAGTTAGAAACATAATATCAAATATTTACAGAAATGATTAAAAGAAATCTGAACATAGTGTATTTGGGTGAAATCTGTTGCGGTTTCACTCTTTTATTTACATTATTTTCGAAAATTATTTGGTGGTGTGAAATAAATTATTTTTCTTTGCAAAAATTATTAATTTGAAATTCAACCTATAAATAAACTTTTCGGAGGAAGTAATGATATTATTTTTCAAAAATAGCAAGATTTTTGCAGTTGAAACTGATAAAATTCTGTCCAATAGTGATATTCAAAAATTAGAGTGGATTTTTGGAAACGCTACTTTTATTGATACTGACCATTTAGACGGTATTTTTTTAGGTCCAAAAAAAGAGATGGTTACTCCTTGGAGTACCAATGCCGTTGAAATTGCACAAAATACAGGTATTCAAAACATTAAACGTATTGAAGAATTTCTATTTGTAGAAAATGAAAAATGCGACTATGACCCGATGTTGAAACAATTATATAATCAACTCGACCAAAATATTTTTAAATTAGACAAATCACCTGAACCTACTGTTTTTATTGACAATATTGCCGATTATAATAATAAAGAAGGTCTTGCTTTAAGTAATGATGAGATTGATTATCTTAACAATTTAAGCAAAAAACTTAACAGACAACTTACTGATAGTGAAGTATTTGGGTTTTCGCAAGTAAATTCTGAACATTGTCGGCATAAAATTTTTAACGCCCAATTTATTATTAACGGTGAAACAAAAGAAGATTCTCTTTTTCAAATGATTAAACGTACATCAAAAGAAAATCCTAACTTTATTGTTTCGGCATACAAAGATAATGTTGCATTTATTAAAGGACCGAGGGCAGTTCAATTTTCGCCTCAAACACACGAAAAGCCTGATTTTTTTATAGAAAAAGATGTAGATACAGTTATTTCACTGAAAGCGGAGACTCATAATTTTCCGACGACCGTTGAGCCATTCAATGGTGCTGCAACCGGTTCGGGCGGCGAAATTCGAGATAGGTTAGCGGGCGGAAAAGGGTCAATTCCTCTTGCAGGAACGGCAGTTTATATGACCGCATTTCCTCGTTTGGAAGGGGGACACGAATGGGAAAATACAATTCCGCAAAGAGATTGGTTATATCAAACTCCCGAACAAATTCTTATAAAAGCCTCCAACGGCGCCAGTGATTTCGGAAATAAATTTGGACAACCACTGATTAATGGCTCACTTTTCACTTTCGAACATTTCGAAAACAATAAAAAATATGCTTACGATAAAGTCATTATGTTAGCGGGCGGAATTGGTTACGCAAATAGTTGCGACAGCCTCAAAGATACACCTGAAGTAGGCGATAAAATAGTAGTTCTTGGTGGCGATAACTACCGAATTGGAATGGGCGGCGGGGCGGTATCATCGGTAGCAACCGGCGAATTTAAGAATGTTATTGAACTTAATGCCGTTCAGCGCTCAAACCCCGAAATGCAAAAACGTACAATGAACGTTATTAGAGCAATGGTCGAAAGCCTCGAAAACCCTATTGTTTCAATACACGACCACGGCGCAGGTGGACACCTCAACTCTTTATCCGAACTCGTTGAAAAAACCGGTGGAATAATTTATCTAGAAAAATTACCCATTGGAGACCCCACACTCTCTGCAAAAGAAATCATTGGAAACGAATCGCAAGAACGTATGGGACTTATAATTAAAGAAAAAGATATTGACAAAATTACCGATATTGCCCACCGAGAACGCTCTCCAATCTACGTAGTCGGTGAAATAACAGACGATATGAAGTTCAAAATTGACAATAACAATGATATTGCACCTATTGACCTGCACCTTTCAGACTTTTTTGGAAATCCACCGCGAACAATAATGAAAGACGAAACTATAACTGAAAAATATAGTGAACTTAAATATGATGCCTCAAAAATATTGGACTATATCGAGCAGGTACTTCAATTGGAAGGCGTTGCGTGTAAAGATTGGCTAACCAACAAAGTAGATCGTTCGGTGGGAGGTCGTGTAGCAAAACAACAGTGCGCAGGCGAAATTCAACTGCCGCTGAATAATCTTGGCGTTACAACAATTGATTTTCACAATAAAACAGGAATTGCATCTGCAATAGGTCATGCGCCCGCTGCGGCATTGATTAATTCCGCTGCGGGTTCTATTTTGTCTGTTGCAGAATCACTTACAAATATTGTATGGGCACCTTTTACGCACGGACTTAAAGGTATAAGCCTCAGCGCAAATTGGATGTGGCCCTGTAAAAACAAAGGCGAGGATGTCCGACTTTATACGGCAGTGAAAGCTTTGAGCGATTTTGCCATCGAACTTGGAATTAACGTACCAACAGGAAAAGATTCTTTATCGATGACTCAAAAATATAGTGACCAAAAGGTTTTTTCTCCCGGAACAGTCATTGTTAGTGCATGCGGAGAAGTTTCGGATGTCAGAAAAATTGTTGAGCCTGTTTTGGCTAAAGATGTGAATACTACTTTGTTATATATAAATTTGTCGCAAGATGAGTTTAAACTTGGCGGTAGTAGTTTTGCTCAAACTTTAAACCTGCTTGGTAATGAAACGCCAACCGTTAAAGATACTAATTTTTTTATTAATGCCTTCACTGCCTTGCAAGAACTGATTAATAAAGGATTATTGCTTGTAGGACACGATATTTCGGCTGGCGGATTAGTTACAACTTTGCTTGAAATGTGTTTTGCAAACATTTCTCACGGCTTAAATATTAATCTTTCTGATTTTTCAGAAACAAATATTGTAAAAATATTATTTGCCGAAAATCCCGGCGTTGTGGTTCAAGTTTCTGATATAAAAAATGTTACGCAGATTCTTGAAAAATATGAAATAGGTTTTACAAAACTCGGTCATCCCACCGAAGAAAGAACAATTACATTTACAGGTAAGAACAACGATATTGTTTTGGATATCAATACTTTACGCGATGTATGGTTTAAGAAGTCCTATCTTTTGGACATACGTCAAAGTGGTCAAAATGAGGCAGATGCTCGATATTTAAATTATAAAAAGCAGCCGCTTTATTTTCGTTTTCCAAATAATTTTACAGGAAAAATTGGACAATCTACAAATATAAACAAATCTAATTCTGAAAAAAGAAAGCCTCAAGCGGCAATTATCAGAGAAAAAGGTTGCCAATGCGACCGTGAAACTGCATACGCACTATATTTAGCAGGTTTTGATGTTAAGGATGTGCATACTACTGATTTAATTTCAGGACGCGAAAATTTAGAAAATATTAATATGATTGTTTTTGTTGGTGGTTTTTCTAATTCAGACGTGCTTGGCTCAGCAAAAGGATGGGCTGGTGCGCTCAAATACAACATAAATGCACAAAGAATTTTGGAAAATTATTACAACAGAACTGATACTCTCAGTCTTGGAATTTGTAACGGATGTCAATTAATGGTTGAACTTGATTTTATTTACCCTCAACATTCTCAAAAACCAAAAATGCTTCATAATAGTTCCAATAAATTTGAATCACAATTTGTTAGCGTAGATATAGAAGTAAATAATTCAATTATGTTACACACTCTTGCTGGTTCTCGTCTTGGAATATGGGTTGCACACGGCGAGGGGAAATTTAACCTGCCTCTTGCCGAATCTAATTACAATATTCCAATTAAATGGGGATACGATTCTTATCCAGCCAACCCAAACGGTAGCGATTATAACACAGCCGCAATATGTTCGTTTGATGGACGGCACTTAGCAATGATGCCGCATATAGAACGTGCAATTTTTCCTTGGCAATGGGCATTCTACCCCAAAAACAGAAATGACGAAATATCACCTTGGATAGAGGCGTTTATTAATGCAAGAAAATGGATTGAGGGTTGATATAAAAAAATTGTTTTTTCTCTGCAACAACTAATGTCTCCTGCAAAAAATAATAAACATCAGATAAATAAATATATTATATTATTCTCATTTGTTAATATCTATTTATTTAAATTTAACATAAACATGATATGGTTTATGGTCAGATACAGTTCCTAGAAAAGATTTAGGGAAACCTCTTATGCCTCTCCAAATAATTTCTTTGTTCGGGGTTGTATTGTACTCAAGTATTAAATCTATCATCGAACCATCTTCCTTTGTGGCGTGATTCCATTTCCATTTGCCTGAATTTGGCGGATCTTCGTACCTGGTCGTATCATTTAGCACATCATAACCGTCATCTCTAAATATACTTATAGGAACAGAATTTCTCCAAGGACTGCAATTAAAATCCCCTGCTATGTAAATAGGTTTGCCCTGTTTTTTGCAATTTTGCACCCAGCTATCTGAAATAAGTTCATAAGAATGAAATTCTCTGTATCCTTTGTTGTTATGACTATAATGAACACAAACAAAACAAAACTTTGGAAACTCGGCAATCATATCAACCCGCTTATTTGATCCATTACCCGATATTTTTGTATTTTTTGTTAATGGCCACCCTGTTCTTGAATAATCCCAAAGCATGGCTATACCATAGTCTTTTTTAATTTCAAGTCCAAATAACCAAACACCTTTACTTGTGATAAAGAATTCTCCGTAAAGGCCAGTGTCGCTTTTTAATTCCTTGAATAGTTTTGTTCCCAACATTTCTTGTAATGCAACAACATCTGGCATGTTTTGATTAATAACAATTTTGTGTTTATCAAATTCTTTGCTATCGCGCCAAAGATTATATGTCAATATGGTTAAAGTATCTCTATAAAAATATGTAGTTATCGGCGGTTCGCATGTGCAATAATTATTATTATTAAGTCCCATACAAAGATAACAATAACCATTGTCATCGTCATCACCGCCATACTGATCTTCATCATCTGAAAACCAACCATCATCACACCAATAACAATCTCCCCAATCATCCCAATCATCCCAATCATCTTCCATTCCTTGCCCAAATATTTGCATATTTACAAAAATTAAAAATTCAAAAGTAATTAAAATTTTCAAAAATTTATTCATGGTCATCTATTTTTTTATATATAAATTAAATCTGTATTGGATGGTTTCAATCACCATTTATAACCTGCATTGAAACAGCCAATTCCTTTGTGCCCATAACCTAATTCAGCACCCGCAAAGAATTTTTTACCATAAGAAAAACCAAGTGCAGTAACTTGATAAAAAATAAAAGGATCATATTCGCGTTTCATGGATGGATATGGCGGTGGAATTAATTCAAGCCCGAAACCCAAAGATAACCCCGAATAAAGCGTTGCCTTTGACTTGTTAAGATAAGAAACCCGCATAGATGGTGCAAGAGAAATGACTGTCCAATAATGGTAATAGGTTGCATAAGTGATTATGTTAAAATAACCGCCTAACCAAAATGTAACATCATCATCAAGGCGTTTAAGGTAGGAGAGTGTGTATGAACCCAACTCTTTTATTGTGATTTCTGATTTTTGAGAAATAACCATATTGTCACCTACTGATATAGCAAGTTCTCTTTTTGGCAACCGAATATGTTTTGAATGAGATAAATCAACTTGAGCAAAATTTTTTGGTAAAGATAATAATAAAACGACTATTAATATAATGTGTTTCATAAAAAGTTCCTAATTATTTATTTAAATTATTTACATTCTATTTATATTATAATTTTAACAAAATGAACAAGTAGGAACGCGAAAAGTCGCGTTCCTACTATATTCTATTTATTTATCGTCAAGAGTATTTTATTGGCATCCTCTAATTGCAGTATTCCATCTGTTTTATTATATAAAAGTCGAAATGGCATTCTTTCATTATATTCATATTCGTTTGCAGAAGTGGGGCTATAAATGTTACTCTCAACCACACTATAATATATTTTGTTATTTATTTCTAAACTGTCGTGTATATATTGTCCTCTTGGATCGAACGCAAATTGACCTTCCGCATTGTAATACAGATGAAAACGAGAGTATTTATAAAGACCGATATCAATGTTTACACATTCGCCATATTCGTGGTTTAAATATAGACTTATATCCAAATTACTATTTTCTGAATTCATTCTTACTGATAATTGTTCAAATTTCTCACATTCCCAATACCCCATCCACGTAGTTTTAGCCTCTGTTACTGTCATAAAGAGTGGTTGATTTATCGAATCAATAAAACTGACAGAGTGTCCTAATTCATAAGGAATCATTTGTTTTTCAAAATCAGAAAGTTCGTAACGGTCAACATTTCTGCATTTGGTACAAGAATATTCGAAAATTATCAATGATATCAGGAAAATTAATACTTTTGGTTTCATAATCTATTTAATTTTAATTTTTACACGATATGGCTTGTGGTCTGTTATTTCATTATCATACCATGGTATGCCTTGTTCAAGAATTTCTTTATTAGAATTTCTGTTATTCCCAAGAATCAAATCTATCATATGTCCTACCCCATCAGGTCCTGTCCAATCAATATATTTTCCATTTGCCTCTTTTGCCAGATTATTTAAAACATCAAAAGTATGGTATTGATTTGGCGGAGTTGGGTTTGTAAATTTCTTTATCACTTCTGAGTCGGGATTGCAATTAAAATCACCTGCCATGTAAACTGGCTTCACCGCACTACTTGAAACTCCATCATTTAAAATTGCATCAGACATTGCATTTTTGTTGATAGTATATTTAGGTGGGTAATGAGTAGAAACAAAATTAAAATCCCTAAAATATAAAGCCGTGTAAGCCGCTTTTTTTATATTGTAACTATCTGTTTGAGGGAGATTTATTATTTCGTGTCTACATGTCGGTGTTCCAACTGTTGTTGTTTTCCATAGTGTAGCGTGCCCGCTACGTATATTCAAAGGTGGTTTGGGTGGAAAATAAGAAAATTTACCTGAAAGCCCTGTTTTTTGTTTTACTTTGTCGTATCTGGATTGATGTTTCATTTCCTGAATAGAAACAATATCAGGATTACTTGCATTTATAACAGCAGCGTGTTTTTCAGGTTCTTTGCATCTCTGGATATTATAGGTCATAATTATTAATTCAGTAACCCTTGGAAGAACACCAGGACCGCCCCCTCCTGACGGATCAAACAATGGATGTTCATTAAGCCATTGCAAAGAATGTACCATATCGGTAAACCAATAAACATCATACGGGTTACCCCATTGCCATCCTTGTCCAAATATTTGCATATTTATAATAATTAAAAATGCAAAAGTAATAATTTTTTTCAATAATTTGTTCATGATTGTCTATTTTTTTATAATTAAATTTGTAAATTTTTTGTTTTCTAACTGCACCACAAGCATATATTGCCCTTTGGGTGCGGAAAGGGCAATACGTGCTTGTGATAGGGTGAATACTTGTTTCACCACCTATAACCTACACAAAAACAACCTAAACCTTTAAAACCAATACCTAATTCTCCGCTTGCAAAGAAATTTTTACCATAAGAAAAACCGAAAGGGGTAATCTGAAAGGTAGGGCAGAGTAAAACACCTTTGCCAACCCCTAAAGATACACCCCAATATAGAGTTGTGTATGGTTTGTTTAAATATGAAACACGCACAGAGGGATTAATTGAAATTGCCAACGGATTGGCATTTATATAACCACCCCACCACAATCTATCATTAACTGAACGTTTATGATAGGAAATAGAGTATGAGTAGAGTCCTTTTATGGTGATTTTACGGTCAAGTATCATTGGTGCAAAACTATCATCACCTACCGAAAAAGCAATTTCTCTTTTGGGCAATGAACTCGTTTTATTAAAATCCCATATACTTTCTTGCGCAAAAATTATTGACAAACAAAAAAATAACACGATTGTTAAAATTGATTTTTCCATATGAGATCCCAACGAATTTCTTCTTTGCTTTGACAGCAAGATGTTGCCAAAATAGATGTTAATAATATTGCGATATTAAGGATTTTTGGGTTTCATTATTTTATTTCTTCTTTTTAAAAGTATAACCAAAAGCAACGCCGCCCCAGATAAAGGAAATACGTTTTTCTTCAACTCTATAGGAAGGAACATAAGCAATTTTCCAAAAAAAACCTCCTTGTTCTTTCTGTAAACGATAACCTATTCTGATAGGAACATAACGTAAGAGATTATCGAAACCGAAAATAAACTCACCTTTGTTATGGTCCCAAGGCGTTTCGTATTGAAATGAATAGCCTATTCCTAATTCAAGATGATTCTTTTGTCCGTACAAATAATTTATTTGAGGTGATATACCATAATATCCAACATGTGCAAATGTATAGTGAACTCCCATACTCAACGCTATTTTATGTTTCTCTGCCGTCTTAAAAGAGCAATCATAAGTTATGTTATATGTATACAAAGCACTTCCCCAATATTCCAAGAATAAACTATGTTGTTTATTCTTAGGAAATTGTATAGTTTCAGTCTGGGCGACACAATAGATAATGTTCAAAAATATGAAAACAATAATTGAAAGTTTTTTTTTCATAAATTAAACCTAAGCATTTGAGTCTATAAATTATTTTATAATCGAAAAAAGCTCTTTATTTTTATCACATACTTGAAGAATACCGTCAGTTTTATTGTATAAGATAGACCGTGAAGCCTCTATTTTTTCTACTACTTCGTAATATGTTTTATTGTTGACTATTAAACTGTCATAAACATTTTGATAGTCATCCATCGAAAATTGACCTCCCTCATGATATCTTATATCAAAATAACAACCAAAAGGTGTTATTAAAAATGTTAAATATTCATTTTTACTCGTATAGCTATAGTCATTAATCCATAATGAAATAGTTAAATTATACGTATCAGATTTCAATCTTACTGTTTTTCTATTAATTGAAACATAATTTTCACATCTCTCATGACTCTCAATAAAGTAATAATGCCATCTTGACGAATTCTCCGTCACCGTTAGAACAAAAGGATTACCAACAGAATCTATAAAATTGATGGTTTGCCCTAATTCGTACGGTATTAACTGCTTTTCAGCTTCAGTGAGATCCCACCTTGTTTCTTCTTTACTTCGACAGCAAGATGATGCCAAAATAGATGTTAATATTATGATAATTAGAGTTTTGGATTTCATTATTTTACTTCTTATATTTAAAAGTATAACCAAAAGCAACGCCGCACCAGACAAAAGCAAAATTTTTTCCTTTAACACTATAGAAATTGTATTCGTCAACACAATAGAAAGGAACATAAGCAATTTTCCAAAAAAAACCCCCTTGTTCTTTCTGATAACGATAACCTATTCTGATAGGAACATAACGCTTAACATCATCGAAACCAAAAATAAATTCGCCTTTATTATAATCCCAAGGCGTTCTGTATAGTAATGAATACCCTATTCCTAATTCAAGGTGATTCTTTTTTCCGTACAAATAATTTATTTGAGGTGATATACCATAATATCCTACATGTGCAAAAGTATAATGAACACCCATACACAACGCTATTTTATGTTTCTCTGCCATCTTAAAAGAGCAATCATAAGTTATGTTATAGGTATGCAATGAACTTCCAAACAATTCAAAAAATAAACTATGTTGTTTATTCTTAGGAAACTGTATAGTTTCAGTCTGGGCGAAACAATAGATAATGTTCAAAAATATGAAAACAATAATTGAAAGATTTTTTTTCATAAATTAAACCTAAGCGTTTGTGTTTATAATTATTTTATAATCGAAAAAAGCTCTTTATTTTTATCACATACTTGAAGAATACCGTCAGTTTTATTGTATAAGATAGACCGTGAAGTCTCTATTTTTTCTACTACTTCGTAATATGTTTTATTGTTGACTATCAAACTATCATAAAAAATTTGAGTTCCATCAATCCAAAATTGACCACCTTCATTATATCTTATTTCAAAAGAATAACCAAAAGGAGTTATTGAAATAAAAATATTATCATCTCCATTCGCAAATCTAAAGTTAATTCCTAAAAAAATATTACAATAATCTGTATCAGATATCAAACGTGCAGTATTAATATTTACAGACGTGTAATTTCTATCGCAATAAGTGTCACTCTCTTCATCAAATCTAGCCCATAATGTCGAATTCTCCTCTCTGTTC
>WRMI01000018.1 GCA_009777175.1 Marinilabiliaceae bacterium
ATACTCTTGTATAAAATCGTAATTCATATTATATTTGTTTAAAATTTTTGCAAAGATAGACAATTCTGAAACAACGGCTTGTGTAAAAAAACGACTTTTTTCATTAAATTTAGGATTTCGGCTTTCTCCACGAAAACTCTTTTGTCATCGGCAGTGCATTTTAGTTATCGAAAAAGTCGGAACAAGCCTCATTTTCAGTGAAATATTGTTTGGGCGTAAAACCGCTCATTGATTTAAAGTCATTAATGAAATGCGATTGGTCGAAATACCCGCTCAGGTATGATAAATCCAGCATATTCATTGCGTCATTTTGTTGTTTTTGAAATAGTACGAATTGAAAACGAATGATTTTCAAGTATTGTTTAGGACTAATTCCTATATGTTCGGCAAAAATCCGCTCAAATTGTTTACGACACAGACACGCTTCCGAAGCAAGTTGACCGATATTGATATTTCCACAAGTTTTCTTAATCAATTCGACGATATGGTTTATTCTACGGAACTCAAAGTCAGCGTAATTTGTTTTCAACAAACTTAAAAGATAACTTTCTGCAATGCTTACTCTTTGGTGAAATTCAGACGCATCACCCATTTTTTCTTCCAAATCGCGACCTGCTTGTCCGATAAGATGTCGTAATGGAACATTTTGATTGCAAATTTCATGTAGCGGAAATTTGAAAAACGGCATTAGTCCCTGTGGCTGAAAAACAATGGAAAAAACGGATAATTTTCCTTTCAATTCCATATCGTAAAAATCATTTTGATGACCGAACAATGCTACATTGTCCGACAAATATTTATTTACGGTCAATATTTTTGGGCGCTGAGTAAAATAAAGCATCAGTTCTGTCAGTCCGGTCGGAATAATCCGCTGAACACAGATTTCGTTTTTATCCAAAACGTTTTCAATAGCCCAATATCGTTTGATGTATGGGGCTAAAATTTTTGAAGGTGGCGCAAAATGTACAGGCATAGTAATACTGAAAAAAGAGGGCTGCGGATTTACCCGCAGTCCCATTCGTTAACTATTCGTATAGTCCGATTTTGTTATTCTCGGAGTCAGTACACACGGCAAAATATCTGTTTCCTTCCGCTTCAATTTTTTGTTTCGGAAGAATGACTTTGCCCTTCATTTGTTCTATCCGCGAAATGGCGGCTTCAATGCTATCGGGTACAGCAAAACTGACCACTGCGCCATTTTCGGACGGTTTGGCATGAGGCGAATGAACTATGGCACCTTCGCCAGTCGGGAAGCAAGCCATTTGTTCGCCGTTACCACAATCTATCGGCGTTAATTCCAATTTGAACACCGAACTATAAAACTTTACCGCACGCTCAAAATCGGCGGTAGGTATTTCTACCCATGCAATTAATTTGTCCATTTTGTTACTTTTTTAAGATGAAACATAGCGCAAAAGTACAACTTGTGTTGCTGCAAATATTGTAAAAATGCGACATTCTTACTGCGTCTACAGTGTCATTACCATTTTGTATTCTTCCTGTTTCTTTTTAGGAAGTTTTTGTATCACTTCTTCAACAGAATGTTCTATCAATTCTTTGATGAGTTTATCGGGCACATCACTTGTCAAACAGACAGTATTCCACAAAAGACCGTGTGTATGGGTGCCATGTCTGATGCCTTCGTATTTTTCACGAAGTTCAGATGACTTTTCAGGGTCACATTTCATGTCGACTTTAAACTGTCCATCTTTCGGGTTCAGCCCTATGTAGGCAAACATCTTGCCCATTATCTTAAAGACCAGCGTTGTTTCATCAAAAGGGAAACTTTCGGTTGCACCTTTGACCGAAAGACAATAATCCCGAAGTTCTTCTATATTCATAAACTATTTCTAATATGTTTTTACTGTTCTCTTAAATTTGTCGGAGTATTTCCCGACAGCGTTTTAAAATCCTTAATCAGATGCGTATGGTCGTAGTATCCGCACTCAATGGCAGCAGATAACAAGTCTTTATTAGGATTGTTTCGCAAATATCGTAAAGCATTCTTGAATCTGTCTATTTTGGCAAATGTTTTTGGGCTTACGCCAATTGCCGATTTGAATTTTCTCTCGAAATGTCGTTGACACAAACAAACTTCGTAAGCGACTTTAGCGGGAGATAGTTGTCCTCTATGAAAGTAAATCAAATCAACGGCACGAATAATTTGTTTTTCAGGATGATACAGATATGGAATGCAATTAATCAGATAATTATTTGTATGTATTATCTTTTCTTCAATGGGTTGTTTTTCGGGCAGAATTTCATAAAACGACTTGTCAAATAATGTATCAACTAATGCCAATTCTACATCATTATCAGTAAATTCTTCAACAGGAACGCGGGTGAAGGCGGTAATTCCTGCGGGTCTGAAACGGATGCCGAACATTTCTACTGATTGCGGATAAGTGATTTCAAGAAATGAAGTCATTGTGCCGACAATCTTTGTAGAGAATGTTGATTTTGCCCTGTCGAACGAAAAAATAATATCTACGCAACCGTCAGGAAGGATTTTATGATATTTTCCTTCACCACCAAAACCATCGCTCATCCAATAAGTTTCGATGTATGGTGATAATAATTTATCTGGTTCGTATTCTATATATTGCATATTTTTTTCAGTAAATAAAATGTCAGTTGTGTGATGGCGTTTCTTTTTCTTTTGATTGTTCTTCTTGTTACCATATATTAAGAAGTTTCAAAATTGGATTAAAAACAAATATTGATATTAAAACGGCAAAAGCAAAAAACACTAACACAAACAATCTATCCAATTTGTCGTATAAATAATCAAGTTTTTCACCTAAAAGTATATTCGCTGTCCACATAAAAATTATTGAAGATAATGGCATAGTTGCAGTTGTAGCCAAAAAAATATCTTGCGTGTTTATTCCCCAAGCGAGAATTAATGAAGCGAGTAACATACAAATGAAGGTTCTTTTGAAATTTTTGAAAATTTTATAGTCCATCATAAACCAAATCATGATAGTTACTGCACAAAAAAGGATCAATTTCATATCTTCTAAATATGAAAAGTACTTGTTTGTCAAAAATGCCAATGGTATTATTACAAAAAATGCGGTTGATATTATTTTAAACCGTTTTTCGAGGTTATGTCTGCTTTTTTCATCTTTTCTTCTTTTTGCTTCGTCTAACAGTTCTTTTTTATTGACAATAATTTGTTCGTGTGTGATTGACAAATTACTTATATCAAATATTTTGTAGTTTTTATCAAAATCCACTTTTCGTAATTTTCCGCCAAAATCAAATTTATAAGTTTCGTTTTCTTCTGTAGTAATCCAAACATTGTCATATTCGGTATCTTTTGCATTATTAAAAACATATATTTTTTTATTTCGCAAGGTTTTATGTTTTGTTGCAGTAGTATATCCTTCTGCCTCAAAAGTTTTCTTAAAACCAATGGGATAAGCAAAATAATTTACCAAAAAGAAAAAAAATGTATCATCAATGCTTTGACCAATCTCAAGAACAAAAACATTTGGATTAATTTCAGCGATTTCAAAAACCATTTTGCTTTTTAATCGGTTAGCATACACAATGAGCCAATCATTCAGAATTGTTTTCAATTCCTCCTTCGTACAATTTTTTATGATAATGTATTTTTCTAACTTCATTTTAGGTATTCATTTTTTTAGCGTTTCGTTTTACCACTGCGCTGTCCGCCGCTTGCTGCTATCGCAAATATAGATGATTTTTTTCTGAAAAACTATCTAAAATTCAAAATTGAAATTCAATGTTTTGCATCATATCTAGTTTTGGAAGATATTCGATTGATTTTTAGAAAACATTCATTATATAAATTCTATAAAATATTTACTGATAACTGATTTTCTATTAATATATCACTCCTACGGAGTGTCGCATTCACTTACAACTGACAACTAAATAAGGCTAAACACATTCCTCAACTTCGATGGTCTGATTTTTCATATCAATACGAAACGCTGTATTTTCAAAAAAATCTAAACCTAAAACACCCTCATAATCAGACAGGATGCCATGCGCAAGAAAATCATATACCTGAACTTTCATATTGCGTTTTGTGTGTCCAAACGCTGAAAGGCTGTCAACTTTGAAAACACCTACATCAATAATACCATTGGCTGTCTCTATTGCACCTTTTTCAGTTATATCCTTAACCGGATATTCTGCCAAGTGCAACGCATTAAAATCAAATGTTGTACGTGTAGCGCCAGTGTCAAGTGCCATTTTCAATTCGTTTTCATCATCCAACCAAACGGTAACCAATATCATCCCGCTTTCTGGGTCTCTATTAAATTGATAAGTCATAGTTTTAGTGTTGAATAAAGGCTAATAATAGCGTTTCTTTTCTCGCGACGCGGAGTAACTCTGTTAAAGAAAAACGATTTTTTTTTGTATTGTTTGAGCAGAGGTTTGTCGCGATATGCTAACTCTCTTTTGTCATGGCTATGGTACAGCAAAACCCCTGCAATAGTCTGGTCAAACTCATCCTTTTCAGGATTTCCCAACACGATCCACTCATCAGGATAACTTGCTTTGATGTCTTCGATGCTGCGTACTGCATCTGAAAATTCTACATTTTTATCTGTTATATCTGTTTTCATATCACAAAAATATATTGTTTAAACGAAGTGCAAAGATAGTATAAAAATTCCAATTATACACAAACTGATAACAAATTTTCAAAATTTATAGTAGTTAAAAAATACTACTTTACAAAAATCAAAATAAATCGTTATCACCTCAAAAAAAATCATCAAAAAATTTTTCATACTCCGATTTGTCTTTTTCATTCCCCAATTTTTCCGCTTCAGTCAGTTTTTTGATTTTTGAGATACACTTGCGTACTATTTTTGTGCCGTTAAATATTTTCAAAAAATAATAAAAATAATAAAAATTAATGAAAAATAAAATCACTATTTTAATGGTTGGGCTTCTAATCGTGTGTGGACAAATGTTTTCGCAACAAACTGCAGACATCGATGGTGTTCTGCGCCTGACCGTAGAAGAAGCAAAAGACTACGCAGTTTTACACAATAAGAACGTGTGGAATGCGGGTTTGTCGGTGTCTGAAGCCCAAAAGAGGACATGGGAGATAATTTCGGCAGGACTGCCGCAAGTAAACGCCAGCGTTGACTATTCAAATATGATGGGTTTTGCAATGTCGTTTGCAGGCATGGAAACGGACTTGTTGCAACCAAATACCGCGAAGAAGGCGACGAATACGAAATTGTTGTGCGTTACGCCGAAGAGTTTCGTCAGTCTCTTGATGACATTGAGAATATCAGACTTTACGGTGCTTCGGGGCAAATGGTGCGTTTGAAAGACGTGGGCGAGATAGTTGAATACTATAGTCCGCCGTCAATTCAGCGCGAAGACCGTCAGCGTGTTGTTACCGTATCGATGGCGCTACATGACGTTGCGTTAGGCACCGTAGTAACCGAAATCAACGGTATAATAGCCGAAACCGAAATGCCGCAAGGCGTATCGGTTGTTCTTGGCGGTGCTGCCGCAGACCAGCAAGAAGCATTTGGCGACCTCTTTACGTTGCTGATACTGATAGTGTTATTGGTTTACATCGTGATGGCAACGCAATTTGAGAGCCTTCTCATGCCGTTTATCATCATGTTTACGTTGCCGTTTGCGTTTACAGGCGTATTTGTGGCGTTGTTCATAACAGGCACGCCATTAGGAATGTTGGCGTTGATAGGTGCAATAATGCTCGTTGGAATAGTGGTAAAGAATGGCATTGTGATGGTAGATTTCACTAACCTCTTGCGTGAACGTGGTTTATCGGTTAATCAGGCAGTCATACAGGCAGGCAAATCGCGTCTGCGCCCCGTCTTAATGACTTCGCTAACAACCATTTTGGGTATGTTACCATTAGCGCTTGGCATCGGCGAAGGCTCCGAATTGTGGCAACCTATGGGTATAGCCGTAATTGGCGGCTTGACGATGTCCACGCTACTGACGTTGGTAGTGATACCTGTTGTGTATTCAGTATTTTGCAGTAGAATGTTGAAACGACAAAGAAGACGACAAATAATTGATGATAATGAGTAGTTTTCAGTTTTCAGTTTTCAGTTTTCAGAATTTTATTATAAATAATTAAAAATCAAAAATTGTTATGAATAAAGCAGTTTTTATAGCCTATAATCAGGCTCTTACAGAGGCGGTCAACAGCATTCTCGACCGCACCGGTATCAGAGGTTTTACCAAGTGGGCGGAAACTCATGGGCGCGGCACACACGGCGGCGAACCTCACTTTGGCACTCACACGTGGCCCGCCATGAACTCGGCAATACTCGCCATAATCGAACATGAAAAGGTAGAGGAATTGTTGGAAAGTCTCAAAAAATTAGACGCACGCGCTGAACAGCAAGGGTTGCGGGCTTTTGTGTGGAATGTTGAAGGAATGGTGTGAGTTAGATTTCTGTTTTCAGAATTTAGAGGCGTGGTTGGTTGCGCCTCTTTTTTTATATTATTTTTGTTGGGTAAAAAAAAGTGTTATTTTTGTGGTGTAAACAATGTAGTAGATACTTCGTCTTTTTCAAGCGGCAAGTGGCTTGAAATGAGGATATTCGATGGTTTGAGGGGAAACTGTTGATGGTTATGGGCAGGAAAGGTGCGCGTGTTTATGCGTTGTGTGTAAGTTAGCGGAGTGTGCGACAGAACAATGGGTTGAAATGTTATGAGTTTGGAAAATTAAAGAAAAATTATTGAGAGAAAAATAAATTGAATGAAAATGCGTTATAGATAGAAAAATATTTGTACTTTTGTGCGGTTTAAAATTTAATATTATGTATTATGTTAGTTGAAAGAATTGCTAAAAATCAAATAGCCATTTCTTTTTCTTCCGAAACAGATGCCTTTGGTATTCAACGTTTGATAGATTATGCTAAATATTTGGAAGTAACGTCGCAATCGCAAGCCCACCAATCAGACGTAGATAACTTGGCGGACGAAATAAATACAACTTGGTGGAATAAAAACAAACATCGTTTTTTGAAATGAAAATTGTTATTGATGCTAACATTGTTTTTAGCGGACTGCTAAATTCCAATGGGAGAATCGGGGATTTATTGATAAATTCCAACCCATATTTTTCTTTCATTGCTCCCGACTTTTTACGGACAGAAATATACAAACACTATGATAAGTTGCTGAAAGTTTCCAAATTAACACTTGAGCAATTATTAGAAGCGGAATACCATATTTACAAATCCATTACATTTGTTTCTGAAGAACAAATAAGTGATGACAGTTGGGCGTTTGCTAATGAACTCGTTTCTGATATTGACCCGAAAGACATTGTTTATGTTGCTTTTTCCAGACAATTCGATTGTAAACTATGGACGGGAGACAAAAAATTGATTAACGGACTTGCCCCAAAAAAATATCATAATATTTGGACAACAGATGATTTGTTTTTTATCAAAAGTAACAAACTGTTTTTTAGATAAATAAATGAACCTAAAAGATGAGGAAAACCAGCGTGCAACTGGCGACTTATAGCTCCGCAGACAATTTTGTGCGTAATTGAACATTTGTCGCCCGCATGAACGGTAGTGGAAGCCGCCGCTGCAGGTGAAGAGGCCGGGACATTGTAGGCAATGCGAGGGACAGTGCAGTGGGACAATGAGAGAGAAAATTAAAAAATGTAGAATATGAGTTGGGAAAAATATATATTGACAAAATTATTTATAGCGGTAGGACTTGCAGGAGTATTTGCAACGCCTCAAATTCCAGATAAACTCGTTTACAATGGCGATGTGTTGTCTGTTTATTTGTATTTGCCTGATGAATTTTATAAGCCAGACACAGTACCTATTGGTCAATTTGAAAGTATTTATACAGTCAATTTATTTGGTAACAAAAAAACTTGTAATTCAACCGATTGTGGCAGAGAATATCAAGCAACGTGGGAAATTGTAGAGAATCAATTATACTTAACAGGAATTTATAGTTGTTGAATATCAATGTTTTTGACAATTCAAAATCAAGACAGTCAACTTATAGCCAAAATATGACAAAATTGTTAAGTTTTATATATACGAATATTGACTGGGATAATTTACCAAAACAACAAGAAACGATTAGAGTAATTACGATGTTTTCCGCTAATGAA
This sequence comes from Marinilabiliaceae bacterium, assembly GCA_009777175.1. Classification (GTDB taxonomy): domain Bacteria; phylum Bacteroidota; class Bacteroidia; order Bacteroidales; family Marinilabiliaceae; genus WRMI01. Next base: position 8,129 of record WRMI01000018.1, read on the forward strand.
GAAGGAAAAATTGACCAAGATTATGTTAAGTTGGGAATTGAACCCAATATTGAACAAATTGGCAATATTTCAAAAAACCAAATTATTAAATAATTAGTGGCAAACAAATGAATCTTGCATTGATTAAATTGTATTAATACAGCTTTCGAGCGTGGGAAAGTCAAATTCAAAGCCGTCTGAGAGGAGTCGGTGCGGAATAACAAATTGACATGTAACGAAAAAGAAGGTTTCTTCGCGCAAGAAAAACTTTGCAGGGAATTTTGAGAACGTAAACAATTTTTTTCGTTTGAAGTTCTTTTTCATAAAATATGAAAACTTTTCGTTGGTCATAATTTCGGGCATTACTAAGTTATATATACCGTTTTTGTCGCTATTCGAAATTGACCATCGGAAGGCCTTTAGAACGTCACTAACGTGAATTAAAGGTACAGATTGTTTTCCATTACCAATTTTGAAATCAAAATTATATTCGGCTAACTCTTTAATTTTGACAAATAATCCGCCTTTGTCAGATAGAACATTTCCGATGCGGAAAATACAAATTCGCGTTTTAGGATTAAGTTTAAATGCTGCTTTTTCCCAATTTTTGCACATATCCGCAAGAAAATCCTCACCTAAATTTTGAGAATATTCGTCGTGTATATTTATTTCATCGTAAATATTAACTAATGTGGTCATAATCAGCAGAGAAGGGGGGTTTTTCATACCATTGATGGCATTAATAAGGATTTTAGTATTTTCTACTCTGCTAAAATAAATTTCTTCTTTTTGGCGCATAGAATAGTTCTTTTTTAAAAGTTTCTCGCCAGTAAGATTAATGACAACATCTGCGCCTTTCAACAATTCACGTATATGTCGGGCACCTAACGCAAAATCATTATTGTCAAGTGCTGTGATATTATCTTCTTGCTTTTTTAATAAATCACAAATAAAATTATTTGTTCCGTCAATTGTTTCGCACAATACTATTTTCATCTGTTTTTAATTTTTAACCACAAATTATTTTTTAGTTTAGCCACTAATTACACGAATTAACACAAATTTCTTTATTTCTAATCATTTGGCAATTAACCACTAATCACTAACCACTAACCACTAACCACTAACCACTAACCCCTAACCCCTAACCACTACTTATTCACTTTATTTATTTTACAAAAACTAAAAAATCTCAAAATTATTTCATTGTATCTTCTAACATTTTTTCTAATTGATGCGAATCAAGGTTAAAAGTTCCTTTTGCATTTCTGAAAGCAGAAATATTTCCTGTTTCTTCGGACACTGCAATCGCAAGTGCATCGGTTGTTTCAGAAATTCCGAGGGCGGCTCTATGTCTTAGTCCGTAATTTTTGGGAAGATTCATATTTTGGGACAGTGGCAAAATGCAACCTGCGGCTTTAATTTTATTTTGACCTACAATAACTGCACCGTCATGCAAAGGGCTATTTTTAAAAAATATTGAAATAAGCAGTTGTTTGGAAATAATTGCGTTCAGAGCCTCGCCCGTTCCCGTCAATTCGTGGAGTTCCGATTTGTTTGTTACAATTATCAATGCACCTGTTTTAGTAATCGACAAATCTTCACATGCCTGAACAATCGGTTTAATGTAAATTGAGGTTATACCCGAACTTTTGCTTTCAAAAAGCTTTTCAAAAGAAAAACGTTGCACCCAATTATATTTGTTGCCCACTAAAAGTAATAGACGCCGAATTTCCTGCTGAAAAAGTATGATTATTGCAATTACTCCTACATTTACCACACTATCAAGAATACTTGTCGACAGCCTCATATTCAGCGACTTAATTATCAACCAAAAAATTATAAAAGCAAAAATTCCGATGAAAATATTAACCGCAACAGTGCCTTTCATCAATTTATATAACTTAAATAGCAAAAAAGCTACTATTATTATGTCGATTATATCGATTAATCTGATATCTAAGAATGTCATGAGGTTAATTTTTGAATAAGATTAATAGTTTCAACGGCTTCTTTTACGTCGTGGACACGCAAAATATTTGCTCCTTTGAGCAAGGCAATACAATTTAAAATAGTTGTTCCGTTAAGGGCATCCTCAGGTTTGATATTTAAAAAATTGTAAATCATTGTTTTACGAGATATTCCTACCATAATTGGCAGCCCAAAGATACGAAATTGTTTTAGATTTTTCAGCAACTCATAATTTTGGTCTAATGTTTTTCCAAAACCAAATCCGGGATCAATAATAATATCATTAACGCCTTTTTTTCGCAATATATCTACTTTTTGTGCTAAGTCTATCATAATTTCACCAATTAAATTTTCGTAATGAGGGTTTTGCTGCATTGTTTGCGGAGTTCCTTTTATATGCGTTAATATATAAGGAACATTAAGGTTAGCAATGGTATCAAACATTTTATTATCTAACTCGCCGCCAGAAATGTCATTAATAATATCTGCTTCACCCTCTATTATAGCCTTTTGCGCTACCTCCGAACGAAAAGTATCAACAGCGATGGAAATATTTGGAAAATGCTTTCGTATTATGTTCAAAGCAGAAACAATTTTGTCGATTTCTTGTTGACTATTTTCAAGAACAACTCCCGGTCGTGTCGAACAAGCACCTATTTCAACTATTTTTCCACCCTCATTAATAATAGTTTCTACTCGATTTAATATCTCTTTTTCAGTGTTATACCTACTCCCTGCATAAAAAGAGTTATCAGTCAGGTTGATAATACCCATAACAATAGGAGTTGTTATTTCTAACAATTTTCCCCTGCAATTTATGTAAAAAACAGTTTTCATTAATATATAATTTTCAGTTTGGTTAGTGAGTTTTATCGAACTATCAGAAATAATAACGTTTATAATCAAAGTATATTTTTTTAATAAAATAATAAATTTTTATTCATCTGTGTTTAATTAAAAAAAAACATCTATTTTTGCATGATAAAAAAAGAAAAATATGGCACAATCAGAAAAGAGTATATCGAAACAAAACATCAAAGCAATAGCAACAAAAGGAAAAACAAAGAAGAGCACCATGAAGGCGGTGCGCAGCATAGATTTATCTAATGTGCTTTATTTAGACCCCAAAGTAGATTTGACATTCAGACGTATTTTTGGAGAGCATCCCGATTTGCTGATAGACTTTCTTAATGCGGTTATGCCGCTACCACCCGACAGATTAATTGTTTCGGTGGAATATTTGCCATCGGAACTTATGCCCGATGACCCGAATAAAAAATATTCTATTGTGGATGTTAGGTGTAAAGATAACCATAAACGGCAATTTATCATAGAGATGCAAGTTCTATGGACATCTGAATTTTATAACCGTATTGTTTTCAATGCCGGCAAAGCATACGTAAAACAATTAGAACAAGGCGACAAATATGAATTATTGCAACCTGTTTACACACTTGCTTTGATTAATGAAAATTTTGACCTCAAAACAAAAAAGTTTTATCATCATTACCAGATAGTAAACCCTCACAATATAAAGGAGATAATTCCGGGTCTTGAGTTTGTTTTGGTAGAACTTACTGACAAATTTTGTCCCGCTGCAATAACCTCTTCCATTGGAAAGAGTAAGGTAGGCGCAATGCGTAAGTTAATGGTTCTTTGGCTTCGTTTTTTGAAAGAGACCAACGAAAAAATGACCGAACTACCGACAAATATGAAAAAGAATGCGAAAATAAGTAAAGCAGCCGAACTTTGCAAGCGAGCAGCATATACACCCGAAGAACTATTACAATACAACGCCTACAAAGAGTATATACGTTTAGAGCGAGCATTAAGAGACGGAGCAAGAAAAGAAGGAAAAGCAGAAGGCGAAGCAATTGGATTAGAAAAAGGATTTGAGAAGGGTGAAGCAATTGGTATGGAAAAAGGATTAGAGATGGGTGAAGCAATTGGTATGGAAAAAGGATTAGAAAAGGGCGAGGCAATTGGTATGGAAAAATCTTACCAAAAAATGATTGAAAACGCCAATAAAGCAGGTTTTTCGATAGAAACTATGGAGACCATTACAGGCTTATCACACCATGAAATAGAGAAAATATTAAAAAACTTAAATAATGAGAATATCTAGTGTTATGTTAATTAATTGTAAAATAGCATATTGTCAGATTCCTCATTTAACTTCGTTTCATTCGAGATGAATGTCTGTTTCATCCTACCATTAATATGCTAATAGAGTCATTCCGAACGAAGCAAGGAATCTATTTTGAGCATCACAAGAAATATCATCAAAAATTATAAAAAAACAGCAAAACCATTTTTCCGATTTCGCCGTTTTAATACGTATATCTGTAATAATGAAACTTTTACCGTTTAACAACCTTATTATCGCATAATTTTGTAAGAAAAAAATTTTAAAAAAAAAGTTTCAATTAAAAAAAATATATTACTTTTGCCGCCGCATTGGTTTCAAATTTTCTTTCAGAATATTTGACGAAGAGGGAATTAGGTGAAAATCCTAAACAGACCCGCTACTGTAAATCTTAATGCAACGTTTTGAGGAACATATTTGTCACTGCATTAATAGTGTGGGAAGGCGCTCAAAACGAAGAGAAGTCAGGAGACCTGCCAATGCAAATGATTTTTTTAGTCTTCGAGGAATGAGGCTTTTAAAAATAGATGCAAAAAAGCATTGTTTTATTTCAATTATTCCAAAAAAAGACCTTTTTATAGTTATGTTGTTAGTTATCAGTTTTCAGTAAATGAGTGAATGAGTGAATAAGTGTAGGGACGCACCCTTGTGGTCGTCCACCTTGTAATAAAAAAATAAGTGAATGAGTAAATTAGCGGCATAAAAATAATTAGTGATAATTTGTGTAATTAGTGGCTAAAAAATAAAAATTAGAAACAATATTATGAATAAAAAAATTTTTTTCACACTTGCTTTTTTGATAATAGGAAAAAGCCTTGTAAATTCTCAATCGCCTTATATAAGTAAGGTATTCGAGTATCGTCCTGCCCCGGGTCAATTTGTAAATATGCTACCTCAATATGAAGTTGGTGATACTCAAGCCGATATGGACAGAAAAGCTGAAGAATCTATTAGCGATGACAATGGTGTTTTAATCTCTCTTGGTGGTTACGGTGGTTACATAATTTTTGGTTTCGACCACCCCGTTATAAATGTTCCGGGTGCTTATGATTTTAAGATTTTGGGTAATGCAATAATTTCTACGCCTCCCGGTGCTACTCGAGATGGTGGAAATTGCGAACCAGGTATTGTATTAGTTTCGTATGACTTAAATGGCAACGGAATCCCAGACGACCAATGGTACGAACTTGCCGGAAGCGAATATTTTAAACCTGAAACTGTTAATAATTACCATATTACATATTTTAAGCCCGACGAAAACAAAATCCCCACTCCTGACCCGAATTATCCTTTTTTAAGCGATACAACTTATATTAAATGGACTGATAATCAAGGTGATGAAGGTTATATTTCACGCAATGTATTTCATTCTCATCCTTATTATCCGCAATGGATTGATGCAGAAACATTGTTTTTTGAGGGAAATAAGCTCGCCAATAATTATTTAGATTTAAGCGGGACCGGCTCACTCTTTGTGCAATACGCCTATCCGTGGGGTTATGCTGATAATTATCCCAATACAGACGAGCGTTCCAATTTTAATATTGAGTGGGCTGTGGACAGCAATGGAAATTCAGTGTTTCTTCCTGCTATTCATTTTGTTAAAGTTTATACGGCTGTTAATCAGTACTGCGGTTGGTTAGGTGAAACATCCACAGAAATTATGGGTGCAGAAGATTTACACCCTCACGCCGTATATATCAAAGAAAATCAAATAAATAAAACAATTTTACTCATAGATAATCCCGCGAAAGAGTTTTTGATAATTGTTTCTTACGAACAACAAAATATTGATATTTACGACTATTTGGGTCGAAAACAATTCTCTTTTGAATTGAAAAGCGGAACAAATTACATTCCATGCGGACAATTGTCGAATGGCATCCATTTGATTAAAAACGAAAATTTTACAGTAAAATTTGTAAAACTATAAAAATGATATTTTTTAAAATCATAATTCAAAAGTTTATAATTTATAATAAAAAGCCGTAAAAGGAACGGCGCGGTGAAAGCCCGCAACAATATTTTTATGAAACAATTTAATTTTATTATTTTGATGAGTTTAATACTTGCTGGTCAAGTATATGCGCAGCAGTCGCAAAGCATTACGTTGGATTTAAGTCAACCGTCGATTCCACAATCATTTACTTTAAACGAAAAAAATGTTTGGACAGAAACATACAACGACGTTGCTTATCCATTTATAGAATTTAACAATAGTACCTTTCGGTTTTCGCACTTAGGCGCGGGTGATGGAAATTCATGGGGAGGTTATTATTGGGATGGCTTTACATACAGCAAAAATGCTGATAATACCGACCAAGGAACTAATTGGTATGGAAATGAATGGGGTAATATGGCAGGAGGAGGTATCAAAACCGACGAAAACGGCAATGTTCTTGTAGATGAAAACGGAATTGTTATTGCCGACCCCGAAATTCCTTATTTACTTGCTTATTGGGCAAGCTATATGGAAGGTGAATATAGATATCCCGTTTTGAGCGTTATCCTAAATGATACCTATCGGGCAGATGGAATTTACGTAAACATTAGCCCGTGGGCTTACTTTGCAAACATTAACGGAGACGGTTATGCAAGACCGTTAAACCAAAATGGCGACTATTTCAAACTTTTTATTCACGCAGTTGATGAAAATTTTGTTGACACAGGGAATACTGTCGAATATTTTTTTGCACAAAATATTAACGGAACACTTGTTCAAAGTCCAAATTGGGAATGGATTGACCTGTCTGAATTAGGCGAAATTGCCGGAATATATTTCACCATGGAATCCACTGACAATGACCCCGTGTATGGCATGAACACTGCCTCTTATTTTTGTGTGGACAAATTGAAGGTACATCCTCGAGAAGAAGTTATTCACGTTACAGGAGTTGAATTAAACATCAACACATTAGAAATCGAAAAAGATTATTCTTTTCAACTGATTGCCACCATCTTACCACATAATGCAACTAATCAGAACATTAGTTGGGATAGTAGTGATGACACTATTGCTACAGTTGACGAAAACGGATTGGTTTTGGCTATTGCAAAAGGAGAAACAAATATTATTGTTACTACTGAAGATGGAAATTTCACCGATGTTTGTGTAGTTAAAGTTACTGACGAAATTGGAATTGATAAAATTCAAAATTATGTTTGCAACATCTATCCAACTGAAACGACGGGACTTGTTTGTATTATTCTGTCGGAAATAGTACCCGATTTTGTTCAAATTTTTGACATTTCTGGAAATTTATTACAAAACGTTAGATTACAATCTATGGTAAATTGCATTGATATAAGTTCTTATGCGTCAGGTATCTATATGATAAAAGTCAGAGATGAAATAGTGAAAGTTGTTAAAAAATAGATTTTCAATGTCGCATCTGTGTGTTTTTCATTTTTTTTTGAATAAAAATATGTTATATTATGTTATGCAAATAAAAAATATTATTTTTGCAAATATTAACATTTTTTACTAATATGATGACAGAAAAAAATTTATTCAGAATACCCGTAGTTATACCCAAATCGGAAACTTTAATTGAGTTGTCAGATAAAATTTTATTTATGGGCTCTTGTTTTGCGAGTAATATGGGCAAATTAATGGAAGACGCTCGTTTTCCTGTGAATGTCAATCCATTCGGAGTTTTGTACAATCCAATTTCAATTGCAGATACAATAAGTTCACTTTTGCAACCATTTGATGCGGGCGATCTCGATTTTGTCTTTGGAAATGGACTTTGGCACAGCTTTTTACACCACGGAAAATTTAGCCAGCCTACACGCGAAAAAATTATTAACGAAATTAACAATTGCGTTCAGCAGACAAAATCATTCCTTCAAAAAAGTGATTATTTGATTTTAACATTCGGAACTGCATACGTTTACGAACATAAAGAGAAAAATTATATTGTGGCAAATTGTCATAAATTTAACAACAACCTTTTCAACCGCTATATGCTTGAACCTGAGGAAATTATTGATATTTATACAGATTTGATTGTAAATTTGCGAATGTTTAATCCATCATTAAAAATAATAATGTCAGTAAGTCCTATAAGGCATCTAAAAGATGGTGCTCATGGAAATCAAATCAGCAAGTCTGTACTCTTATTAGCCACCGAAAAACTTACATCCCGTTTTGAGGGAGTCTATTATTTTCCTGCCTACGAAATTGTGATGGACGAACTCCGCGATTATAGGTTTTATGATAGTGATATGATACAACCTAATGAAATGGCAGTCAAATATATTTGGGAACGCTTTACAGATACTTATTTTTCGGATGAAACAATCAATTATAACCGTGAAGTTCAAAAAATAATTAAAGCACGAAACCACCGTTTGTCAGATTTTGACATCGAAAGCACGATACAATTTATAAATAATGCCTTACAACAGACAGAACAATTAATGTCCAAATATCCTCACGCATTATTAGAACAAGATAGGGAATATTTTGCGTTACTATGCAATAATAATTAATCGCTATTTTTGTTCTTTCCCTTTTATTTGCGGTTGTGAGCTTTTAGAAAGGGCATCTCGCATTGAAGTATCCGCTTCGATATTTTTATATCGTTGATAGTCCATAATGCCTAAATTTCCTGTTTTGAATGCTTCAGCAATAGCGAGCGGAATTTCGGCTTCTGCAAGAATAACTTTTGCGCGTGCTTCTTGCGCTTTTGCTTTCATTTCTTGTTCTAATGCTACTGCCATTGCCCGTCTCTCTTCGGCGCGAGCCTGTGCGATGTTTTTGTCTGCCTCGGCTTGATCCATTTGTAATTCGGCGCCGATATTTTTACCGATATCGATATTTGCGATGTCGATTGATAAAATTTCGAATGCTGTTCCGGCGTCGAGTCCTTTGGCGAGGACTACTTTTGAGATTGAATCGGGATGTTCTAACACTTTTTCGTGTGTTTCGGCTGCTCCGATTGATGAAACAATTCCTTCGCCAACTCGCGCAAGAACAGTTTCTTCGCTTGCACCACCCACTAATTGCTTGATGTTTGCCCGTACCGTTACCCTCGCTTTTGCTATCAACTGAATACCGTTTTTAGCTACTGCCGCAACGGGCGGAGTGTCAATTACATTTGGGTTTACAGACATTTTTACTGCTTGAAGTACATCACGTCCTGCCAAGTCAATGGCGGTTGCCATCTTGAAAGTGAGGTCAATGTTTGCTTTTGAGGCTGCCACGATTGCGTGAACTACTTTTTCTACGTTCCCGCCTGCCAAATAGTGTGCCTCCAATTCGTCACGTTTAATGGATTGCAATCCTGCTTTATGTGCTTCTATCATTATTCGAACAATTACATTTGGCGGCACTTTTCGTATCCGCATCAATATTAATTGCAATAATGAAATGCGAACTCCCGACACTAATGCCGTGAACCAAAGTATGATAGGTACATAATAAAGAATAATAAAAAATAGAATTACGCTTACAGCAATAATTCCTAATGTTCCGTAGTACATAATTTATTGATTTAATGGTTTAACTACTATATATGTTTTAAAAACTTTAACAACTTCAATTTCAGTTTGTTGGTCAAGAAAATTTCCCGGACATTGTGCTTCCATTTCCAAATCATTGACCCTTGCTTTCCCAATGGGATTTAGCCTCGTGATTGTAATACCTTTATCCCCAACTTTTATCAATTCTTGTTCTACAGTTTCGATTTGTGAAGTTACTGCTGTGTTCAATGATAATTTTTTCCATATATTGCTTTTTAATGCAAAGATTAGCAATACTATAAAAGAAGTTATCGTGGATGCAAGAATAATATGTCCTGCGGTGCTACCAAAGTTGCTATATCCTAAATAAACTGCGACTCCGATGGAAATTATTCCACCTATTCCTGCTATTGAAACTCCCGGAAATACAAAAAATTCGAGTATCAATAAAAACAAGCCAACTAAGATTAATATTATAATTATAGCCATATCTATTTAATTTTCAGTTATTTAAATGCTATATCTGTAATTCACGTTTGTTTCATAATGATCAATAACAAAAATATTCACAAAATTATTTTTAAAAACGGAAATAACAAAAATATGTTGTATTATTATAAAAATAATTAATTTGTGGAACAAAAATAATTAGTTTCTAAAAAAATCTTCTAAACTGTGCACCCAATGCGGAATTATAACATCAAATTGCTCTTTTATAAGAGTTTTATCTAATAAAGAAAATTTTGGGCGCACAGCAGGAGTTGGAAAATCTTTTGTAAAAATGGGAACTACTCCACAATTTATTTGTGCCATTTTGAAAATCATTACCGCAAAGTCGTACCAACTGCAAACTCCTTCGTTTGAATAATGATAAATACCGGGTACAAAACTTTTGGGGTCGGTTTCACTTTTTTGGGCTATCTTAATTATTGTAGCTGCTAAGTCGCGTGCATAAGTAGGAGTTCCAATCTGGTCACTAACAACTTTAATCGTATCTTTTTGTTTACCTAAATTTAGCATTGTTTTAACAAAATTATTTCCAAAGTGCGAATAAAGCCATGATGTCCTAATTATCAAACTATTAGGATTTGTGGCGAACAGCATTAATTCGCCTTGAAGTTTACTATTTCCATAAACTGAAAGTGGATTTGTGGTCTCTTTTTCTGTTATAGGTTTGTTTGATGTGCCGTCATACACATAATCGGTCGAAATATGAATAACTTTGGTATTTATTTGTGCAGAATAAGTACCTATCCATTTAACTCCGTCAACATTAACAAGCTGTGCCTTTTCTTTTTCAATTTCGGCTTTATCTACGTTTGTATATGCCGCACAATTAATGATAAGTTCGGGTTGTATCTGAAACAAAAACTCTTTAACACAATTTTCATCGGATATATCAAATTCGGGCAAATCAGCATAAAAGATATTTTGCATTGATTTTTCTTTGGTGATATTTTCGATGCATGTGCCTAATTGTCCTTTATTTCCAATAAGAAGTATTTTCATCTGTTTTTATTTTTATTACGGTAGGGGTACACGGTACACGGTACATGGTGTGTCCAAAATTTATATTTTTGTTATGTTTATATTTATTTAGTCACGAATTTTTTGCCGCTTGGTTTGTTTTATTGAAACAATAAGGTTTTATCTCATTTTTCTACCAATATTACATCCATTTCAATAAATTCAATGCATCACCCAACGGGATGTTCTCATTCACTCATTCTCTCACTCCCTCCCTCATTCACTCATTTACTCATTCACCCATTCACTCATTTACTCATTCATTACAAGGAGGGCGACCGCAAGGGTGCGCCCCTACACACATTTACTCTTTTTTTGCTCTCAAAGTTTCCCAAATGAGATAACCGCAAAGAATTCCAAACATAATAATAGCGAGAATTTCTGCTTTATTTGAGCTATACCAAATTTCATTCACGAAATTAATACCTCCGAATCTCATAGCAGCACTAACGACTCCCATCAATGCACCCCCTGCAATAAAACCAGATGCGAGAAGTGTTCCTCGTTCTTTACGTGCTTTGTTGAGTTGGTCGTCTTTACTACGTGTTGTTACGATATGAGAAATTATTCCACCAATAAGTAGCGGCGTATTAAGTTGTATAGGTATAAACATTCCAAGAGCAAAGGGTAGTGCGGGGACTCCAATCATTGTAAGAATAAGCGATAAGAATGCGCCGGCTGCATAGAGTAGCCATGGTGCGGGTTTTCCGCTCATCATTGGTTCGATAACGGCTGCCATAGCATTTGCCTGAGGCGCAACTAACGCATTTTGTCCCGTAAAACCATAAGTTTTATTTAAGATGATTATAACTCCACCAACCGTAACTGCCGAAACAAGAGTACCCAAAAATTTCCATCCTTCTTGTTTTGCGGGTGTGTTTCCTAACCAATATCCAATTTTTAGGTCAGTAATAAAACCGCCAGCCATTGATAATGCGGTACATACGACACCTCCAATAATCAGTGCTGCCACCATACCCGAAGTACCCGACATACCTACCGATGCAAGTATTAGTGACGCAATTATTAGCGTCATCAAAGTCATTCCTGAAACGGGATTTGTACCTACAATCGCTATTGCATTAGCCGCAACAGTAGTAAAAAGGAAGGCAATAACCATAACAATCGCTAATCCAATCAGCGCAAATTTAATGTTGTGAACCATCCCAAATTGGAAAAATACGAAAATTAGAATGGCAGTAACCACGATGCCAATTCCTATCACTGCCATAGGAATATCGCGTTTTGTGCGAAGTTCTTCTTTTGAAACACTCTTTTTTCGGTTAAAAGTTTCTGTAACCGCAAGTCCAAAGGCTTTTTTAATTATACCGCTCGACCGTAAAATTCCTACTATTCCTGCCATTGCAATTCCGCCGATACCGATTGGGCGAACATAATTTGCAAAAATATCTTCTGCACTCAAGTTTCCAATAATATCAAGAACGTTATTTCCAACAGGAATAGCCATTCCGGGTGCAAAATAATTGATAATTGGAATAATAACAAACCATCCTACAAAAGAGCCAGCAGCAATTATTGCGGCATATTTGAGCCCGATGATGTATCCGAGTCCCATTACGGCTGCGCCAACATTAATTTTCAGAACAATTTTTGCTTCGGTAGCGAGTTTTTCGCCCCAAGAAATGACTCGTGTAGTAAACACTTCGCTCCACCACCCGAATGTAGCGATAATAAAGTCATAGATACCACCAATAATACCGCTGATGAGTAACAATTTTGCTTGGGAGCCGCCTTTTTCGCCTGAAATAAGCACTTCGGTTGTTGCCGTTGCTTCGGGGAACGGAAATTTGCCGTGCATATCTGAAACGAAATATTTTCTGAACGGAATTAGGAATAATATTCCTAAAGAGCCTCCAAGTAGTGATGCCAAAAAGACTTGAAAAAATTTTGCCTCTAATTCTAAAATGTAGAGTGCCGGCAGTGTAAAAATAGCGCCTGCTACAATCACTCCCGAACTTGCGCCAATTGACTGAATGATAACGTTTTCGCCGAGTGCGCCTTTCCGTTTTGTTAGCGTTGACAAACCTACTGCAATAATTGCAATTGGAATTGCTGCTTCGAAAACCTGACCAATTTTTAAGCCGAGGTATGCTGCTGCGGCAGAAAAAATGATAGCCATTATTAATCCCCACGTTACGCTCCACGCATTTATTTCAGGAACCTTTTTCCATGGGGGCATTACGGGTTTGTACTCCTCACCCTCTTTTAACTCTGTATAAGCATTGTCGGGAAGTCCTTTGATTTTTCCCTCTTCGTTTTGTGCCATAATTATATTTATTTTATTATATTTTTTAATATCTGTTGAAAAAAATTTGAGCCAAAATATTCGATTGTCACGTTCTAACCCTACATTATTCATATTATTTTTTTAACGCAAAGGCGCAAAGTTGAGAACGCAAAGAACGCAAAAATAGTGTGGTTAAAAAAGAAAAATTGTGTCCTTTGTGTATTTCGGTAAACTCAATAACAATTTCAATAAATTCAATAACCAGAACCTTTGTGTTCCTTTGTGGTTAAAAGATATTTTCATTTCTTATGAATAATGCAAGTTAGACAAAATATTCGATTGTCACGTTCAAAATTTTTTACAAAAATAGATATTTTTTTTTACAAAGTTCTATTTATTAAAAATAAAAAATAATGATATTTTTTACTAAGATTATTCTGTAGGAATAATAAGGTGTGAAAGAGGTTATGAACTGAAAACTTTTTTCATTCCAAACTAAAAAATCTGATATTTACAAAAAAAGTAATGAGATATTAGATGTGAGTAATGAGATATCGGATGTGAGAAAAGGGTACAAAGTGCGACTTCGTGGTAAAAAATATACGCACAAAAATATATTACTCTTTTTTAAAGAATAGATTTGTAGCAGTCACAATTCTTTTTAAAGTTTCTTCTTTACCAATCAACTCAATAATCGTATACAAATCGGGACCAAAACTTCCGCCAACAATAATAAAACGTAGGGCGTTAAGAATTACGCCGAAATTTTGTTCGGCTGAAGTAATCATATTTGTAGTAGCCTTTTTAATTGTAGTGGCTTCCCAAGATTCTATCTCTTGATATGAAATGGACAAATTTTGCATAAATTCAGGAATTCCTTCTTTCCATCTTTTACGAACTGAATTCATATCATATTTTTCAGGCGCACAAAAGAAAAACGATGTCTGTTCCCATAATTCTGAAATAAAATTTACTCGCTCTTTAACTAATCCGACAATCGTTTCTAATGTGTTATGTTCAACGTTAAAAATTCTTTTTTCTTTTAAAATAGGCATAAAAAGATCAGCCAATTCTTTATTGTCTTTATTAATAAGATATTGGTGATTAAACCATTTTGCTTTTTCGGGGTCAAAACGTGCGCCCGATTTATGAACTCTATCAATGTCAAATAGATCAATTAACTCTTCCAAAGAAAAAAGTTCTTTATCACTACCCGGATTCCACCCTAATAACGCTAAAAGATTGACAACTGCTTCGGGGAAATAACCTGCCTCGCGGTAACCATTAGAAATTTCACCATCGGGAGATAAATATTGCAGCGGAAATACGGGAAAGCCCTCTTTGTCGCCATCTCTTTTGCTTAATTTTCCTTTCCCGTTTGGTTTTAAAATTAGTGGCAAATGGGCAAATATAGGCATCACGTCTTCCCAGCCGAACGCCTTATAAAGCATAACATGCAATGGTAAAGAAGGCAACCATTCTTCACCACGAATAACGTGACTAATTTTCATCAAATAGTCGTCAACAATATTTGCTAAATGATATGTGGGTAATTGGTCAGAGGACTTAAACAACACTTTGTCGTCCAAACTATTTGTGTTGACAACCAAGTTTCCTCGAATCAAATCTACTGCGGTAACATCGTAGTTTTCGGGCATTTTAAATCTGATAACATAATTTTCGTCTTCTGCTACTCTTTTTTCAGTTTCTTCGCGGGAAAGCGTAAGTGAATTAGTCATCGACAGCCTGATTGTTGAATTATATGAGAAACGTTTCTTTTCTGATTCAAATTGTTGTCGCAAAGTTTCTAATTGTTCGGTTGTATCGAAAGCGAAATAAGCCCATCCATTTTCGATAAGTTGAAAAGCATATTTTTTATAAATATCTTTGCGTTGCGATTGTTTATAAGGTCCGAAATCTCCACCTTCGGTAACTCCTTCGTCAAATTTCAACCCTGCCCATTTAAGCGATTCGTTAATATATTCCTCGGTACCAGCAACAAAACGCCCGCTGTCGGTATCTTCTATACGAAGAATAAATTTTCCGTTATGTTTTTTTGCAAAAAGATAGTTGTACAACGCAGTACGTACGCCGCCTATATGAAGCGGTCCAGTAGGACTGGGCGCAAATCTTACTCTTATGTCGTTGTTTGCCATTATATAAAGTATTTAAAATTTTGATAATTAAAATCTTACTCTCATTCACTCATTCACTCATTCACTTTTTCACTCATTTACTTTTTCACTCATTCACTGATGACTGATAACTGATAACTGATAACTGATAACTGATAACTGATAACTGATAACTGATAACTGATAACTGATAACTTAGAAAAATATCCGCTGCAAAAATACTATTTATTTTTAAATAAAAGTGATATTGAAAATGTATTAAAAAAAAAATTAACTATTTTTTCCAAAAATTTCAGATTTCTTTTATTCATTTTTGTACTGTTTTTGATTATGATTTTTCCAAATTCTTGGATATTGGATATTGTCTATTTGTATGTTGACGATATTCATTTTGAGGAACACAATAGTTTGTGTGGTGAACTGTCAGCTGTAAAAGATTTTAAAAATAAACACGATAAAATGATTATTGAAAAATATAGTTTTCTATCAAATACAAGAGTGTTCGTACGCGCTAATTGGCTTAAACATATTTTTTTGCATAATTTAAGTCATAAACACCCTAACGAGATATATTCAGAAGTCAATTCTCGCTCTTTTTTACTGCATTATCTGATGAAACTTATTCATATTATTTCACGCCTCATTTTGCAATAAATCTAGAAATTGGCAGATTTGGTTATAGCACAATTGATTGGGGATTAGAAAACAAACAATGGTTAGCCTCTTTAAATCCTGCATATTGGCATGTTGGTTTAATTTTTGCGTTTTAAAAATTTAGAAATGAAAAAAGATTATTTAAAACAAATTTCAGAGACGACAATTAGTTCAATAAAAACAATTGACTTTCTTAATTTGGATATAAGTGAGCATAACAAAAATTATATCAAAAACTTATTTCCGCATATAGGTTATTATTTTGAAATTTATACAGACGTGGTCGTCTTAAAATAGAAAACAACAGTACCGATTATATTATTGATTTTGGAGGAGGGCACGGTTTTCTTTCCCTTTTTCTTAAACAACTACGAATGAATGTTATATATCGGTAAAAACTATATCGCTGATAAAAAATAAAATTGGGTATGGACCCGATATTATTATTGAAGGTTCTTCACCCGAACTGCTACGCTTTTGTAAGAATAATAATATTATTCCTAAATATTTGATAGCAACCGACTTAATAGAACATGTATATGATTTGAATAAGCTTTTTTCAGATTTTAATAAGTTAAATCCAAATTTATCGATGGTTTTTACAACAGGTTCCGTAAAATCAAATTTTCTGAAAACAAGAAAATTACAAAAAATAATGATTGAAGAAGAAACAGAGTCATATTTACCTGCAAGAAAGAAATTCATATTAGAAAAATTTCCAAATCTTGGTACAGAAGAGGTAGATAAACTTGCAAAACAAACACGAGGATTAATTTATCCCGACATTAAACAATTTGTGGAAATATATTTAAAAACAAATAATATGCCTGTTTTGGAAATTGATAAATACAATACTTGCGACCCAAAAACAGGCAACTGGACAGAACGAATTCTTTCAAAAAAACATTATAGAAAAATATTTAACAATAATGGTTTTCAAGTAACATTTGACAATGGCTTTTATAATACCAACAGAAATAATGTTATTTCAACAGGAATAGCAAAGTTTGCAAATTTTATTATGCGACATTTTAAGATTATAGGTTCAACTTTCAATCCTTTAATGATTTTGATTGTCAATCTGCATCGTTCATGAGCATACAGACAGATAACCCCGATTAACCGCAAACGCAATTCGGGGGGAACAAACCCGTTACGTTCTCAACTTCGCTTCTTTGCGCAAAGAACGCAAATTGAGCATAATATTTTGTCCGCGTTCTTTATATTATTTTATTATAATATTTTCAAGCAACTGCTTTTCGCATCATTTCAATTGCGTCATCCAAAGTTGGAGCAATGTTGAGAACTGTATCTAATTGAGAAACAGAAATTAACCTTTCAACAGCGGGTTGTAATCCTGAAATAATAAATGTGCCTTCAACATTCTTACAAAGCCGATTGGCAACAAGGATTGCGCTTAACCCCGAAGAGTCACAATAGGTGCACTTATTCAAATCTAATAGGATATTTTTTTCGTTGTTACCGTTAAGTAAAACTAATTCTGATTTTAATGACGGCGCAAGTGTGGTATCCAACTTCTGTTTGAGAATGCTTACTATAATAAAATTATCAAGTTTATCTATTTTAAATTCCATTTTGCTAATAAATTTAAAAATTATTCTTTAGTATGTTCGGGAAATAGTTCGTTAGAATCAGCCTCACTGTTTTCCTGTGGGGAATCAGTCGCTGTTTCTACTTCGTTTTGGTCATCGGATGTTGTTTCAACCTCATTTACATCTTCAGTAATATTTTCAACCTCGTTTACCTCTTCAGTGATATTTTCAACCTCGTTTACCTCTTCGGTAATGTTTTCAACCTCATTTATCTCTTCAGTGATATTTTCAACCTCTTTTACCTCTTCAGTAATATTTTCAACCTCATTTACCTCTTCGGTAATATTTTCAACCTCTTTTACCTCTTCAGTAATATTTTCAACCTCATTTACCTCTTCAGTGATATTTTCAACCTCTTTTACCTCTTCAGTAATATTTTCAACCTCATTTACCTCTTCGGTAATATTTTCAACCTCATTTACCTCTTCAGTAATAGTTTCAGTATCTTTTACCTCTTCGGTAATATTTTCAACCTCTTTTACCTCTTCGGTAATAGTTTCAGTATCTTTTACCTCTTCAGTAATATTTTCAACCTCATTTACCTCTTCGGTTACAGTTTCAACCTCTTTTACCTCTTCAGTGATATTTTCAACCTCTTTTACCTCTTCGGTTACAGTTTCAACCTCTTTTACCTCTTCAGTGATATTTTCAACCTCTTTTACCTCTTCGGTGATATTTTCAACCTCTTTTACCTCTTCGGTGATATTTTCAACCTCTTTTACCTCTTCGGTGATATTTTCAACCTCTTTTACCTCTTCGATAATATTTTCAATTTCTTTAATCACTTCTTGGTCAAATGCTTCAATTTCGGCTGCAATAGTTTCTTCTTCTGCTTTTCTTTTATCTTCGAAAATTCGGGAGTGAGATAAAATAATACGTTTCGAAACTTTGTTGAAATCAATAATTTTAAATAATAGTTTTTCATCAAGTTGTGCGAGGTTTCCGTCTTCTTTATAAAGATGTCTTGTTGTAGCAAAACCTTCGACACCATATTGCAATGCAACTAATGCGCCTTTTTCGAACACTTCAACAATGGTTCCTTCATGAATAGTATCAATAATGAAAATAGTTTCAAATACGTCCCATGGATTTTCTTCTAATTGTTTGTGTCCGAGGCTTAGTCTACGGTTTTCTTTGTCAATTTCAAGAACAACAACTTCGATGCTATCGTCAATAGAAATAAATTCTGCGGGGTGCTTAATTTTTCTTGTCCACGAAAGGTCGGAAATATGTATCAGTCCGTCAATTCCTTCTTCAATTTCAACAAAAACACCAAAAGAAGTAAAGTTTCGCACTTTAGCCGCATGTTTGCTACCCACAATATATTTTTCGTCGATGCCAACCCATGGGTCAGGTTTAAGTTGCTTAATACCCATTGACATTTTACGTTCCGTTCTATCAAGAGTTAAAATCACTGCTTCGATTTCGTCTCCAACGCTAAGAAAATCTTGTGCGCTACGCAAATGTTGCGACCATGTCATTTCAGAAACGTGAATTAAACCTTCGACACCTGTCGTAATTTCAACAAAAGCACCGTAATCGGCTAAAACAACTACTTTACCTTTAATAATATCACCAATTTTGAGGTTTGGATCCAACGCTTCCCAAGGATGCGGAGTTAATTGTTTTAAACCTAATGCAATACGTTTTTTCTCGTCATCAAAATCTAAAATAACAACATTAATTTTAGAGTCTAATTGTACAATTTCTTCGGGATGATTAACGCGTCCCCATGATAGGTCAGTTATGTGGATTAATCCGTCAACTCCACCAAGGTCAATGAAAACGCCGTAGGTAGTAATGTTTTTAACTATTCCTTCGAGTACTTGTCCTTTTTCTAATTTGGAAATAATTTCTTTTTTCTGGAGTTCAAGTTCGGCTTCAATAAGCGCTTTATGTGAAACTACAACGTTTTTAAATTCGTGATTAATTTTCACTACTTTAAATTCCATAGTTTTTCCAACATAAAGGTCGTAGTCGCGTATCGGTTTAACGTCAATTTGCGAACCTGGCAAGAATGCTTCAATCCCAAATACATCAACAATCATACCCCCTTTGGTGCGACACTTAATAAATCCTTTAATAATTTCGCCACTTTCAAGAGCTTGATTAACTCTGTCCCACGAACGTAACGCGCGAGCATTTTTATGAGAAAGTACAAGTTGACCTTTTTTGTCTTCCTGACTATCTACATAGATTTCTACAATATCCCCTACTTTGAGATCGGGGTTATATCGAAATTCGTTTCTACTGACGATGCCATCCGACTTAAAACCGATATTGATGACAACTTCTCTTTTGGTAATTGAAATTACTGTTCCGTCAATAACTTCTTTTTCGGTTATTGTGGAAAGTGTTTTGTTGTAAATTTTTTCCAACTCGTCTCTACGTTCTTCTACGCCAGTAACTTCTTCTGATTCGTATTTTTCCCAATCAAAATCGGGATCTGCTGTTTGATGAGGAATGTTAATTACTTCTACATCGCCGTGAATATCCAAAGGAGTAACGGGTTCAAGGATATTCATCTCTTCCGGGATATGGGTATCTTCCGGAATATTCGTTTCTTGGTTGATATGGCTGTCGGATTCTTGCTCCTGCATATCACTTTCTAATTCAGTCATTGATAATAATCACAAAATTAATAGGTTAGACAATATGTTATTTAAAAAATGGGTGCAAAGATAATTTAATATTTATTAAAAAAAGAATTTTTTATCGAAAAAAGAAAAAAAAAATTATTTTATCTCGAATAATTTATCCTATTTTATTTATAAAAAATCACTACTGACTGATAAAAATTTTATTCAGTATATATATAGTTGGATTTCAATATTTTATGATTTAAATTTAACCTTTTCGAAAAGTAACCTTATTCATACCTTATTTTTTTAACAGAACAACCTTAATAGAACAAAGAACATTACAACCCGACCTCTTATTCAGACTGTACGTTACATTAATAGGAAGGTGCTATTTTTTTGTCGGTCAGTAGTGATAAAAAATATAAAAAATGAAAAGTACACAGATAGTTCGGTGTTGCTCACAACTCGTAACACAGATGCGACAGAATTTCACAGATTACGTAAGGTATATTAAATCAATCCATTCATCTACTTCTTTTTTATTTACTACGGGATTTAGTCTGCAATTATTTTGCCAATTCCCCAATTACCTTAGGGAAAAACTCATATTCCAAAGCATGAATTTTTTCAGATAACGAAAGGAGAGTCTCATTTTCATCAACGATACATTTTTGTTGAAAAATAATTTCGCCTTCATCGTATTTGTCGTTCACATAATGAATTGTTATTCCCGTTTCTTTTTCCTTATTATATATGACCGCTTCATGTACCTTATTTCCATACATACCTTTGCCACCGTACTTTGGCAACAAGGCAGGATGAATATTTACAATACGTTTTGGAAATGCATCAATAATTTTTGGCGGCATCAAAATTAAAAAACCTGACAAAATTATCAAATTTGGATTTTCTGCGAGCAAAAAATTCAGGACAGAATCGTTTTCGTAGAAATCTTTTTTTTCAAATACTAATGATTTGATATTCAACATTTCAGCTCTTTTTAGAACAAAAGCCTCTTTTTTGTTAGATACTATATATGAAATAGTTACATTTTTTGAAGAACTAAAATATCGAACAATATTTTCGGCATTAGATCCCGAACCAGATGCAAAAATAATTATATTTTTCATAATCAAATAGTTACAAATAATTTTGACTAAAAATAAAGTTCAAAAATAAAAAAAAATCAACTTTTTTTTCAATTCTTTGCAAAAAAATTTTTTTATTTAGGATGAAATATTTTTCTTTGCAAAAAATTTTATTGGAAAAAATTAGAATTATTAACTAAAAATTTAAGTTATGTCAGACATTGCATCAAGGGTAAAAGCAATTATCGTTGACAAATTAGGAGTTGATGAGTCGGAAGTTACAAATGAAGCTAGTTTCACCAACGATTTAGGAGCCGACTCTCTTGACACTGTTGAGCTGATCATGGAGTTCGAGAAAGAATTTAATATTGCTATTCCAGACGATCAAGCCGAAAGCATTGGAAACGTTGGCGCAGCTATCAAATACATTGAAGAAAACGCCAAGTAAAAACCCGAGTAAGTAAATCATTTTGAACATTTTAGCATGGAGTTAAAAAGAGTAGTCGTTACAGGAATGGGTGCGCTGACGCCAATTGGCAATACCGTTGAAGAGTTTTGGAAAAATCTTTTAAACGGTATAAGTGGTGCTGCCCCAATTACTCGATTTGACGCTACAAATTTCAAAACAAAATTTGCTTGTGAGGTAAAAAATTTTGACCCTGTCGATTTTTTCGACAGAAAAGAAGTTCGGAAGCTTGATTTGTTTGCTCAGTTTGCCTTTGTGGCGACCGAGCAAGCAATTCAGGATTCGGGACTAAACCTCACTACATTAGACCCAGATAGCATTGGAGTTATTTGGGGAACAGGAATCGGTGGAATTAATACTTTTTTGGAAGAAGCGCGCAACTATGTACAAAACAACAATGTCCCCCGTTTTAATCCATTCTTTATACCGAAAATGATTTCGGATATAGCAGCGGGACAACTTTCCATGAAATATGGATTTAGAGGTCCAAATTATGCTACCGTTTCAGCATGCGCTTCGTCTGCTCACGCAATTGGCGATGCTTTGAACCTAATAAGGTTAGGTAAAGCAAAACTTTTCGTTACAGGCGGTTCGGAAGCAGCAATTTGTGAAGCCGGAGTGGGTGGTTTTAATGCAATGCAGGCTCTTTCAACAAGAAATGACGAGCCCGAAACAGCATCAAGACCCTTCGATAAAACACGCGACGGATTTGTTATTGGCGAAGGTAGCGGCGCACTTATTCTGGAAGAGTACGAACATGCCGTTAATAGAGGAGCAAATATTTACTGCGAAGTTGTCGGCTCAGGAATGACAGCCGATGCATATCATCTTACAGCACCGCACCCCGAAGGTTTAGGCGCCTCAAAAGTGATGCAAAACGCCCTTTGTGACGCTAACATTAAACCCGAAGAAGTAGATTACATAAACGTTCACGGTACATCTACACCCGTTGGTGACGGTGCCGAAGTGAAAGCGATTTTAAAAGTTTTTGGAAAACACGCTTATAAATTGAACATTAGCGCTACAAAATCAATGACAGGGCATCTACTCGGAGCAGCTGGTGCCATTGAATCGATAGCTTCAATCTTAGCTATTAGAAATGGAATCGTTCCTCCGACTATTAACCATTTTGAAGACGACCCCGAAATTGACAACAACCTTAATTATACTTTCAAAAATGCACAAAAAAGGAAAGTAAGAATTGCTCTTTCAAATAATTTTGGATTTGGAGGACATAATGCATCGGTCGTTTTTAAAGATTTTGAATAGAATTTGTTGTGTTTAAGTCTCTTTTTTCAGTAGTTAAATATCTTTTTTCTAACAGAAAAGATTTCTATTTTTTTATAAGAAAAATTACAGGACTTTTCCCTCTGAAATTAGATTATTATGAACTGGCCTTTTTGCATAGTTCTTTAATGATAAAAGATATTAACGGAGTACCGATTAACAACCAAAGACTCGAATATTTAGGTGACGCAGTGTTAAGTTTGACAATTGCACACGACCTCTATATGAAGTTTCCACATAAAGATGAGGGCGATTTAACTAAAATCCGTTCGCAAATTGTTAATCGACATAGATTAAACCAAATAGCGTTTAATCTGGGTTTAGACGAACTGATTAAAACGAGACCCAAATATGAATTAGAAAATACTCATATACCCGGCGATGCACTTGAAGCATTAGTCGGAGCGGTTTATTTAGACCTCGGAATAAAACAAGCAACTAAATTTATAAGAAAAAAAATAGTTTCTAATAAGATAAATATTTCAGAACTCGCTGAAACAAACACAAATTACAAGTCGATAATTTTAGAATGGGGACAAAAATATAAGTATAAAATAGAATTTACTGCGGAAGCGTTCGATTTTTCTGTCCCTGAATTTGCAGAAAGAGAAACTTTTTTGGCAAAAATTTATGCAGACGGTAAATTAATTGGACAAGGAAAAGGTGTTTCAAAAAAAGAAGCACATCAAAATGCTGCATATCAAGCATTTAAATATGTTTCTGACACATCAAAGTTCCGACTAAAAAATAGTAAAAAGAAGAGGTTAGTGGTTAATGATTAGTGGTTAGTGGTTAGTGACAGCTGATTACCGAATACTGATAACTGAATACTGAATACTAACTACTGATTACTTATTACTGACAACTGACAACTGATAATTGGTAACTGACAACTAATAACTAATAACTAAATACTGAATACTGAATACTGAATACTAAATACTGATAACTGATAACTGACAACTGATAACTGATAACTGATAACTGAAAACTGATAACTGACAACTGATAACTAAAAATGAATGTCGAAGAATTACAATCTCAAACTATTCGTTGGATGCGATTTCCACTTGCGGTTGCTATTGTTTATAGTCATAATCTAACTTGGGAACTGCAGCAAACCCTTAGCCCCTTTGAATGGAGTAGCCTTTCGATAACCGATTTAT
The DNA here is from genome assembly GCA_009777175.1 of Marinilabiliaceae bacterium. Classification (GTDB taxonomy): domain Bacteria; phylum Bacteroidota; class Bacteroidia; order Bacteroidales; family Marinilabiliaceae; genus WRMI01. The sequence goes on from WRMI01000018.1 coordinate 32,457, forward strand.
ACCATATTGTATGCACAACAGTTTCGGGAGTTTTGGCACGTATTGCGCGCCCGTGCTTTTTTATATTTTCAGGATTTCTCTTTTTTAATAATATCAAAGAATGGAACAAACAGACATATTTTAAAAAAATTAAGAGCAGAATCAAGACGCTTGTCGTTCCATATTTGCTTTGGAATAGTATTGCTGTAATCGTTGTTGCGTCATATTATTTGTTGCGTACAGAATACGGTCCCCAATTTTTGACTGAACTTTGGGAAAATGGAATATTGAAAATTTTTTGGAACTATCACGCAGAAGGCGGTTGGAACGATATTTTTGGTGTTGCTGTAGTATCTCACTATCCATTTAACGCTACAATGTGGTTTATTAGAGATTTAATATTGTTAATATTTTTATCTCCGTTGATTTATTATTTTTTGAAGTATTCGAAATTAGTAGGAGTAATAATTCTTGGCTTCGGATTTTATGCACTTGCAAGAACTTTTTCAAATGCAATATTCTTTTTTTGCATTGGTGCTTATTTCAGTATTCATGGAAAAAATATGATAATCGAATTAAGAAAATGGAAAATATTTTGGTTTATTATTGCAGCAATAACAATGTTATTATCAATTTATTACAAAACCAAAACAAATTTTTTACCCATTTTTATTGTAACAGGAGCTATTTCAACAATTATTATCGTTTCGGGATTTATTGAAAAAGGAAAGATCGATGCCAAGAACAAAGTTGTAACGTTTTTTGCTAAAACAAGTTTCTTTATATTTGCAACGCATACAGTTTTATTATTGGAATGGTCCAGGCGATTGGTCGATGTAATAATAAAATTTGAATGCACGTTATTCCTGATTATAAAATACTTAGCAACTCCTTTAGTTTGTGTCTCTATTTGTGTTGGATTATATTATGCGGCAAATAAGATATCACCAAAAATAATGAATGTTCTTACAGGGAGTAGATAATCACTGATATAAATGAATTCAGTTGCCTATTTTCACTTCGCAATATTTTCCGAAGACTGCAATGCCGTATTTTATTATTTCGCTTTAGTTTTCTGATAATTAGCGTTAATTAGTGTATTTCGTGGCAAAATATAAACATTCTATGAAATTTTGTTGCTCAATATTATTTAGTTACATTTAAAAATTTATTATTTTTGCAAAAAATAAATAATATAAAATAGAATAAAATGGCAGAATTATTTAAAAATATGTTTAATGCGAAGTTTTTCGATGGATTTACGAAAGCATTGAAATATACAAATAGCGATTTTGATGAACCTCTGTTTTTATCTGAAATAATGGATAAAGATTGGGAAAACAAGGAGTTATTGCAACGAGCGATGCATATCACGGCAGTACTGAAAAAATTTTTACCGGCAGATTATAAAATTGCAATAGAAAAGATACTCGAACTAATCAAATACGTAAAAAGTACGCAGTATTGGGTATCAGTAGAAAAGACCCAGTTTGGGTTATCTTTGGAATATGGAATTTTATCCGGTTTTATTGCTGAATATGGTTTAGATGATTATGATGTTTCAGTTAAAGCAATCGAAGAAATCACACAATTCACGAGCTGTGAGGGTGCTGTTCGCCCTTTTATCATCAAATATCCTGATAAAATGATGAGGCAAATGTTACTTTGGTCAAAACATGACCATTGGGCTGTTAGACGGCTATCGTCCGAAGGTTGCCGTCCGAGACTTCCATGGAATATGGCATTGCCAAATTTAAAAGAAAACCCTGCACCAATTATTCCAATTTTAGAAAATCTTAAAAATGATACATCAGAAATTGTTAGAAAGAGCGTTGCTAATAATTTGAACGACATTGCAAAAGATAATCCAGAAACGGTAATCGATTTAGTGAAAAAATGGCAAGGCGAGTCGAAAAATACGGACTGGGTTATCAAACACGGTTGCAGAACGCTATTAAAACAAGGCAATGCAGAAGTATTAGAAATATTTGGTTTGAACATTGTAAAAAATATCACTATTGAGGATTTTCAGATTTTAACTCCAAAAGTCAAAATCGGTAAGTCGTTAGAGTTTTGTTTTAAACTATTGAACAATAATAATACCAAAACCAAAATACGACTCGAATATGGACTTTATTACCAAAAGGCAAACGGTACATTATCAAAGAAAGTCCATAAAATCAGCGAAAAAGAATATGCAGAAAATTCAATAACAGAAATCACCAGAAAGCAATCATTTCGTGTAATTACAACAAGGGTATTTCATATTGGACTTCACCAAGTTTCTATCATCATTAATGGAAAAGAATTGGATAAATATGATTTTGAACTAATTGAATGAAATCAGTTATTTTCTTTTTTTTGTGTAACCAGCATCGGTAAATCTAAGGAAATACCTTCTGCTGTAAAAATATCTTGTATGTTAGAGTGTAGTGCTGTCAATATTTTGGGCATCATATCAGCATCAGAAATATAAACATTTATTTGATAGGTATTATAATAATCGTCTAATTTCAGGTCTAATACAAATGGTTCTCGGTCTTGTATAATTCCGTCAGTAAGTTTTGCGGCTTTAATAAGCAGTTCGTGCGCTTGTTTCCAACCTATATCGTAACCAATTGATACATTTGAATGTAAAATTAAGCCAAAATCTCGTGCAGATGCAGAGTAATTAGTTGTATGTGAGGTCATTATCAACGAATTTGGAATTGTAATAACTTCATTTTTAGGCGTTTTTAATCGTGTAACAAAAGGCGTTTTTTCGAGTACATTTCCTACTACGTCGTTTAGTTTGATACGGTCGCCTACCTTAAATGGACGCATATAAGTAATAACCAACCCTGCCATCACATTTGCCACAACAGAAGTAGAGCCAAGAGACACAATAAGTCCGATAAATATTGAAACTCCTTGAAATGCGCCTTCATCCGAGCCGGGTAAGTAATTGTAAACCATTGCTATCATAAATGCGTAAAGCAAAAATTTAAGGATATGAAAAGTAGGCATTGCCCAATCGGCGAAAAAACCGGTAATTTTTAGACGCTCGCTCGATATTTCTTTGGCTACGTATTGGAGTCCTTTGACTAAATAACGGATACTTAACCAAATGATAGCAATGATAAATAAGTTTGGAATATATTCTATAATAGAAAAAAAGATTGATTTTGCGGGAGTTAGAATGTAACCGAACAATATGTTGGCGAACTCTTTTGTTTGCGGAAAAATTGAAAACAAAATTGGAACTGTTATCAGCAGTTGTAAAAGAATGAGTATCCAGCGAAGGATATTCCCCAGAAATACTACAAATTTAGTTTGCGTTTTTGTGTTAAATAGTTCATAATCACGAATAACAATCGGTTTGAATTTGGTATGTGTATTTTTTATTACGATAGTTTTAAATTTTCGATAGAGTCGGTTAGTAAGTCTAAAAAGAACGTATTGAACGGCTAAAACTAATATAAACAATGATATACGTTTCAAAAGTTGTAGCCAACTATTTTTCTTTTGGAGTATTTTTAATGTTTCTACGATGGCTGCTTTTTGGGAATCGGCGAGCAATTCGAGTGACATATCCATCCAAAGAGCGTCATCGTTGGTAACAGATAAAATTAGCCTATCTTTGTACATAATTTCGATTTGTGCAATATTCTCTATTGGAAATAGATAGATAGAATCGGGTCGCACGCTTCTTGTTTTTCCCATTTCCATGATGATTTCTTCGGCTTTTATTGCCCTGTCGTGCGGTGAAATACCTCCGTGTGAAGCATAAAATTGAAACAATGTATCACCAATTATCACGAGCGGAACGCCATGGGTTGTGTGTCGCAACGAATCAATGCGGGTTTTGTGCAAATGTTGACGTATTGAATCTGATAGATACGACAAGCGAGTCTTTTCTAACTCTTCAATGTAGAAAAGTTCATTGAGTTTCATCTCTTGGAGTTGTTGTTTTAGCATCTCAATTTCCAAAGAATCGGAATAGGATTGTGTTTCAGATGAAATGTCGGCTGTTTCCTGTTTTGATTTGTCGTTTTTTGTGCCAAATAAATTGTCAGTTATATTTGATAACTGTGCACTCAACGATTGAAAACAGAAAATCACTAAAAATATTGATTTTACTATTCTTTTCATAATAAATAATTTATTTAGTTTTAATTTTTAATGCCAAAATTTTTTTATAAAAATAACTTTTATAATGCCACTTATAATGCCATTTGTAGTGCCAAAATTCTAAAAATAATCATTTATATCGTTAATAATCAGATAGTTCTTTAATGCCACATTTTTCGTTTTTAATGCCATTTATCGTATCATTTTTTTGCCATCTTCTATGAAAATATAAAAATAACTTTTATAATGCCACTTATAATGCCATTTATAGTGCCATTTATAGTGCTAAAAATCTTAAAATAATCATTTATATTGTTAATAATCAGATAGTTCTTTAATGCCACATTTTTCGTTTTTAATGCCATTTATGTAGCTCTAATTATTATAAATCAAAAGTGATTTTGTATCCACCGGTTTTTAAAGTTCCAATATATTCAATAAAGCCTTTTTCTTTTAATTTTCTCAGATTTCTCATAATAGTTCTTTGAGATTTATCTGTTTTTTTACTAATTTGAATAGCTTTAATCCCATCTTCGTTTCCAATAATAGATAAAATATCTCGTTCAATATCAGATAAGTTTGTAAAATTCAAGTGATTATCGGTCTGAATATTTTCTAGTGGACTTTGATAGTCAACGGTAACATTATCGATATCCTTTTCTCTAATTGTAACTCCGAAAACACCAAGTGTTTTTATTTCACTTCCCAAACATCACCCATTTTTGCTAATTCAACGAAAGTATTAACTTTCTTTGATGCCTGAATTTCTTTTATTTGTGTTTCAAGCAATTTGTCGTAAACGGGCGCATTAACTTTTCGAATAATACCAAGTGCAACAGGAAATGGATAGTCCATACCTATTAATTTCAGGTGCATTGACGGCTCTATTGTAGTTTCGTCGTGTACCAAAATATCCTTTTCAGTAATTCCGTTTTCGCCAATTGTTACAATTTCGAGGTTTATGCCGTTAAGTATCAGACCTTTGTTTTTATCCTTACCAAAAATCATCGGTTTACCGTGTTGCAAAAGGATTGTTCTATCGTCTTTAAACGCTCTATCAGTAATTTCGTCATAAACTTTATCGTTGTAAATAACGCAGTTCTGTAATAGTTCAACGACCGATGTTCCGTGATGTAACGCTGCTTCTTTAATAATTTCTACGCTGGTTTTCAGTTCTTTATCAATAGTTCGAGCAAAGAATGTACCTCTTGCGCCAATGGTCAATTCGCCGGGACGAAATGGATGTTCTATTGTTCCGTAAGGCGATGTTTTTGAAACAAAACCTATTTTTGAAGTAGGAGAATATTGTCCTTTTGTCAGACCATAAATTTGATTATTAAAAAGTAGAATAGTAAGGTCTACGTTGCGTCTCACTGCGTGAATAAAATGGTTTCCACCAATTGCTAATGCGTCGCCGTCGCCGGTTATTTGCCAAACATTAAGTTTAGGATTTGCAACTTTTACGCCCGTTGCTACTGCCGATGCGCGCCCGTGAATTGTGTGAAATCCGTAGGTATTAACATAATAAGTAAAACGTGACGAACATCCGATACCTGAAATAACGGCAGTGTTGTCGCGGTCTAATTCTAATTCTGCCATCGCTTTTTGAACCGAGTTTAAAACGGCATGGTCGCCGCAGCCCGGACACCAGCGTGGATTTGACTTGCTTTTATAGTCAAGATATGTTAGTTTATTTTCTTCTGTTTCCATCAATTTGATATTTTATTATAAATCAAAATTTTACGCTTCAATAAGTTTAATAAATGCATCTTTTAATTCCTGTACAATAAATGGTTGACCCTGTATTTTATTGTATTGGTGATAATGGAACTCGGGATGTTTCATTTTCAAATAGCTAGCAAACTGCCCTAAATTTAATTCGCATACGATAATTTTTTGGTATTTTTCTAAAATATCTTTTGTATTTTTCGGTAGCGGATTTATGTAGTTAAAATGTGCTAATGCAATTTTTTTACCCTCTTTATTCAATTCAGAAACGGCAGTGAATAAGTGTCCATAAGTACCTCCCCATCCAATTGCCAAAGTGTCGGCTTCGGGGTCGCCTTCAACTTCTAATTCGGGGATATAATTAACTATTCTATCTAATTTTTCTTGGCGTAATTTCACCATTTTTTCGTGGTTCTGGGCATCGTGTGAAATTGTTCCAATTTGGTCGGTTTTTTCGAGACTTCCAATTCTGTGTCTGAAACCGGGCGTTCCGGGAGCGACCCAGTCGCGATTTAATTTCTCTGGGTCTCTTAAATAAGGAAGAAATTCCTCTGCATTCTGCTTTGTTTTTGGAATTTTAATTGTCGGAAAATCACCTTCTTCGGGAAGTTTCCAAATTTGTGTACCGTTTGCTAAAAATCCGTCTGTAAGTAAAATTACAGGAATAGTATGTTCTACAGCAATTTTCGAGGCAATATATGCGAAGTCGAAACAATTAACGGGTGTACTTGCGGCAATAACAGCAGCGGGACTTTCGCCGTTCCTACCGTAAAGTGCTTGTAATAAATCTGCTTGTTCGGTTTTTGTTGGAAGTCCAGTTGATGGTCCTCCTCGCTGAACGTTCACTACAACCAACGGTAATTCTGCCATAACTGCCAATCCTATTGCTTCGCCTTTTAATGCTAAACCGGGACCGGAGGTGGTTGTAATTCCGAGATGTCCTGCAAAACTTGCGCCTATTGCGGTACATATACCTGCGATTTCATCTTCTGCCTGAAATACTTTTACGCCCAAATCTTTGCGTTCTGATAATTCTTGTAAAATTTCTGTTGCAGGCGTAATAGGATATGAGCCGAGAAACAATGATAGACCCGACTTTTCGGCTGCATAAAGAAAACCCCAAGCAGTTGCTTTATTTCCGTGAAGGTTACGATAAAAACCTTTTTTTACTGGGGCAGGAGCAACATAATATTGAGGAACTTCATCTCTAATGGAATTTCCGTACCAAAACCCTGCTTCAAAAAGTGTAAGATTCACATCACGAATTACTTTTTTCTTTTCAAATTTTTTGTTAAGAAAAGCCATTATCGGGTCTAATGGACGATTAAACAACCAGCATGCGAATCCCAGAATAAACATATTTTTGCTTCGCAAAACGGTTTTGTTGTCAACCTCCATAACTTTGACGCTCTCGCGAGCAAGTAAACCTACGGGAATTTTAATAATTTTGTACTTTTCCAATTGATCTTCTACAATTGGGTCGTCTGTTTCATATCCTGCTTTTTGCAGGCTTTTTGCGTCAAAATTATCCTCGTCGTAGATGATTGTTCCGCCGGGGCTCATCCACTGTGCGCCAGTTTTAAGCGCTGCGGGATTCATTGCTATCAAAACGTCTATGTAATCACCGGGCGTTAAGATATTTGAGTGTCCAAAATTAATTTGAAAACCAGAAACGCCACCTATTGTTCCCTGCGGTGCGCGTATATCAGCGGGATAATCTGGAAACGTGGAAATAGCGTTCCCATACATTGCAGATGTCTGTGAAAACAATGTTCCCGTCAATTGCATACCATCACCAGAATCCCCTGAAAATCTGACCGTTAACTTTTCTTTGTTTATTGTCATTGATCTTTCCCCCATAAATATTTATACTTTGAATTTATATAAAATGAACATTTACAGATATTTAACCTATATATTTTTTTAAAAATCAGCCGCAAAATTAGTTTTTTTTTAATTAATAAAGAAAATGATTAAAAAATTTTTTATATTTTTCATTGTTTTGATGTAGCCTGCATTATTCATTGGCATATAAAATCAAATTATGCATGTGCTTTTAGAAATGCCCTGAGTAGCGCTTTTTGAGCAACCGCAAGGGTGCGCTCCTACCGGGTTATCTACGTGGCACTCCGTACTGATTGCTACTGATAGGTAAAAAGTTCAGATACAAATATTTTATTTTTTTTTCTATATTTATTTTACAGAGTCAATAAATTGACTCTCTTTTTCAACTATTCTTAATTAATTCTTCAACAATTTCGTTCAACAACTCCTCGTTTTTATCCACAAAAATAAGCCCTGCATTTTCTAAATTTTTAATATTTTTATCGGAGGCATCGTCCATTTCGGTGCTTGCCATACATAAATCGGGCTCTAAACGGATATATGAAGAGGAACATCCAAAGGCTTCAAACAATCTTTTAACCTGATAACTAACCACTTCTGCCGATGAGGACATCATCATATCTATTAACGGTGCTATCCAACGTATTAATCCCCACCGCTTTGCTGTGGTATATGCGTACTTTTTCAGAACTTTGCCCGTACCGATAGAAACAACATACATATTTTCAAAATTTGGCTTGTCGAAGTTGGCAAATTTATTTTTACGTGCCTCAACCAACGTGGACATTGTCGGGTCGTTGGCAAAAATACCGCCATCTATAAGGTAAGCCGTTTTGCCCGATAAAGAATTTATTTTTGCAGGTTGAAAATAGGTCGGTGCAGCAGAAGTAGAACGAGCAATATCTCGCATGAAATAATCTTTGTGAGGCGATTCCACCGCATCAGTTGAAGTAAAGAAAACAGCATGACGACTGCTTATATCATAAGCCGTTATTAAACACGGTTTTCGCGCTTCTGACAATTTAACATCACCAACTTTCTCATTCAAAATATTTTCCAACCCTTTTTCTGTATAAATTGCACCCAAAACTTTTGATAGATTTCCGGCATTAATTTTCTTTTTAAAAATTGTCTTACCGTGTGTTTTATACAAATCTATTGCATCTTTTGCAAAATAACGACTTCGTTTTTTGTCACTTTTTGTATTTGCGGGCAGTAAGTACAAAACGGTCAATATTCCGCCTGTGCTTGTTCCTGCGATCATATCAAAATAATCGGCAAGTGTAGCATTAGGATTATTGGTCTTAAACTGAAGCCTTTCTTCAATATAGTTTAAAATTACGGCAGGAATAATTCCTTTGATACCTCCGCCGTCAATGGTTAAAATACGTAATTTCTTCATGGGTATTGATTTTAAGTAATTGTTATATTTTATATCATTAATTCTATTCATCCATCCTTTGCGAAATCTCTCATTTGTCGGTTTTTTTTTACAAATATCATCAATATACTGTATTCGTGCTTCTTTGATATTGTTGAATAATTCTTGCGGCTCCCTTTCATTGAGGGCTGCAAGTGTTATTTTTCCGACTATTCCGTCCTTGGCAACACCCAGAATGCGCTGCGGAATTTTTATTCCCCATACTCCGCTACACCAAAGCCAATCCACAAGTATCTCCGCTATTGAATGAGAATCAATATTATCTGCGTTCCATCTGTCCCAATATCCTTTTTTAAATATATGATTCCACTGTTCGGGAGTTATAGTTTTCAAATCATCTACGGTTCTGTCTTTGCCGTAGAACTGCTTAAAAGTAGCGATTGTAACGCCCATATTTGTAGCGCCACCTTTATCAAGAGGGTCATCTACAAAACCGCCTTCCCATTTTTGGATAAAGGGAATAATTTTTTTATAATCAGCCATATAGCAATATTTTAGGTATATAATTCAAAGAAAATTTTTGTAAAAATAGAATTTTTTTGTGAGATAGATGACATAATTTGAAAAATAATTTTATTATCACAATTCATATTCTCTCAAATAATAATGCCAAAAACCTATTGTTTTGTTAATTGTAAAATTGCATATTTTCAGATTCCTCATTTCACTACGTTTCATTCGGAATGAAATGGTCATTCCGAGCGTAGCGAGGAATCTTGGCCTGCGTCATTTTACACATAACTTTTCACTATATTATAATATCAAAAGCCCATTCCAAAAAATATGCGTTCGATACGTTTCGTGCCAAATTACTTATTGAAATAGAAGCATTTTTTCGTGTGGAGGAAAATTCATATTTTCATATAAAAAACCTTAAAAAATGTTAAATTTTTTTGTTTAATTAGGATATTAATTTCAAAGGTATTATCTTTGCAAACTTTATCAGTTATTAAATCGTTTAACATAAATAAATTAGTATGAGAAATGTCATTATTATTGGAGCTGCGGGGAGAGATTTCCACAACTTCAATACCTTTTTCAGAGGTGATAAAAGTTTTAATGTTGTTGCCTTTACGGCAGCGCAGATTCCCGATATTGATGGAAGAAAATATCCTAAAGAATTAGCGGGAGATTTATATCCAAACGGCATCCCAATTTATGCCGAGTCAGAACTTCCTCGACTTATAAAAGAATTGGAAGTTGATGTTTGCGTATTTGCATACAGTGATGTACCCTATCCGCGGGTTATGAACATGAGCGCTATTGTCAATGCCGCAGGAGCCGATTTTGGTATGCTCGGTCCTAAAAAGACAATGATAAAATCAACAAAACCTGTTATTGCAGTAGGAGCAACTCGTACAGGTTGCGGAAAAAGCCAAACATCACGGAAAATTATTGAAATCCTTGTTGAAATGGGATTAAAAGTGGTTGCAGTCAGACACCCTATGCCTTATGGGGACTTAGTAAAACAAAAAGTTCAACGTTTTGCTTCTGTCGAAGACCTCAAAAAACACAATTGCACAATCGAAGAAATGGAAGAGTACGAACCTCACGTGGTTACAAAAAGAAATGTAATCTACGCAGGAGTAGACTACGAAGCAATTCTTAGAGAAGCCGAAAAAGACCCTGACGGTTGTGATATAATTTTATGGGACGGTGGAAATAACGACTTCCCATTTTATAAACCCGATTTGATGGTGGGAGTTGTCGACCCGTTGAGACCGAATGCAGAAATTTCATACTATCCCGGCGAAGTTGTCGCACGTATTGCTGATGTTATTTGCATCAACAAAATTGACTCCGCATCGTTGGATAATATCAATATTGTCAGAAATAATATTGCAAAAATCAACCCTAACGCTACTGTTATTGATGCCGCATCATATCTTACAGTTGATAAACCCGAACTAATTACAGGCAAAAATGTGTTAGTGATTGAAGATGGTCCAACTTTAACACACGGAGAAATGAAAATTGGTGCAGGAACTGTTGCTGCACTGAAATTCGGTGCGGGTAAATTGATTGACCCACGTCCATACGCCCTTGGTAAATTGAAAAATACCTTCGAAACATATCCTGAAATAGGTGTTTTATTGCCCGCAATGGGATATGGTGATCAACAAGTCCAAGATTTAGAAAAAACTATTGCAAATACACCTTGTGATGCCGTTGTTATTGCGACTCCAATTGATTTGCAGAGAATAGTTAAAATTAAACAACCAACTGTAAAAGTAGACTATGAACTGCAAGAAATTGGTTTCCCCAATTTTAATACCGTTCTTAAAGAATTTGTTGAAAAACAAAATATTAAGAAATAATTAAAGAAGTTTTTTTTCATTCAAAGAAGCACGAATTTTATGGTTCGTGCTTTTTTTATTCAATTAATTAAAGCAAATCAGGTATTATTTACTCTTTCTTCAAAGTTCTCGGATCCAGCGGAATAGCCGTTGCTCTTTTTTCGTTTCTTTTTTGGTCGTCAAAAATATATCTGAATGTGATGTGCCTTTTTGCGAAGGTTGCGCCAACTGATTCGTGTAACGCTCGCATTCTGGGGTTGAAGTCGCCTACCCACGATAACTCTACTTCGGTGTAATGAGGCATTTTGCTCATTACGTCGCGCAAGTGCCAAAAAATACCCGATTCTATTCCTATCCGCTGATAATGAGGTGCTACGCCCATTATTACGATGCGGGAACGAGTCATAGTTTTTGTCAATTTATGATATAAAAACCGTATTTTGTTGAGTAAATGTAGTTTACCATTCAAATGTTTCAATATTTGATTAATATCGGGAAACATAATAAGAAACGCAATGGGGTCATTATTATGGTATGCAAACCATATCATTTGTTCGAGCATAAAAGATTTGGAATCTTTGAGCGTTTTTCTGAGGGTGTCGGGGTTCATTGGAGTAAAATTTTCGTGAAAACGCCATGCGTCGTCGTAAACTTTCACAAAATCAGCGATAAATTGCTCTGAATCTTTCCAATTAAAATGTTTGAAACTATATTCGGGTTTATTGATAATTCGTTCGGCAATTTTCCAGAATCGTTCGGGGAATGGTTTTGTCAAATCTAAATGATTGCTCACTTGTTCGAAATAGTTAACAAAACCGTAGTTCTCAAAAAAATCCTTGTAGTATGGCGGATTGTACTGCATACCTAATCCGGGGTGTGTAAATCCATCTGTAAGGAGTCCCCAGAAGTTGTCGTTTTCGCCGAAATTAATTGGACCGTCCATTGCTTCCATACCTCGTTCTTTAAGCCAATTTTTTGCAGTATCGAAGAGCAAAAATGCAGCATTTTGGTCGTTAATAGATTCAAAAAAGCCCATCCCTCCTGTTGGTTGGTCAAAACCGAATGCCTTTTTCTTATTAATGAAGGCAGCAATTCTGCCGATGGGAACTTCTTTGTCGTCAATCAAAATAAACCTCTCGGCTTCACCGTAATTGAAAAATTCGTTTCTTTTTGGGTCGAAAACTTCTTCAATGGAATCATCTAATGGACGAACATAATGTTGGTCGTTCTTATAAATCAAAGAAACCATATTTAAAAATTGTTTCTTCTGCTTTTTTGTTGTAACTTTAACTATCTTCATAAAATCTAAAAATTTTTCTGAATATTTTATTTTGATAATATTTTTTTAAAACACTATTTAATTATCATAAATTTATTTACTATTTAATTCTTTTTTGACAATAGTTGGCGGCAAAAAATTATCACCAGTAACAACCGATTTTCCTGTTTTTGCTTCTAATTCTTTACGAGCATTTTTTGCCACATTACCACCTTTTTTACTTGCTTTAGCATTTTCATTAAAACCTTTAGCTTGCTCGCTTTCTGCAATTTCTCGTGTTGAAAGTTCGGCTAATGCCGTAAAAATCAATTCCGCTTCATTCATGTGGTCGCGTAAATTTTGGCTTTTCAAGTTTTTTAAATCTTTATGTTCTTTTACAGTCAACCCCGTCCATTCTTGATGAATAATATTAGTCAATGCTGCGAACTCTTGATTTTCTTTTACTCCCGCATCTTTCCAATAATCAGTCAGTTTGTTGCGTGTTTCCTGTCCTGTCATTCTTTGTTGTATCCATTTTTCGCTTCTTCCGAGTTTTGCCCAATTTTTGCGCGCGCGGTCAATACTTTGCGCTGGGTCAATAGTTTCCTTAATGCGTTCATAACCAACTTTTGCTAACCATTGTTTAAAAGGTTCTGCTTTGGGCGAAGGAATTGATTGAATGATACGAAACAAACTCTGTACATTGGCGCAGTCGGTCAGGTATTTTTTTCCATCAGCAGACATCAATTTCAGTTGTCGACAAATTGTCGACAACTCAATTCCGTCTTCAAGTTTCACACGTTGTTTCATTTTAAACCAATAATCGCGCGGATTAATACTTTCAGTCAATACTTCAACAACATCTACAACCGAAAAATACCATTCTTCTAAAGTTTCATCCCAAGTTGTGCGAATTTTTTGTTCTTCAAAAATCTTTATTTCAGTGCTTTGTGCCATAATAATATAATTTAAAAATTTGCGGCAAATATACTATTTTTTTCATAAAAGAGCCATTTTGCTAAAATATTATTAGTTTAATAACAATAATGAAATTAATAGTTTGGTTCTCAAAAAATTATGGTTTTTTATTCTGTTTTTTGATTTATATTTTTCGTTTCAAAACCTTTTTCCTTTGAAGATGGCAATGTATAATGTGTTATCATCCGTTTGGTATCATCAATTGCCAATCCCATACAAAGAGCATTGGGATATGGTTTTGCATAATTTTTTTCAACAATTTGTTTGTATGCATCTTCGGCTTTCTTTATGGGGTCGTATCCTTCGTAGGCTACTTTGAGTTCGATAACCCAAATATGTCCTTTATGCAAAAGCACAATATCGGAACGACCTAAATTTGTGTGCATTTCAGCAAAAACTACTACTCCGCAGCCTCGCAAAAAAGCAAATAAAATGGAACGATAGTGCCATTCGCGTGGATCCATATCATAATCGTTATCAGAAACACTTTTTTGTGCAATTTTTCTAAAATCATCGTAAACAATAGATGCAAGCAAACGGTTGAAAACGGTTACTACCATCTTATAATTTGCGTTCATTAACGCTTTTAGTAAATCACCTCTGCAATAAGTATAATCTTCATCTTTGTCTTGCAAAAAATTTTGCGCTACCAATTCCGACATGGAATTTAGCACTTCTGTATTTGGGTAATCCAATGAAAGATAGTCGGTTGTACCGGGTCGCAAAGTCAAATATCCTGCCTGATAAAGGAAACCTTCGGGAGGAGTTTCGTCCACGTCGCCCGGACTTTTTGCAAAATCTTCGGAAATAGGATAATTCCGAAATTGTTCTACTGTTAAATTCCTGTGTTTCAAGTAGTCTGCGATTATTTTAGGTTTGCCCGTATCTATCCAATAGTTTAAAAACCGCTTATTATCAAAAAATTCCAAAGTAGAAAACGGATTATAAAGTCGAGTTAAAGCATCATAATCAAACGAAAATCCATTGTAATACGATCGCATCTTTTCAATTAAACCTTCGGTACTTAAATTAATTTTTTGGGCTGTTTCGGCAAGATAGTCGGGGAAATATTTAATGATTTCTTCTTCCGTTAGTCCGCAGATTTCCGAATATTCGGGCATCAATGAAATATCTTTAAGATTATTGAGGGATGAAAAAACGCCGACCTTTGCAAACTTGGATATACCTGTGATGAAAATAAAACGGATGTGTTTCTCGTTTGCTTTGAGTTGTTTGTAAAAACTTCGAAGTTCAGCACGAACCTTATTAGCCATAGTTGAATCATTTACAAATTCGACGTAAGGAGAATCGTACTCATCTATCAAAATAACTACCTGTTTATTATTTTTTTTGGCTGCATTGATTATTAGTTTTCTAAAAATATTGCCGGCAGATAAATCCTTGGGAACATCGACTCCCAAACTTTCTGCGGCTTCTATCGTTATTTCTCTGAGAGATTCTTTGATTCCGCTAATACCGTCATTTGTGACTACAGCACTAATATCCAACGAAATAACAGGACTTGGCTCAAAATCCATCATAAACTTCTCCGCATAAAGTCCCTTAAAAAGTTCCTTCTCGCCGGCAAAAATCGCCTCAAAGGTCGATGCTATAACCGACTTGCCAAACCTACGAGGTCGGGCAAGAAAATAAATTTTGCCCTTACGGATCATCTCGACAAGATATTTGGTCTTGTCTACATATATATATCCTCCTTTGCGGATTTGCTCAAACCGCTGAACACCAACAGGTAAATTTAATCTATTATTTTCCATCGTTTTAAAATTTTTTGCAAATGTAATTGAAATTTTTGATATAGTACAATATTTGATATAGAACTAAATATGAATATAAGGGTTTTTTACTCTGTTTCTTGATTTATACTTTTCGTTTCAAAACCTCTTTCCTTTGAAGAAGGCAATGTATAATGTGTTATCATTCGTTTGCTATCATCAATTGCCAATCCCATACAAAGAGCGTTAGGATATGGTTTTGCATAATTTTTTTCAACAATTTGTATGTATGCTTCTTCTGCTTTCTTTATGGGGTTGTATCCTTCGTAGGCTACTTTGAGTTCGATAACCCAAATATATCCTTTATGCGATAGCACAATATCGGAACGACCTAAATTTGTGTGCATTTCGGCAAAAACAACCACGCCGCAGCCACGCAAAAAAGCAAATAAAATGGAACGATAGTGCCACTCGCGTGGATCCATATCATAATCATTATCAGAAACGCTTTTTTGTGCAATTTTTCTAAAATCATCGTAAACAATAGATGCAAGCAAACGGTTGAAAACGGTTACTACCATCTTATAATTTGCGTTCATTAACGCTTTTAGTAAATCACCTCTGCAATAAGTAT